>JBBQBC010000001.1:0-89459 GCA_038317155.1 Bacteroidales bacterium
CCCCGAAACACCTATTCCCAGGGCAATATTGTTAAAAGTGAGTATCAGGTTCATATCCGTAATCAATGAGATCAACTGGGTAATTATAAAGATAATCACCAACCCGACAATTCCCCCGAAGATTGAAAGAAACACCGCTTCAAAAAGAAATTGCTGAAGAATGAAGTAATTCTTGGCACCCATTGATTTCTGGATACCAATCTGGGCAGTGCGTTCCTTTACGGAAACAAACATAATATTGGCTATCCCGAAGCCGCCCACCAATAGTGAAAAACCCCCGATTATCCAGCCAACTATGGCTACCACGCTGAACAATTGATCGAATCCCTTGGAAATTACACTGGTTTCATTGATTGAAAAATCGTCCTCCACCCCCGGCTTCAGCTTATGCACCGAACGCATGATGCCGGTAAGTTCATCCGACAATTCATCGTTACTAACCATTGGGCGGGCACGAACCATGATGGCAGCACCGATATTTTCCTGCTTTAAATCGATGAAATTCCTGGCGAAGTTCACAGGAACCAATACCTGGTTGTCATTCGATTTACCAAAGCTTTTCTCTCCTTCCTTTTTCAGCAGGCCGATAACCTCTATCTGTTGGCCAAAGACTTTTATCCGCTTACCAATTGGATCCGAATTCTGGAACAGTGCTTGGGTAATTTCATCTCCGATAATGGCTACCGGCCTGCCGCCAGCCGATTCCTCAGGTGTAAAATAACGTCCATCAGAGAATTCAATTGATTTGACTACACTGTAGTCGTGCGAAACGGCCATTATGGAAACGTTGTCAACGGCTAACGCGGCGCGCTTTACGGTGCGGTTGGTCTGAACCATATAGGTGCTTGCTTCCGATGCCTGGCTTCTGCGTTGTATCTCCTGCAGGTCGGCCATGGTGGGCTCGGGCCGTTTCATATATTTCCACCAGGGATAGTCGCTGCCAAATGCCCAGGGCCATTTTTGCACAAACAACACATTGCTGCCCAGCGAATTAATGCTGTCACGCAAAGTGCGCTCAATCGAATCGAAAACAGTAAAGACAGAGATAATTGAAAAAATACCTATGGTAATTCCAAGCAATGAAAGAAATGTTCTTACCTTGTTAACCACAATGGCATTGAGTGCAAATAAATAGCTTTCGCGCAATAACCTTACAAAAATAATCGACTGTTTCATCGGCTTCATTTTATCCCGATGTAAAAATAATAATTTAAGGCCTTCGGTGAGAAACTATTTATTGTTCGGTACCCCGATTTTTAATAAACTTGCACAGGATTAAAGAGGCCGGAAATTAAATGATGTATTTTTTCTAATTACATGACAATCAATTAGTAGAAATACCGTTAATGATCACCGGTCTTCATTGAAGTTGTAATTTGGGACCTTGATCAGTATAAAAATGAGCGAAGTAATCAAAATAAAATCTGCTCTTATTTCCGTTTTCCACAAAGATGGTCTTGAGCCTTTAGTCAGAATGCTTGACAAATCAGGTGTATCAATATATTCCACAGGAGGTACTTTTACCTTTATAGAATCTTTAGGTATAAAGGCGCACACAGTCGAATCGCTGACCAATTATCCTTCAATTCTGGGTGGCCGGGTAAAAACCCTCCATCCGAAAGTATTCGGCGGTATCCTCGGCCGACGTTCACTGGCATCAGATATTGCAGAAATGAAGCAATACCAGATACCCCCATTCGATCTTGTTATTGTTGACCTCTACCCGTTTGAATCGACACTCGCCTCGGGTGCGTCCCACGATGAAATAATCGAAAAGATAGATATTGGCGGCATTTCACTAATAAGGGCTGCAGCCAAGAACTACACCGACGTGCTGGTGGTGCCGTCTTCAAAACACTATGGCGAATTAACTGAAATTCTGACTTCAAACGACTGCAGCACTCAAATTGAAGACCGGCTTCGTTTCGCGGCATATAGCTTCGCAGAATCATCGCAATATGACTCAGCCATTTTCAACTATATGGGCGAAAAAGCAGGCTACCGTGAATTCAGGGGCACTGCAGGAAAAGCCACGGCTTTGCGTTACGGTGAAAATCCACATCAACAAGGAGAATTTTTTGGTAATCTGAGCGATGTATTCGATCAACTGCATGGTAAAGAGCTGTCTTACAACAATCTGCTTGATCTTGATGCGGCCGTTTCCCTTATCCGTGATTTCAACGAAACGACGTTTGCCATTCTCAAACACAACAATGCCTGTGGTGTTGCATCCAGACCAATACTGGCCGATGCATGGAAAGCAGCCCTTGCTGGTGACCCTGTTTCGGCCTATGGCGGTGTGCTGATTACCAACGCAATTATAGACCAGGAGACCGCTGCCCAGGTTAACCTGTTGTTTTTTGAAATCATCGTAGCACCAGGTTTTGAAAAAAATGCATTGGAACTGCTCAAAAGCAAGAAAAATAGAATAATTTTGCAAGTTAAATCGTTTGATTCCCAGACAAAACAGTTTCGGACTATTTTAAACGGTGTTTTGCAACAGGATAGAGATCTGAAATCTGAGACAAGTGCTGATTTCAGGGTAGTAACCCAGACTGAACCTGGCAGCATCGCTGTTAAAGACCTTGTGTTTGCCAATATCATTGTCAAGCACAGTAAATCGAATGCTATTGTGCTGGCAAAGGGAGAGCAGTTGCTGGGAAGTGGGGTTGGACAAACTTCGAGGGTGGATGCCGTGAAACATGCTATCGAAAAAGCCAACGCCTTCGGGCTTGATCTGAACGGGGCTGTTATGGCATCCGATGCTTTCTTCCCGTTTGCCGATTCGGTTGAAATTGCCCACAAGGCAGGAATCACGGTTGTAATTCAACCCGGTGGCTCTGTCAGGGATGAAGATACGATTGAATATTGCAATAAAAATAACCTGAGTATGGTATTTACCGGAACCAGGCATTTTAAACACTGAGGTTATCCTGCTGATTGCAGATTTTAATCACAATTATTAAGAAATCAATATAAAATGGGACTATTTTCCTTCATGACCAAAGAGATTGCAATGGATCTCGGAACTGCCAACACAATTATCATATACAATGATAAGGTGGTAGTGGATGAGCCCTCGATTATAGCCATTGAACGAAATACCGGTAAAATTATCGCTGTCGGGAAGCGTGCCATGATGATGCACGGAAAAACGCACGAAAATATAAAGACGATCAGACCTTTACGCGATGGCGTTATTGCCGACTTCCAATCGGCAGAATACATGATACGGGAGCTGATAAAAATGACCGGTCCAACCCGCAGCCTGTTTCCGCCTGCACTTAAGATGGTTATCTGTATCCCTTCAGGTATAACCGAGGTAGAAGAGCGGGCTGTAAAAGATTCGGCTGAACAGGCCGGAGCCAAGGAAGTCAGGCTGATTCATGAACCCATGGCTGCTGCAATCGGAATCGGAATTGATGTACTGGAACCAACCGGCAACATGATCATCGACATCGGGGGTGGTACCAGCGAAATTGCCGTTATTGCCCTTGGCGGGATTGTCAACAATAAATCAATCCGCATCGCCGGTGATGACTTCAACAACGATATTGAGGAATATATGCGCAAGCAGCACAACATCAACATTGGTGAGCGTACCGCTGAAGCCATAAAAATCAATGTTGGGGCTGCCATGACCGAAATTGACAATCCTCCACCTGATTATCCTGTACATGGCCGCGATATGCTGACAGGTATTCCCAAGGAAATTTATGTAAACTATTCGGAAATAGCACATTGTCTTGATAAATCTATTTCGAAGATTGAAGCAGCCGTGCTGAATGCCCTTGAGATGACACCCCCGGAGCTTTCAGCCGACATTTACCGTACCGGTATTTATCTGGCTGGCGGTGGTTCTATGCTGCGTGGCCTCGATAAACGTATCCATCTGAAAACCAAGCTACCGGTGCATGTTGCTGAAGACCCGTTAAGGGCAGTGGCAAGAGGAACTGGCATAGCCCTCAAGAACTTTAATAAATTTACATTCCTCATCAAGTAAAGCCGGGGTTTTCAAAAGCCGGTCAATCATTTGTAATGAACGCCTATGCGATATATTTTGGCATTCATCTGGAGGTATAAGTTCTTTTTCCTTTTCCTCGTTCTTGAAATTGCATCCATAACTCTTATTGTCAATAAGAGTTATTACCAGCGTTCTATTATTACCAATGCAACAGATGGATTTACCGGAGGTATATTCAGTGCATGGTCAGATGTAACGGCTTACTTCAAACTGAAAAAGGAAAACGAACGCCTGGCCAATGAAAATGCCCGGCTCTGGCAGAAACTAACCGAAAGTCAGCTTACCACCGACACTTCAACCATCAGGGTAAAAGATACACTTTACGGGCAGCAATATACCTATTCTGTTGCGAAGGTCATCAGCAACTCCACCACTTTAAGAAATAATTACATCATGCTCAATAAAGGTAAACGGCATGGTATTGTGCGCGACATGGCAGTATTTAACCCTGATGGTATCGTTGGAACTGTGGTCAGCGTTTCTGACGATTTCTGTTGGGTTATGTCGATGCTCAACCAACACACCAAATTAAGTGCCCGCATTAACAGGCTCAACCAAATGGGAACCATCGTCTGGAACGGCGGCAGCCCGGCCATTGGTACCCTGCTCGATATACCTGCACATGTTAAGATAAAAAAAGGCGATACCATTTCAACCAGTGGATTCAGTCATATCTTTCCCGAAGGCATTATGGCAGGAACCGTAGAGAAAATCTATGTTGAAAGCGGCGACCATTTCTATACCATCGATTTCAGGTTTTCTGCCGATCTGAATAGCCTGCGGTACGTTTACATTGTTAAAAACCTACTCAGGGAAGAAGAGATTGAATTAAGTAAAAACATAGTCAATGAATAGCACCTTCTGGAAAGATATCATCCGTTTTTTCCTGCTTATTGCGGTTCAGGTGCTGTTGCTCGACCATGTAAATTTGGGAGGATACATCAATCCCAGTCTTTATGTATTTTTCATCCTGCTGTTACCTTTCGAAGTTCCGTGGTGGCTTTTGCTGATAACGGCTTTTCTCATTGGCCTTGGCGTTGACATATTCAGTAATTCAACCGGGCTGAATGCCGCAGCCTCCGTCTTTATGGCCTATTTAAGGCCCTGGGTAATCCGCAGGGTTGGTGCTCCGGCCGATTATGAGGGCAACCTGAAACCAGGCATTGCCGATATGGGGTTTCGCTGGTTCTTAATTTATTCACTAATCCTGATTTTTACCCACCAACTGGTGCTTTCCCTGCTCGATGCTTTCAGCTTTGCTGAAATTGGCATGATTTCTATCCGCCTTATTCTGAGTACGCTTTTTACCCTGACATTGGTTATAATTGCTGAGTATTTGTTTATGCGCCGCAGAAAATAAACCCCCGGCTATTCTATTTTCTCTCCTCTGATTGTGTAATTAACTACTTTTGACTTTTAAAACAAAATACCTGTACGATGAAAAAAATCCTGTATTACATGATGGCTGTGTTGGTGATAAGTGCCTGCACCGGACGTAAAAGCAATGAATTTATTATCAAGGGTGAAATCAAAGGCGATTTTACCGGCAATGTTTATCTGCAAAAAAGTAAAGATGGGCAGTTCGAAATGCTGGATACTGCCAAAGTTGAAAAGGGCAAATTTACTTTTAAAGGAACCATAGACTCTCCGGACATGTACTACATCGGAATCGATGAGTCGCATTTTGTGGGATTTTTCAATGAACCTGCCGATATTAGGATCAGTTTCTACGTCGACAGCCTGATGTCACCAGTAGTTACCGGTTCTGAGTCCGATAAGGCTTACCGTGTTTACATGGCAAAACAGGAGAAACAGCGATCAGAAGAGATCAGCCTTTATTCTGCATACAACGAAGCCAGCCGTACCGGTGATAGCGTAAAAATGAAAGAGATTGAAACCTCTATTGAAGCTTTTGAAGGCAGGCAGAAACAGGAAATCATGGACTATGTAAAGGTGAATGCATCATCCTTTGTTGCTCCTTATGTAGCCATGCGTCATTCTTACCAGTTTACCCTTCAGGAACTTGAAGAAGTAATGGCCGCCTTCGAAGGAAAAGTAAAGGAATCATCGTTTGCAAAAATGCTCGGTGAACGCATCAATGTTTTACAAAATGTTGAGCCGGGAAAAGTAGCTCCCGACTTTACCATGAATGACATCAATGGAAACCCGCTAACCTTGTCACAACTCAGGGGCAAAGTGTTACTGGTCGATTTCTGGGCTTCCTGGTGTGGGCCGTGCCGTAAGGAAAACCCCAATGTTGTGGCTACCTACAATGAATTTAAAGACAAAGGGTTTGATATCCTTGGCGTTTCCTTCGACAAAGACAAGGTTTCATGGGAACAGGCTGTAAAAGATGATAAACTCACCTGGAATCATGTTTCTGACCTTCAGTATTGGAACAATGCAGCCGGCAAAAAGTATGGCATTATGTCAATCCCGGCCAATGTGCTGCTCGATAAAGATGGCAAAATAATAGCCAGGAATCTGCAAGGCGATGACCTGCGCAAAAAACTGGCAGAATTGCTGGGAGCGGTATAAGTTCTGATGATGATGCTAACAATATTCCGGTTCTATATTCCCCGGCGCTGGCAGACATTACACAAATTCTGGTAACAAATAAAAAGCGGCCAATATGGGCCGCTTTTTATTTGTTGTCCTTAGTTTAATTTACTTTTTTACATGGGATTTCATGTGCTTTTTTAAATTCTTGTGGTTTGAAGCATTTGCTTCATCTTTCATGATGGGCTTTGAACTGTTTTCGCTTTTACGCATTTCCTGTGTTTTTGCCGGAACCTGCTGTGAATTGGAAGTGCTGGCTTTTGTTTCTGATGCAGGCGCCTTAGCCTCGGCTTTTATCGCTTGTTTTTGAACATCCGCCTTAGCCGGGACAGTGGTTTTTTGAGGATGTTGCGCTTTGGTTACCGGAGCCTGGTTTGATGCCATCACCGTTGAACCCACTGCAAAAATCATTGCAGTTGCCATAATCAGAATCTTTTTCATTGTTTTAATGTTTTGGTTTTTTTAGTTAGTTTATCTGTCATTAATAACAGACAGGCAAATGTACATCTGTCGAAAGCCCTCTAATGTTAATGCATTGTTAAACATACTTAATAACTGTTAAATTGAAAACACCGCTGATATTTCCTCCAAACAATAAATGATAAAAATTCAGTAAGCAGATGAGGATTAGAAGGGTTAACCTGCCTAACAATAAGGCAGTTCACAATGTTATAGTTTTCTCTTTTTCCTGAAAAATTCCGTCATCAGCAATCCGCACTCATCGGCCAATACTCCACCCCTGACTTTGGTTTTGGGATGCAGCAGGTTTGCGCCAATGGTTGAATAACCCCGTTTAGGATCGGAAGCGCCATATACGATTTCGCCCAACTGAACCCAGAAGGATGCGGCCGCGCACATCGGGCAAGGCTCAATGGTTGCATAAAGTGTGCACTCATTCAGATATTTTCCGCCGATATGGTTAGCGGCAGCTGTAAAAGCCTGCATTTCGGCATGGGCAGTGGCATCGTTCAGGGTTTCTGAAAGGTTGTGTCCACGGGCTATAATCTGACCGTTGCCAACAATAACGGCTCCAACCGGCACTTCGTCTCGGTCAGCGGCTTTCCGGGCTTCGAGCAGGGCCTGCTTCATGAAATATTCATCGGTGCGGCCGGTTTTGCTTATTTCCATTCCAGGTAAATTTTAGGGGGTTTGTCAGGTGTAAAGATCAGAAAAATCCTTTTCTAAAGCTCTGAAATTTAAAATCAGGATCAAATTTTAAGATTGTTAAACAAAACATGCAAAAGCTTGTTTACAGGGTTAATCATAAAAGTGTGATCTTACAGGGATGTCTTTCCCTGTAAATACATTTATTCTGCCAGGGGTAGATTAATGGTTAAAATTTGGTAATATTGCATCCTTCAAGAGCATAGTAAATTAAAAGCAGCGGATAACCAAAAAGCATGAGGACATTTTTACTTTCAATTACTTTCCTGCTTGGCAGTTTATGGGCGTTTTCAACTTCCCCTGCCGCCGGGGAAACTCACCAAACGAATCAAGAAACCACCTCACACAGCGAAGAATTCAATGCCGGCTACATGATCATTGATCATATAGTGGATAGTCACGACTGGCATATCGCCTCTTTCGGACACACGCATATTACCATTCCTTTGCCGATTATCCTGGTTGACGAAGGCAAACTGATGGTTTTCAGTTCCGCAAAGTTTCATCATGGCGAAGAATCCTACAAAGGGTATAAAATCGAAAGCGACCGAAAAGCTGGTAAAGGTAAGATTGTGAAGGTGATACCCGGAACCATGGAAACCGACAAAACCGCTTCAAGGCCTCTTGATCTTTCCATCTCCAAAACGGTTGTTGGAATCTTTATCACATTTATTTTGCTGCTGATTGTTTTCTTCCAGGTAGCAAACGGCTATAAACGCAATGCCGGCCATGCACCCAAAGGCCTGCAGTCGCTGCTCGAGCCACTTATCCTGTTTGTGCGCGACGACATAGCCGAGCCGTCTATCGGAAAACACTACAAACGTTTTATGCCATTTCTGCTTACCCTTTTCTTCTTCATATTTTTCAGCAACCTGATAGGCCTTTTCCCGTTTTTCCCCGGTGGGGCCAATGTTACTGGTAATATAGCAGTAACTATGGTTCTTGCAGTTTTCACTTTTGCCATCACAACATCTATTGGCAACCGGTCATACTGGCTGCATATTTTCAATCCTCCGGGAGTGCCCTGGTGGTTAAAATTCCCATTTCCATTAATTCCGATAATCGAGCTTACCGGTGTATTTATAAAACCATTTGTATTGATGGTCCGTCTCTTTGCCAACATGACAGCGGGGCACATCATCGTACTTGGCTTTATGAGCCTGATTTTCATTTTTGCCAACATGAACCCGGCGCTTGGATATGGAGTTTCACCGGTATCGGTGCTCTTCTCGGTATTCATCGGCCTTCTCGAACTGCTTGTTGCCTTCATTCAGGCTTATGTATTTACCATGCTGTCGGCATTATATTTCGGAATGGCAACCGAAGAACACGGACATTCATCTGAAACATCACATTAGTAATTTCTTTTTTTACCGATAACCCTTTAAATCAATCAATTATGTCACTATTAACAACACTATTACAGGTAGCTGCTGATCTGGCCCCAATTGCAAAAATGGGAGCCGCACTTGGTGCAGGCATTGCTTCAATCGGTGCCGGAATCGGCATCGGCAACATTGGCCGCGGTGCGCTTGAATCAATGGCACGTCAGCCTGAATCTACCGGCGACATAAGGTCAAACATGATTGTGGCTGCAGCTCTTATCGAAGGAGTTGCTTTCTTCGCAATCGTAGTTTGTCTGCTTGTTGTATTTATTTAGTGGTCAAATATCCCGGCAGGGTAACGGTTGGTTGCCTTACCGGGATAATTTCATGAAAAATCATTAAACAAGACAATATGGAATTAGTCAGTCCCGGAATTGGGCTTATTTTTTGGATGACATTGGCTTTTGGCCTTCTCTTGTTCATACTTGGCAAGTTCGTATGGCCGCCGGTTATGAGGGCACTCAACGACAGGGAACAGGCCATAGAACAGGCACTGCACGAAGCCAACAAAACCCGAAAGGAGATGGAAGAACTGCGTTTCAGCAATGAACAACTGTTGCGCGAAGCAAAAGATGAACGGGATGCCTTGCTTCGGGATGCCCGCAAAGTGCGCGAAACGATTATAGAAGGAGCTCGCGTTAAAGCCAACGAGGAAGCTAACCGCATCATTGAAAACGCAACGGAGCGCATCCAGTTTGAAAAGATGGCAGCCATTACTGACCTTAAAAACCAGATCGCCAACCTTTCGATAGAGATTGCCGAAAAGGTGCTTGGACAGGAATTATCAAATCCTGAAAAAGACAAAGCCATAGTCCAGAAATCAATCAGTGGGATTACACTTAATTAGAGTTTATGGATAACCCCAGGATTAATATTCGTTATGCCCGGGCTTTGTTTGAACTTGCAAAAGAAAACAATGCCCTTGAGGAATCTAACGCCGACATGGCTGCCCTGGCTGAAACCTGCAGGCAAAACCGCGAATTGCAGGTTCTGCTTAAAAGTCCGGTAATCAGCGCGAAAAAGAAAATCAGTATTTTCCGGGAGATATTCAGTAAATCGATGGGTAAAATCACGATGAGTTTCATCGAGATCATTATCCGCAAAAGGCGTGAAGAACACCTCTACAATATTGCCCTGAAATTCGGTGATCTTTTTCGCGAGGACAGCAATATAAAGAAAGCTGTTGTTACCACCATTTCGCCGCTAACCGATGAAATGCGCAAACAATTGCTTGAGGTTCTTTCAAAACAAACCGGCTCAGCCATTGAACTTGAGGAAGTTATCGATCCTTCTATCATCGGTGGGATTATTGTGAAACTTGAAGGCATTCAGTTTGATGACAGCATCCGCAAAAAACTCCAGAACCTGCGCAGCGATTTTAATGTAAATACCTTTATCAGAGAATTTTAAAACTTAGTTAACAGATGTCAGAAATTAAACCCGCAGAAGTATCGGCAATTTTAAGGCAGCAGCTTGCAGGCTTCACCACAGCAGCCGAGCTCGAAGAAACCGGTTCAGTATTACAGGTTGGTGATGGTATTGCCAGGGTATATGGACTCAACAATGTTCAATCCGGCGAATTGATAGAATTTACCACAACCGGGGTTAAGGGAATTGTGCTTAACCTGGAGGAAGACAATGTGGGCGTAGTTATGCTTGGCGAAGGCACAGGCATTAATGAAGGCGATCTGGTTCGCCGCACCCGTCGCATTGCATCCATTCCTGTAAGTGAAGGCATGTTGGGCAGGGTTATCAATACGATTGGTGAACCCATTGACGGTAAAGGCCCGATAACAGGCGAAATTTTTGAGCTACCGCTTGAGCGCAAAGCCCCGGGGGTAATCTTCAGGCAACCGGTTAACGAACCGCTGCAAACCGGTATTAAGGCCATTGATTCGATGATCCCTATCGGCCGCGGACAGCGCGAACTGATTATTGGTGACCGGCAAACAGGCAAAACAGCAATTGCCATCGATACCATTATCAACCAGAAAGAATTTTACGACAAGGGAGAACCCGTTTACTGTATATACGTAGCCATTGGTCAGAAAGGAAGTACAGTAGCCAATATTGTTCAGACCCTCGAAGAAAAAGGCGCCATGAGTTACACGGTAATTGTGGCCGCCACAGCCGGTGACCCCGCCGCCATGCAGTTTTATGCACCTTTTGCAGGAGCTACCATCGGCGAATACTTCCGCGATACGGGGCGTCCTGCGCTGATTATTTACGATGATCTATCGAAACAAGCCGTTGCTTACCGCGAAGTGTCGTTGTTGCTGAGGCGCCCACCCGGACGCGAAGCTTACCCGGGCGATGTTTTCTACCTGCATTCCCGTTTGCTCGAAAGAGCTGCAAAGATTATTGCTTCCGACGAAATCGCAGCCCGGATGAACGATCTTCCGGAATCGCTGAAACCGAAAGTTAAAGGTGGCGGGTCACTCACTGCGCTACCGATCATTGAAACACAGGCCGGTGATGTGTCGGCCTACATTCCGACGAACGTAATCTCAATTACTGACGGGCAGATATTCCTCGAAACCAACCTTTTCAACTCCGGCATAAAACCTGCCATCAACGTGGGTATCTCTGTTTCAAGGGTGGGAGGTAACGCCCAGATTAAATCCATGAAAAAGGTGGCCGGAACCCTGAAACTCGACCAGGCCCAGTACCGCGAGCTGGAAGCATTTTCGAAATTCGGTTCCGACCTGGATATTGTCACTAAATCAATTCTTGACAAAGGCGCCCGCAATGTTGAAATCCTGAAACAGCCCCAGTATTCGCCAATGAGCGTAGAGCAACAGGTGGCTATTATTTTTTGTGGCTCCAAAGGATTGCTCCAAAAAATCCCGGTTAAAAGTGTGCACGATTTTGAAACTGAATTCCTGCACCGGTTGGTTGATACCCAGCCTGAACTTCTCGAGTTGCTGCGCAAAGGAAACTATACCCCCGAGATTGAGAAACAACTCGAAGAGATAGCACGTGATCTCAGTAAAAAATATGAAGTATAACGAATCAATCATTCTGAAATGGCAAGCCTGAAGGAAGTCAGAAACAGAATAGCCTCGGTTAAATCGACCCAGCAGATTACCAGCGCCATGAAAATGGTGGCTGCATCGAAACTGCGCAAAGCCCAAACGGGTATTCTGCAGTTGCGGCCGTTTGCACAGAAGCAGAAACAGATGCTGCAGGAGCTAAGTGCCGGAACTGATAGTCTTGATTCAGGCAATTACACCGACAAGCGTCTGGGAAACAAACAGTTGCTCGTTGTATTATCTTCGAACCGCGGTCTTTGCGGCGCATTCAACTCCAATGTAATAAAAAAGGTTAACGCTATCGCTTCCGGCTATAGTAAACCCGGAAAGTCTGATGATCTGGCATTGATAACCATTGGCCGCAAAGCAACTGAATACTTCCAGAGGTTGGGGTATAATATCCTCGAATCGCACGATGACCTTTACGACAACCTCACATTCAACAATACTTCGGTAATTGCCGAAAAACTGATGCAGTTGTTCAGGGATGGTCATTTTGATAAAATTACATTTGTTTATCATCAGTTCAAAAATGCAGTAACCCAGAAATTGACCGTAGAGCAGTTTCTGCCGGTCGAGCCGCCGGATACAAACGAAGAATCAGCCACTTCAATTCCTGACTATATTTTTGATCCTTCGAAGGAGGAGATTCTGGAAATTTTGGTGCCACAGATTCTGAAAACCCAGGTTTACAAAGCGATTCTCGATTCCTGGGCTTCGGAGCTGGGAGCGCGTATGACTGCCATGTCGCAGGCTACAGACAATGCATCAGAATTGCTTAAAGACCTGAAACTATCCTATAATAATGCAAGGCAGGCTTCTATTACCAAGGAGATTCTTGAAATTGTAGGGGGGGCCGAAGCGCTTAAAAATAAATAACAGCGAAACATTACGTGCTTATTTTTGTTTAACTGATATAAAAATACTTTAAACATGATCTCAAAAAAAGTTGAAGAAGCCATTAATATCCAGATCAAAAACGAAGAACATTCTTCTAGGATTTATATGGCAATGGCATCGTGGTGCGAAACCAAGGGTTTTCGCGGTGCAGCAAATTTCCTATACAAACAGTCGGACGAAGAGCGTATGCACATGCTCAAATTTATCAAATTCCTAAACGACAGAAGCGGCTATGCAGTGCTGTCAGAACTTGAAATTCCGGCTTCAAAGTACAAATCGTTGCTCGATGTTTTCAAGCATGTTATGAGCCACGAAGAGTTTATTACCGATTCCATCAACAAACTGTATGAAGTTTCATTGAAAGAGAAGGATTATACCACGGGTAGTTTCCTGCAATGGTTCATCAATGAACAGATTGAAGAAGAAAGTACCGTTCATGGAATTCTTGATAAAATGAACCTGGTAGGCGAGGATAAGGCCGGTATGTTCCACATCGACAAGGAACTCGAAACAATGGCTGCTGCTAAAGTAGTTGCTCCCATTGCTTAACGAATTCGAATTGATTTTAAAGCACTGTAGGGACGCGATGTATCGTGTCCCTACAGTATTTTTATAAGAAAACTGATTCCGATATCAGTTTATCCCCAACATAAATTGGTAACTGGATTTCCTTCTCTATTTCTTTGGATTTTCTATTGTCCTGCACAATTCCGCATACCATTTTTCACCATATTTTCTGATCAGTGAGTCCTTCAGAAATTTATACAGCGGAACATTCAACTTCTTTCCATATTCCAGAGCGGGCCGGCAAACATGCCATTCGTGATAATTCACGGCATCAAAGTCATTGTATCTGCTTATCCTGACAGGATAAAGATGGCACGATACCGGCTTCCTGAATTTTGATTTTCCGGCTTCCCATGCCTTTTCAATGGCGCAGGCGGCAATCCCTTCTTCGATAAAAACCACGAACACACATTCGGCGCCGTTAATCAGCGGGGTAACATAATGGCCGTGCGCATCGTAGTCAAATACACCCAGTTGTTCAACTGCCTCAATACCTTCCTGACGCATAAAAGGTTTTATGTAATCGAGATTATCTTCGAGTTCTGAAATTTCACTTTCGTCAAGGGGCGCACCGGCATCACCCTCCACACAACAGGCACCTTTACAGGCAGCGAGGTTACAGACAAAACAAACTTTGCCAAGGTCATCGGAATTTATGGTATTATCAACAGTTATCATTGTGCAAAAATATGAATTTCAGGATTACAGAATTACAGATTGTAGAGACGCAAGGCCTTGCGCCTCTTTCAATAAAAACAGATTTTACCGCAACATATCGAAGCCCGGGGTTACAGGGTTACAGGGTTTCAGAATCAGGGGGCTGAGTGTTTTGCGATATAATTGTGTTTAATGACGAGCTTTAAATTCGCAAAATGTATCGAAGCCCAGGATTACAGGGTTACAAGGTTCCTGAGTCCGGTGGTTGAGCGGAGCCGAAACCAACCGGAATTTCAGGGTTACAGGCCGGCCCCACGTATTTAAGATTCGTAAAATGTATCGAAGCCACTTGTCCGATAAAAAATATGCAAAATGTTGTTTTTGAACATTGCTTTTATATCTTTGTCATTATAAACAGTTTACATGATTCTCCTATCAGGTAATCAGATTGTTTTCAGATGGCTGCTTTTTACCATATTCACTTTGGTTACATCTTCAGCAACGATTGATTCCCGGAGGGTTTTGATTTTGGAAAAGGAATCTTCCTGGGAACTTCTGGAGCATTCGGATGGGGTGAAAATCTATTTCCGTTGGATTGACATTTCGGATAAAATAAGGGTTCGTGAACGGAAAGCCGAAATCATGGTACACAACTCACTGGAGAAATCCCTTGAAGCAATTACAGAAGCGAAGGAGGTTTCTGTCTGGATGTCAGGAATCAAAAAAATTATGATCCTTCATCGTGAAAATCCATTTAAATGGTACACTTATTCACTTTATGGCTTGCCCTGGCCATTCAATGACCGTGAGATGATTACCCTGAATGTTTTGTCATACAGTGCAAAAAAAGACAGGATTCTAATGAATATGCAGAGCAGCGACGAAAGTTATCCGCCTGCTAAAGGTGTTGAAAGGCTGACCCATTACAAGGCAAGCTGGGAACTGATCTGCATAAAACCTGACCTGGTAAAAATGACCTTTATAGCGCGTTCAGAAGACCCTCCGGCATTTCCCCGGTGTATTCAGGATCCGGTGATTAAAAGGGTTTTCCACAAAAATATGGTCAGCCTCATAAAAATGCTCAACCACGAGACTGAAAGCAACTAATACCGGAATAATCCCCCGTTTTTGGTGATTCAGGAAACCCAATACCGCATCATCACCACTTAATCCCAGACAGTTGCTCTTTTACCTCCTCAAGGGTTGGTGTGATTCTAAATTTCAATTCAGGTTCGAGGTAAAAAAGGCTGTGTTCGCTTTTAAATCGTTCCTCGCCGCCGCCCGTAATATTCAGCATAATCAGGGCATCTTTTTCCACCTTGCCTTCTTTTAAGGCATTAATCAATGACGCAGTGGCCACGGCTGATGCCGAATAAATATCAATGCCTTCGGTTTCAAAAAACAACTCTTTGGCATTTCTAGATTCAAGGTTGGTCGCTTTCAGCACATCGCCGCCAGCATCGCATAAGGCATCGTAAAGCCCGCCGATAATTGGATAGGGCGGCTTCCGGTTCGACAACACTTTCGCATCAATCTCGGTCACATGTTCGCGGGCCAGGTCGTCATTGTATGAAAGCATGGCGCGTGATCCGGCTTTCCAGGCCTTGTAGATCGGTAGAAAAGGAGCATTCTGCGAAACCATCAGTTTCATTTTGTTTGAGCCATACCGACCGTCTTCGATCAGTCGGAGGTTTGCCTCCCAGGCGGCAATGGCACCGGTACCACTTCCTACGGCCTGAAAATAATAATCAGGAATACGGCCAATGGTGGTCACTGCCGAGAGTGTGGTGGTGCCCATTCCATCGCGGCGGGCCACATTTTTGGCGCCACCTTCTGCCAGAAACCCTTCACATTGCGCAACCAGGTTCGACAGGTGAATGGCATCGAAATAGTCGCTGTCGAACGCGGTAACCGCCAGTTTTACGCAATCATTGAGCGGCGCATCAAACCACAGGGCATTGATATAATCGTGTGGAACACAAAGCAATAATGGAATATGGTTATCAGAGCATACTTTGGCAAATGCCCTGGCTGTATTGCCTGCCGAAGCGACCACCAAAATATGCTTCTGTGAAGGATCAAGCCGACCACATACAGAGTAGGCTTCAGTTTCTTTAAAAGAGCAGGTAGTCATTTTTGCGCCTTTCTCAGGCCAGTAGCCATTGAAGGTAATCCACAGGTTGGTCAGCCCGATGGCATTGGCCAAACCTTCGCTCTTATAGGTTACCGGAGCCGAAGAACCTTTTAGCATGTGACCTATTGGGAGCCAGTCAGAAAAACGGTAAAACCCATAAGAATCATCCTTAATATGAATTTGCTTATTCTCGTAAATTGCCCTGATCAACGATGGTTTTTCCTCATCGGGTGCATCCAGCATCCAACCAGTATCCTCAAAGATTTTTCCTGTTGCCAGGGATTGCAGTTTATATTCAGTCGGTTTAAAGGCCTTTTCCATTCTGATGGTTTGATTTGTGCGGCAAATTTAATAAAAGTAAAAGGAATTTGAATTTCGGATTGGGGATTTCGGATATCGGATTTAGGATTGGGGATTTCAGATTTCGGTTTATCCTACTTCTTATTGCCAACTGCCAATATCAAATTTCTAATTTCTAATTTCTAATGCCCAATTACCAACTGCCAACTTCATTTATTGAATCTAACTTTTTACTTTTTACTTTTTACTTTTTACTTTAGACTTTAGACTTTTTACTTTCCTTGCCAACTGCCTTTTGCCTATAACCAACTTCGGTGATGCTTTGTCGTAACGGTATCCTCATATCCTGTATCTTTACTTCTCAAAATAAACCAGATGATACAATTCGCCCTCGAAGCCCCCCACGAATATATCCAGTTAAATCAGTTGCTTAAGCTTTTAAACCTGGTTGAAACCGGCGGGGAAGCAAATCAATATATAACCGAAGGCCGGGTAAAGGTGAACGGTACGACTGAATTGCAGAAGCGGAAGAAACTCAGGCCGGGCGATAAAATTGAATTTGAAGATCATACAATATTGATTTCTACTGAAGGGCAGATGTGACCGCTCTTCCCTTTATTGTTAATTCTTCGCTGATTATAACTATTTTTGAATCTTGTTACGGGTTATAGGGACACGACATGTCGTGTCCCTGCCTGAAAATACAACTGCTTCTAAAACTGTTATTAACTGTTTTCCATGCACGATGACCTGTTGTTGCTCGATTCCATCCGGCTGAATTTCAGTCAGGCCAGCCTGCACCTGATGAATATTTCGATCGGATTTATCATGTTCGGGGTGGCATTGGGAATAAAATGGGAGAACTTTAAGGATATTTTCCTGAACCCGCGCGCTATTATCATCGGACTCAGCAGTCAGTTTCTGGCTTTACCGGCTGTTACATTTATCGCTGTCTGGTTGTTAGGCAGTTTCATTACACCTTCCGTTGCATTCGGAATGTTGCTGGTGGCTTCATGCCCCGGTGGAAATATTTCGAACTTTATCTCCAGTGTTGCCAAAGCAAATGTCGCATTGTCAGTAAGTTTAACAGCAGCAGGAACAGTATTGGCGGTAATTTTCACCCCGTTGAATTTTGCCTTTTGGGGAGGGCTTTATTCCACCACTTCCCCCTTGCTGAGGCCAATCCACATCAACCCATTCGATATGTTTCAGACGGTGATAATTCTATTGGGATTACCGGTGGCTGCAGGCATTATCTTCTCTCAAAAACTACCAAAAATCACCCAAAAGATTCGAAAACCGATTGAAAAAATTTCCATATTGGTTTTCGGGGCTTTTGTAATTCTCGCATTCCGGAATAACTTTGAATATTTTATCCGGTTTATCAATTGGATTTTAATCATCGTTTTCATTCACAATGCCATGGCTCTGATGACCGGTTACTGGTTTTCCAGGGCATTCAGGCTTAACCGGACCGACAGTCGGACCATTTCCATTGAAACCGGCATTCAGAATTCAGGATTGGGACTGGTATTGCTGTTCAATCCGAAAATATTTCCTCCCGAATTACACATGGGCGGCATGGCCTTTATTGCTGCCTGGTGGGGCATCTGGCATATTCTTTCGGGCCTGGGATTAGCCACCTTCTGGTCAAAAGTGCGTTTGGTTGAAAAAGTAGCCAGTTATTCAAAATAGGTTTATGCAGGATATCACAAAATCATCCATTCGCTATACCTTGCTTTACAGGCTGGTAAAATTGTATTTCAAGCTTTTTTACCGTCGTTTTACCATTACGGGAAGAGAAAATATTCCGGTCAATGTTCCGGTCATCTTCGCCGCCAACCACCAGAATGCCTTGATGGATGCGCTGGCCATGCTTTTTGCTGCCAACCGTCCGGTGGTTTTTTTGGCCAGGGCCGATATCTTCAAAAAAGCCTGGCTGGCTAAATTACTTAACTTCCTGAAAATCTTTCCGGTTTACCGGATACGCGATGGAATTGAGGCCATGGGGAATAACTCCTTTATTTTTGATAAGACGGTACAAGTGCTTCAATCCAATACACCGATTGGGATTCTGCCGGAAGGCACGCACAACGATATAAAACATCTTCAGACATTAAAAAAAGGCATCTGCCGTATTGCCTTTCAGGCTGCTGAAACCAGCGGATTCAGTATTAACATTCACATAGTACCAATTGGCATCGACTATACCCACTACCAGAATGCCGGAACTCACCTTCTGCTGAATTACGGAGCTCCGCTTGAAGTGGCCGGTTACTACGATCTGTACCGTGAAAATCCGCAAAAAGCCATTGCCCTGTTGCGCGACGATCTGGCTGACGCCATTAAAAAAGTGATGATTCACGTTGAAAATACAGCATACTATCAACCCATCACCGTTTTAACTGAAATTCTTATTCCTGATTACCTGAAAGACAAAGGCCTGAAAGACAATCGCATAAATCGCTTCAACGCTTCACGCGAACTTATCCGGTTGATTGAAACTGCTGCGACACAGAATAAACTGAATCTGCCCCTGATTCAGGAACAAACCAACACTTATCAGAAAATTCTGGATAAGTACAAGCTAAAGAACAAGTTATTTGAATCTCCCTCCTCAACGGGTCTGATGATGGCATTATCTGGCATGCTCTCCTTGATTCTGCTGCCATTGCACCTTTATGGAATGATTTTCAACTACCTGCCGTATAAACTACCTGTACTGTTGACGCGTAAAGTGAAAGACCCCCAGTTTAAAAGTTCGGTAAACTTCGGCCTGAGCTTTGTACTTTTTCAACTTTGGTATTTGTTGCTGATTGTGGTTTTGCTGATATTTTCTGTCAAACTTCTCCCTGCATTGTTGATTGCACTGACCTGGCCGGTGACCGGCCTGTTTTCATTTTATTATTACATCCGGTTACGGAAGTTGGGTGGTAAAGTCAGGTTATTCAACCTTAAGCGGCTTCATCCTGAAATATTCAATCAACTGATAACCACGAGGCAAGAATTGGCTGGTGTATTAAAGAAACTATCTGAATCCTGACCACCTGTCTGGTTAGAACCTGAAGCCAGAACTTCTTTGAATAATCAGGTGGATTTAGCTGACAACCTGAAAAACTGCTGATTTTTTTTGCATTTTGGCTTTCAAACTGACTATATTTGCTTTGATTGTCAAACCATTGACGATAATTACCGGAAAACCATGACTTTACCCTCCAATCAACGGCTGATTTTAATTTCGGGAGGTAGTATCTTTCTTGCACCCGGAATCAGCCTGCCCATGTCGGCTACTTCACTCGATCCCGAAAAGCTTCGTTTTAAACCGGGTAAGGAATTTTACTGGAAGGTGGAAATTATCAGTTACAATCAATCAGAAAGCCTGGTGAAACTTAATGTGATTGATTACTATTCAAATGATGAAGCCGGCTTTCTGAATCAGCATTTGAGGCATCCGGTTAAACAGATAGAATTTGAATTGCTCGACTGGAAAAAGCTTGAACCTCAGCTCTTTTTTTATCATTACAACAATTTGTTTGTTTTGCTTGAAGATTCTATGGTTGGGGAAGGCATTCAAAAAAAGGCGCCAGTGGCAAAAGAAACTTCGCCACACATGCCCCCGCCCGTCGGAACCCTTGCTGTTGAAAGCCCTTATCAGCATTCCGGAAATGTTGCAAAACATGAGCCGGTGAAGGAGACCATCCGCGAAAGCTTCACGGCCTATTTTAATGAGGCTGATTTCGGAACAGGCTGTGTGCACATTGCAAAATCGTTTAAATGGTATTATGAACCCATCCTGTTTACCATCGAAAACAGCGGGATTATTCCGGAATACGACCTGGTAAAATCATTTTTTCCAAAGGCTTTTGGTGGAAGAAAAAAGTTTGACGTACATGCCATTATCAATCTGCTGGATTACAAAGTAAGCAGTACTATTGCCTCTTCACCCCAGATCGCACAAATAAATGAATTGCTGATTGAAGGGGTGAAAAATGCCCGGGTTCAGCGTTTCATCAATCTCCCGAAGATAAAAACTGATAAGTCTCTCTTTACGGCCGATGAGTTTTTTGAGTACCCTGACGATAAAAACCGCGACGGCAATATCTTTAAACAGACAGAACTTGATATACTGATGGCTTCCCTGGGGAAACAGGACCTCAGGAACCGCAGGCAAATTGAATATCTTGCGGGTGCAAAACAGTCACCTGATTATAAAATCCGCTTTACCCTGAAGCCCGATTTTGGGTTTGTCTTCATGATTGAAGGTGAAACCATGAACCATTTCTGCTGGGAATTGCTCAACAGCCACGCCACTTACCTCTGGTCGTTCTATAAGACCGGAAGTCAGGCTGAGCAACAATATGCACGGGTAGAAAGAATAATCACAGCCATAAGGGAAACCGGGCGTGAACATTATAAGAATTCTTACCACCATTTGCCCCCGGAACCGGATATGCTGTTTTCGTTAATCCGCCACGACGGTGCGGGTTCGGCAATGGTTGACGGTTTCCCCGAATGGAAACACCGGCTTCAGGAAAGGCTGGTTTAACAGCCCATCCCTTTACCTTAAATCATTCAATTGGCATGGTCATTTTTAAGAAATATTTTTTAAAAAGTATTGAAAACGTAAAATTTCTTTATACTTTTGATCTACGATGACTCATAACAATAAATCCGGCATTATAAAAATCAGAACATTCTTGTTGCTGATGACTTTCCTTTCCGTGTTTTTTAGCGGATATGGACAAAAAAATATCGATCCGTTTGGGAACCGAGACGAAGCTTACTTCTTTTTCAGGATTGAATCAAAGGCTGAACTGAAAACAATTTCGCGACAAATCTCCATTGATAACTATAAAAATGATACCGTCTGGGCATATGCAAACCGGAGGGAGTTTGAAAGATTTTCAGCTTCAGGTTACAACATCCGGTTTCTTCCTCACCCCGGCGATGGCCCGGGTGTGATTATGCAGAATCAGGTTAATCTGCTGAAAGGCACAAAAACCGCCTGGAATTTCTATCCCACCTATCCGGCTTATGAAACTCTGATGGCTGATTTTCAGGCCATGTACCCGGATCTTTGCCAGATTCAAACCATCACCACGCTGCCCAGTGGCAGAAAAATTCTGGTCGCCAAAATCTCTGACAATGTTGCCACCGATGAGGCCGAACCTGAATTTCTCTATACTTCGTCCATGCATGGCGATGAGACAACGGGTTATGTGCTTATGCTTCAGTTGATTGAATATCTGCTTCAGAATTACGGTACCAATCCGGAGGCAACTGATCTGGTTAACAACATGGAGATCTACATCAATCCATTGGCCAATCCCGATGGCACTTATTACGGGGGCAATAATTCCGTGAGTGGAGCCAGACGGTACAACATAAATGGCGTTGACCTTAACCGCAACTATCCCGATCCTGAAAACGGAGAGCACCCTGATGGAAACGCCTGGCAACCCGAAACGATAGCCTTTATGAATTTTGCATCGCAGCGTGATTTTGTGGCTGCAGCCAATTTTCACGGGGGCGCTGAAGTCGTCAATTATCCGTGGGATACCTGGGCAACCCGCTCTGCCGACGACGACTGGTGGCAGTTTGTAAGCCGCGAATATGCTGATACCGTTCATCTGCACGCCCCCGCATCTTATATGGATTTCCTGGACAATGGAATTACCAATGGTTACGACTGGTACGAAGTAGCCGGCGGCCGGCAGGATTACATGAATTATTTCCACCATTGCCGCGAATTCACTATTGAGATTTCCAACACAAAACTTCTGCCCGCGGCTCAACTTCCGGCCCACTGGAATTATAATCACCGGTCGCTGATTTTGTATATGAAACAGGCCACCTATGGTTTCCGGGGGTTGATTACCGACCAGTTAACCGGTATGCCGGTGAATGCAAAGATTACCTTAACCGGCCACGATAACAACAATTCAGAAGTTTTCGCCACATCGCTGCACGGTGATTATTACCGTCCTGTAAAAGCAGGTACCTATACGGTTGAGGTTTCGGCACCCTGTTATATTACCCAGATTTTAACGAATCAAACGATTTCAGATTACAACGCACTCCTGCTGAATGTGCAGTTGGAACCTTCGGCGGGTGTCAATACCGCTGCTGTTACTACAGTTACTGCAAATACAGCCATTTCGGGTGGAGAAGTTCTTTGCGAAGGATCATCACCCATTTCAGTCAGAGGCGTGTGCTGGAGTTCAACTACTAATCCGTCACTTTCCGATCCTCATACAACTGATGGCTCAGGAACAGGAGCATTTGTCAGTATAATTTCAGGATTGTCTGCCAGCTCCACTTATCATTTGAGGGCTTATGCCACCAACATCCAGGGAACTGTTTACGGAGAGAACATAACGTTCACAACCAGTTGTGGTTCTGTATCCCTTCCATTTTCCGACAATTTTGGCGGAACCGGATTCCCCGCATGCTGGTCAACAAGCGTCACAGGCTCAGGAGTAATTCCCAACTGGAGTATATCCAATACTTCGAATGCAGGTGGGAGTGCCCCTGAAATGATGTCAACCTGGCAGAACAGTAATCCTGCCAGTACACGCCTGGTTATCCCTCCGCTGAACACAACCAGACAAACCCTGTTGAACCTGTCCTTCAGGCACATGCTTGATGCTTACGGAACAGGGGCTACGTTGAAAGTTCAATCTTCCTCCGATGGCATAAACTGGACAGATGAAACATGGTCAGTTGCCACAACCTCTTCCAACATTCCCGCTACTGTTGTCAATACAACCATAGCCAGTAACCTCAATACTTCAACAACTTATATTGCATTTACGGTTACGGGAAATCTTTACCAATACGACAACTGGTATATCGATGAGGTTTCGGTTACCGGAACATTTGTGCCAACACTTGCAGTTACCCCATCTACCCAGAATGTCGGTGCAACCGCAGGTTCAGTAATTTTTTCGGTTGAATCCAATTCGGGATGGACTGCTACATCTGATCAACCTTGGTGCAGTGTAAGCCCTTCGGGGAGCGGTAATGGAATCATTACTGCCTCTTATGAAGAAAATGTTTCTGAAACTCCGAGGAGTGCAGTTATTACAGTCAGTGTTTCAGGCCTTGCCTCGGTTGAAGTAACCCTTTTCCAGTCGGCTGCTCCGGACCGGACGCTTAACCTTACACTGTTTATGGAGGGCCTGTTTAACGAAACCGGTATGAACAAAGCTCAGGATGAAAATGGTGATCGGTATCCGGATAATATAGCGGATGAGATCGTGGTTGAGCTGCACCATGCCACAGAACCCTATGCAACGGCCGGTGGACCTTATACTACTGGCCTTCATACGGATGGTACGGCACAACTGAGCATCCCTGTATCGCTGTCCTCGGACTACTTCATCGTTATAAAGCACCGCAACAGCCTTGAAACCTGGAATAGCAGCCCGGTTTCGTTCAGTGGGACTTCAGTCAGTTATAATTTTACCACCGCTGCATCCCAGGCATTCGGGAACAATCTCAAACCGATATCGGGTGTATTTGTAATTTACGGAGGCGATGTAAATCAGGATGGCGTGGTAGATTCAGCAGATATGACCCCGGTTGACAATGATGCAACCTTCTATTTATCAGGTTATCTGGCCACTGATGTGAATGGGGACGGAATTATTGACACTTCAGATATGACTATCCTCGATAATAATTCTGCATCATATATCGGTGTGATTGCGCCCTGACATTGTTTCACAATAAAAAACAAAGCCGGTGAGGAGCTTTCTTCACCGGCTTTGCTTTCAGGAATTTCAATTTCTCCAATCGTACTAATTCAGCACCATCTTCAGCATTTCTTCCGTCTCATTAAACGCTCTGACAATAGTTTGAGCTGCCTCACCGCCAATCATTCCAGCAAAAGCAGGGGCATTCATGCGTGATACATACGTTCTGCCATCTGCCTTTTCATAAACCGAAACCCGGCAAGGCAGCATGGGTGATACATTCCGGTATTCATCCTTCGACAGAATCTGAAAGGCATGATTTGGGTTGCACAATTCGATCACCTTTACAGGCATCACTTCTTTACCGTTTTTCTTCATGGTTTCATGCAAATCATGAATTATAGTGACTTTCCAACCACTTTCAACAATGGCTTTCGATAAAAAGTCAACTGTTTCGCTAAATCCATAGCGACTTTCGTTTTCAATCATTACTGCAGGTTTTTCCATATTTGATTTCTGTGCTGTTGAAAAAAGGCTGGTCGTTATTAAGATAACTGACATCAGGAGTCTTGTTTTCATAGTTTTCAATGTTAAAATTTATTGGAATCAGGCATGCTTAGCAACCTGTT
This sequence comes from Bacteroidales bacterium, assembly GCA_038317155.1. Taxonomy (GTDB): domain Bacteria; phylum Bacteroidota; class Bacteroidia; order Bacteroidales; family Lentimicrobiaceae; genus Lentimicrobium. The sequence continues at coordinate 25,049 of JBBQBC010000001.1, forward strand.
TTATTAGAAAATCTTTCGGCTTAACCCCAACAAAGCGGTCAACCTCTTTGCCATTTTTAAAAAGAATAAGCGTTGGAATTCCCCTTACACCCTGCTGTTGTGAAATTGACTGAAAATGGTCAACATTCAGTTTGGCAACCGAGGCTTTAAAGTTTTCATCTTCTGCAAGCTCATTCAATACGGGGCCCATTACCTTGCATGGCATGCACCAATCTGCCCAGAAATCGACCATAACCAGGCCCTTTTTGGTTTGAGCCTGAAAATTCTTATCGGTAAGGGTCAGTATTTTTTCGCTTTCTGCTACAGCGGCCATATTTTTCATCTTTCGGAATGAGTAAAACATGTAAGCTCCAAATAAAGCAAGCAAAGCAAGGGCAACAATAATTCCGGTTGACATATTAATGGGTTAAGGATTCGTGTAGATGTTTGGTTTTCTGTTGATGAATATAGTTTGAAGCTGCAAGTGCAGCAACGGTAGCATCGCCAACCGCAGTGGTAACCTGCCGGTAGCGTTTTACGATGGAATCGCCGGCAGCAAAAACGCCCGGTATGCTGGTCAGCATATCGCTGTCTACGATGATTTCATTCGATTGATTCATATTGACCAGGCCTTTCAGAAATTCGGTATTGGGAACATAACCTATGAAAATAAACACCCCATCGGTCGGGAAGTTTTGCACATCGCCGGTCTTAAGGTTTTTAATATCTACGCCCGACAACTTTTCATCTCCCTTAAACCTTATGATGGACGATTCCATCATAAAGTGGATTTTCGGATTGGCTTTTGCCTCTTCCACGGCATACTCAAATGCCTGGAAATTATCAAACTGGTGTACGATGGTTACTTTGGTCGCGTATTTTGTAAGCGAAACTGCTTCTTCGAGGGCAGAGTTTCCACCACCAACCACTACAATCTCCTTTCCGGTAAAGAAATCACCATCGCAGGTAGCGCAATAGGAAATACCCTGCCCCTTGAATTGGGCTTCACCGGGCATATTCAGTGTCCGTGAACGTCCACCGGGAGTCAGAACTACTGAATCGGCGGTGTAAGTTATTCCATCTGAAAGGGTTACTTCTTTGATTTCGCCGGTAAGGTTCAGACTTTCGACCGAAGTATTGCTTTTTATCACACAGCCAAAATTTTTAGCCTGTTTTTTCATGATGTTCGAAAGCTGGTATCCTGAGATGCTTTCGACACCCGGATAATTGGCTATTTCATGCGTAAGAACCATCTGTCCACCAGGCATACCATCGCTCACGATCAGGGTGCTTAAACGGGCACGTGAAAGGTAGATGCCGGCAGTCAATCCTGCCGGCCCTCCACCTATTACGATAGCATTGAAATGAGTTGGGTCAGTCATTGTTAGTTTCTTGAGATATTTGGGTTTTTTAAGCTGCGGAAGAATGGATTATTGGAATGTTGGAATATTGATGCATTTGTTTTTGTCCTAAGGGCGTGAGGTTTAGCCCCTGGAAGGGTTGAACATCACTTAACAGTTCACTGAATGCCAAAGGAATAATAGTTCCCCGCCAGCCACCAGACTGTATTCCATCATTCCATTATTCCATCATGGTTCCTGAGCGGTGGTTGGTGAGCGTAGTCGAACCAAGTCGAAGGACCATCTTTCCATCATGGTTCCTGAGTGGCGGTTGGTGAGCGCAGTCGAACCAAGTCGAAGGACCATCATTCCATTATTCCGGATTAACCGGCAGTTACAGGTACAAACTCTTTTTCAAGGATGGTCTTTACCTGGTTTGCACTCTGAATGCTTGAAGTCGCTTTAACAAGCTTTCCGTTTTTGTAGTACATGGTAAACGGAATTCCCATAAAGCCGCGAACCTCTGGCACATTGCGGATTACATGAGCTTCAGGATTGTCAAATTCCATATCGGCAAATTTAACATGGGCATATTCGCTTTCGAGGTCTTCCATAATTCCATAGACCGGAATACACATCGGGCCCATACGCCCGCAGCAGATCATTACGTTTTCGTGCTCATTGATAAGCTTCTGGTGATCAGAAGCAGTTAACAGGTGGTGAAGGTTTGTGTACAACATCTTATTTGAAGTTTTAGATTAATTTTAAGTTTATTGGGATTATTGAGTTTTGGAAGAATGGAATATTGGAATATTAGAGTGGATCTGTTATAGCCTGCGGGACTTTGTTTCGCTCCGCATTATTCCATCAAAGTTCCTGAGCGGTAGTTGGTGAGCGTAGTCGAACCAAGTCGAAGGACCATCATTCCATCATTCCATATTTCCATCATCCCATCATTCCACTATTCCATCATTCCATCTTTCCATCATTCCAACATTCCACTATTCTACTATTCGAATTTCATAAGTCATCGGCATCGCTTTCTTATACACTGCTGATACTCCGCAATAGCGGTCCTGTGAAAGGTCAACAGCTTTTTTCAGTTTGTCCATGTCAAGTCCTTCGCCGGAAAACTCGTAGATCAGGTGCATGCCGTTATAATGTTTTGGATGCTCTTCGGTAAGTTCGGCTTCAATTTTAATGTTAAAGGTCTTCGGTTCAACACGCATTTTTTTCAGAATTGAGATAACATCCATTCCGGTGCAACCTGCCAGCGAAGCCAGCATCAATGCTTTTGGCCTGGGGCCAGCGTCACTTCCTCCAACATCGGGGCTGGCATCCATAATTACATGGTGTCCGCTAACGAGTGCATCGAATTGCATATTGCCGTTCCAGGAGGTATTTATTGTCTGTTTCATTTTTCGGTTTGTTGATGCGGCAAAATTACACCAGCTGAAAATACCCTGCAAGAAAACAGGCTTTGCCTTACACAAGTCCGCAGTTGAGGTTGCTTAAGTTATTTGTTGAGGAAGAACCGGGAAGGTGTTTTTCCCTTCAATGATAAGATCAAACGTTTAACAAGGACTGTTGAATGGCTGTTTTGGCATATTCATAGGCACTCATGAGAAATCTGTTTCGGTCGGGAAACCGCTCATAGAATGGCAGATCTGAACACTTTCAGAATTTTACTGTAACCTGCATTGCAAAGGTTCTGGGAGGTCCCACATCAGCCGGCCTGGTCATATATTCGCGGTTGAAAAGGTTGTTGATGAAAAACGAAATTTTCAGCTTTTTTGCCGGTTGCCAGGCAAACCGCCAGTTTATCAGCACATCTCCGGTGTTATGGACTTTACGGTACTCATGTAATCCCGGCAGGATAAAAATGGGGAGTCCTACCCCGTTTACCCTCAGCGAGTCTTCAAACGCCAGGTCTATGTTGATTATATAACTGTGATAATCAACATTTAAACCACTTGAAAATTGTTTGTACGATACATCGGCCCCGATTTTAATGTTATGATAAAATCGGTATTTCAGGATGTTTTTACTGGTGGAAGCGGTGTTTTCGTGTTTCCCGAAATCCTTATCCACCGGATTTGTATAGGTATAGCCCACATTAAAACTGTAGGAGACCGGGCCTGCACCGCCTTTTCCGATAAGATTAACTTCGAATCCGGCAATTCGGGCGTTGGTAATATTGTAGGCTTTGAAGCCCGTGTATTTAAAGAAATCGATCAGGGTCGGTTTTGTGATTTCGGGCGGGTAATGCTGTCCGAAAGTAAATTCAATCATGTTTTCATATTCTGTCCAGAACAATGCTGCATCGGCATAACCCTGTATCCCACCAAGGGCAAAACCCTGTTTTACACCCATTTCGGCATTCCAGCCATATTCGGGTTTCAGGGTATCGTTGGGAAAAATCTTCAGTGCCCCTACTTCGGTAGCTGCATATTTTTCAGCTATGGTGGGATAACGAAATCCCTGCCCGAAACTGGTTCTCAAAAAAGTATATTTTCCAGCTTGATAATTGATCCCGGCACGCATCAATGGCTTCGATTCCTGCCGGTTACCACCAATGGATTGCCATTCATAACGCCCACCTAATGAAAACCGCCAGTTAAGATGCCGTTTTTCGGCCTGAAAATAGATAGACTGGTTGTTTGCAATATGTTTTTCATTCCCAAAAAGATTCGAGCGCGACTGAATATAAGTGACACTGGATCCGAAAGTTACCGACAAATTATTCTCCAAATGCTTCAGATACTGATATTCAGCATAGTAAGAGTCATCGTAATTATGGAGGGAATCGCCGTCGTAAGTAACCTGATAGATACGTCCTTTTAAGGTATGCCGGCTTTTATTCTCTGAGTAGTAGGTAATATGGGGATCAAGATTAAAGCGGGTATTCCTGAAACGTTGGTCAAAAACCGGCGAAGCCCTGTAAACACCTGAGTCGCCATTGAGCCAGAGCAGAAAATTACCCCCTTCGCTGAACATGAAATTCGAGTTGATGCCTGCTGCCAAACCATTGATTCTTTTGCTTCTGTAACGGGTATTCAGGTTGAACCGGATGTATTTTTCATTTTCGTTTTCACGATAACCTTTATCGGAATGCACATTGGCGCCGCCTACCAGGTCGAAATTGCCTATTCTGCGGCTGTCTGAGATCCTTAGCCCCGAATAGTATGGCTGTTTATCCCACCATGCAATTTCGGCACGCTTCGGATTTCCATAAACCCCGCTGTAAGCCGTTATGCTGGTTTCAGGATTTATGCCCGGATATGCCGTACGGATATTGATGACGCCATTGAGCGCAGATGAACCGTAAAGTGCTGAAGATGCACCTTTCAGCACTTCGATCTGGCTCAGGTTCTCGAGTGGTACAAAATCCCATTTGGCTTCTCCGCCCCCACCGGTCAGCATGGGCAGGTCATCCAGCAGCAGCAACACCCTCGATCCCACTCCATAACTGTAACCGTTGCCGCCGCGTATGCTAACCTGATCGTCGAGAAACATTACCCCAGGCACCTGTTGCAAGGCCGTTTCAATAGAAACTGTATGGGTATTTTCTACTGTAGCCGAACTTAATACCTCCATAGAAACAATTACATCTGAGATCTTCTGCTCATATCGTGAGGCACTGACAACTACTTCGTTAAGCAGCCTGGCCTGCTCTTCCATTGAAATGTTGAGATTTCTATTTTCTCCACGCTGAAGATTGAGTTCCTGAACTACGGTATTATATCCGATAAACCGGTATTGTATTCTAATCTTTCCTTCTTTGGCGACAATAGTATAAAATCCTGAAGTGTCGGTTGTTACGCCTTGCTGCTTGCCATAAAATATATTCACTCCCGGAAGAGACTCACCCGTAGAAGCATCAATCACACGGCCTGAAACAACCGGATTTTGAGCAAGTCCAAAACCTGCAGCTGAGAAAAAGCAGAGTAACAGAAACCGGATAACCATAAGTTTTGGTTATTGATTAAGATAATAAGTGTAACTTTTGAGTTAGCGTTTTATCAGCCTGACTGTCGCAGAGAAATTCTTTTCCGGGTACCTGAGCCTGCAAAAGTAAATTCCAGGTTCAAGGTTAGAACCATTAATGCTCCGGGAATTTTGTCCTTTGGCCGAGACAATGATTTCCGATTGCAAAAGCCTGCCCATTGCGTCATAAATAAGGCATTCGTAGCTACCCGGCTCCTCAGTATAATAATCGAGTAAAAAAAGTCCCGTAAAAGGATTGGGGAAAACTTTCATCCTGATATTATCGTTACTTCCCTGTTCCTCAATGCCATATGCTGAGGCTGGAAGTATCGTTATGCTGTAATAAGTGATTTCATAAGGAAAGGGCAGGCCTAAACCGCCCAGGTATCCCACGACGGTAATATTTAACGGATAAACGCCTACCTGAGCCTCGGTTGGGGTTCCGGTAATAAGCATGCATCCTGAAGTACCTCCAAGCCAATAGCCTGATGGCCGGCTGGGAATCGCCTGAAACCCTTCTGGCAGTCCGGTTATCTGGGCAACCCCGATTGAGTCAATGTTAAGTTGGGGCAAAGGAGGAACAATGGTATCTGCAGGAATTACCGCTGTAAATACGGCATTGTATTCATAGGTAGCCACTGCCGGAGGTAAGCCGGTTGCACTGTCGGGGTATATTCCTGAGTGGGTATAAGCCGGATTTGGAACGCACTGTCCGAGGGACTGCAAAGCCATCATAAATAAAACAATGATCAGCGTAGAATATTTTTTCATAAAAGTAGTTTTTGGGGTTTATCAGAATCAAAGGTACAAAATAATTAAAAAATATGCAAGAATGTACATATCAGGATCACGATGCCAGATGATAGAAGTAAGAAGTAAGATAACAAATCTGAAATCTGAAATCTGAAGTCAGAGGTCAGAGGTCAGAGGTAGGAGGTAGGATAAAAAATCCGAAATCCGAAATCCGAAGTCAGAGGTAGGATAAAAAATCCGAAATCCGAAATCCGAAGTCAGAAGTCAGAGGTAGGATAAAAAATCCGAAATCTGAAATCAGAAGTAAGAAGTCAGAAGTAAGAAGTCAGAGGTCAGAGGTAGGATAAAAAATCCGAAATCCGAAATCCGAAGTCAGAAGTCAGAGGTAGGATAAAAAATCTGAAATCCGAAATCTGAAATCCGAAATCTGGCCAAATCATTATCTTTGCGAACAAACGCCCCAGCCATGAAAACTTTTATCCCTCCCGACGACTGCTCCTTTAGCAATATAGATGCCCCTTGTTTCCGTAACCTGTTACCCGAAGAAATTGAACTTGCCCGCAACAGCAAAACCAGGGTTATCTTCCGAAAAGGCGAAAATCTGACCAAGCAAGGCGCATTTGCCTCGAGTGTGTTGTTTGTGATGGATGGGCTTGCCAAGCAATACGTTGAAGGCGATGCCATCCGCAACTTCAACCTGAGACTGATCAAGGGAGGGGAATTTGTGGGGCTTTCAGTGGCTTTTAACAACCATACCTATAACTATTCTGTAGTTGCCTTGCGCGAAACTACCGCCTGCCTGATTGAAAAGGAGGCCGTTACAAGTCTTATAAAAGGGAATGGGAACTTCGCTTATAACATCATTAACCGCTACTGCGAACAGGATAGTAAGTTGTATGTTTCAATTCACGATCTGATGTACAAACAAATGAATGGTCGCCTGGCCGGAGCACTGCTATACCTGCAAAAAGAACAAATTAGCCTGGAAGAGGTTTTCCCATACCTGAGCCGTAAAGACATTGCCGACTTTGCCGGCCTCTCGACTGAAAGTACTGTAAAACTGCTGAAAACATTCGAGAAGGAAGGGCTGATAAGACTTGAAGATAAGAATATCCTGCTTCTTGATATTCCGGGACTGGAGCAGATCAACCTGAGGGGGTGAGTGAGGAGTTTCTAATATCTAATTGTCTAATGTCTAATGTCTAATGTCTAATTTCCAATTTCTAATTTCCAATATCTAATTTCCAATATCTGACAAATATCCAATCTGTTTCATGGGGTAGCTTTGGTGGTTAAATAGGTCTATATTTTCTATCCAAAACTTACCTCCTACTTCGACCCTCATTCAACTTGCTTATAACCAACGATTTGCGACTCCTGACTTACGGTTACTTTGCCAACTGCCTACCCGACTGGCCACATGGATGTAATGGGTAGTAATTGTTGGCCGGGCGGGCGGGCCAACACGATGTTGGCCTGCGTCTTACCTTCTGATGCAGGCACGGTGCGCTACAACGAAGAAATAACTGAATGAAATTTCTGACATTTTACTTTAGGCCTGTAGCTTGCAGCTTCTATAGGTGCTTTCTGTAATAATGAAAAACTGCCGGGAAGAGTGTAAGGATAGAAATTAAGGCCCCTGTTAAGGCAAAAACAGGTTGAAGCATAGAAGAAAATCCCAACATCATTATCTGGACATTAATCCAGATAATAAGTACGAAACCATAATACAGCGAAAAAGTCCAGCACCAGTGCTGTTTATGGTAAAGATTTATTAATTCAGGCCACTGCCAGGGCGGTTTGGCAAAGAGTCCCCAGACTATCAGAAGCGGCAGTATTCCATTAAAGAGAAAAAGAATAATACCCGGGAGCATAAAGGTATTGAATGGACTGTTGCCAAGGATATCCGTACTCATCTGCATTTTACTGCCATCCGAAGCTGAAATTAGTGAATAACCTCCATATATACCTCCAATTCCGGTAAAAATCAACAGAAACGCTAGAAAAAGCACGGAAAGTGGCATTTTGTGGCCGTTATTGGTCATAGTTATGATTTTATTCTTTTAAAGACCGTTAGGGAGCTGTTAGATTAATTCCAGTCTAATTTCCTGCAATTTATTCATTTCTTCCGGTTTTCCGGTTTCTTTTTTAGTAATTTATCAATAAGCCGGGAAGCCAACCGGTCTTTTAGTCCGGCAAATCATCATTGAAAATTAATCCCCTGCCGGTTATTTGTGAATTTAGTAAGCAGAGTCTTACGCAACTTTCTGTAGGCTTCCACGTTGCGATTTGCCTTTTCCCCAACTTTAGCCGTAATTGCCTGAAGCGCTTTTACGCGGTCTTCTTTTAACATGGTTTGTATTACATCTGTTTCCAATTCCATTTCAGTAAAAAAACTTCCCTCCAATGCAGTTTGCTCTGCCTTCACAATTTTAAACCCTTCCTGCCAGTTCAGGTAAAGCAGATTATCAACCTCATCGTAGGTCCATTTGGCACTTGCATCGTCGAACTCGTCGGGATTAAAAGTGGTGTAGGATTCCGGCATTTGCTGAACACCGCAATACACCGGCAGGTATGGCCCTACTGCCTGATTATCGAGGTAAACCCAGTAAACTCCGCCAATTTCGTCGGGCAACCACGAACGCAACTGGGCCACCATGCCGTAACCACCCCGTGCAACATTGCGCCGCCAGGTTATACCAAGCAATTCGCGAAGGTTCCTTGTCGGGAAAGGGGTTGCCATATTGCTGTACTTCATTCCGCCCTTTCCGTCAGGGATATAATAAGCCGGATGTTTCGACATATCATAAATAGTTCCTTCAAAGGTTGAGCGCTGCATGGCCATTACATCCTGAACACTGATTTTTTCAGCAGGGATACAGGAAAAAGGATACAGGCTCAAGGGTTCAACATACTGGATATATGGATTTTGAGTATCGAAAGGCGATTTCAGCATTCGGTCGGGCATGTCCTTGATACCGGGCGCATATTTACTGTAAAACATCCAAAGGCGTGAGGTTGCCCATTCGCGGGGAATTGGTGCATAAACATCCTGCCATACAAAGGGCTTACCTGAAGAAGGGTCGTACCAGCCATGCTCTATTCCGGCACTCATATAATTGGAAGAAGCCCTGAAGTTAGCCTTGTCCTTAAGATTTATCTCTTTGATAATGCTCCAGTTGGCAATAAGTGTGGCATGGTCGTCGGGCAAACGCTGTGCCGCCCAGATAGCTCCGGGCTTCCCTTTGCCTGGTTCCCAGCCTGGTCCTACGCTGAAAATCTCCAGTATCCATACCTCATTGGGGTCGGCAATGGCCAGACATTCTGACTCATCCACACACGAAGGCAAAAAACCGTATGTATCGAGCAGTTGAGTAATCAGGGTAAGGGCTTCGCGGGCTGTTTTGCAACGCTCCAGGGCAAAAATCTGCGCCTGTTCAACGGTCATAATCTGCTTGCTTTCTTCGCGCTTTATTTTTAATTCCTCGCGCTGGCTCATGGTGCTTTCTCCAATGGCAAGCTGAAACTCGTTGATATGCGAGTAAGCCGACCGGATATAGGTATAAGTCTGCTCCACCTGCGGAATATAGCCGATTATCCTGCCCATGCTATCAAGTGGCTGTCTGACGTCCAGCAAACCCCAGTAAACCGGCGCCATAGCACCTTTCGGATATTTCTGTCCGTGCATTACCTTAAAACGGGAATTGTCGCCACAATCGGTATGTGATACAATCACAGAGCCATCTTTGCTGGCTTTTTTACCTACAGCTATGATGGTACATCCATCTGCCTGTTTTACAAGGCATATCATGAAAATCGCGAACAGTGAGAGGTAAATTAGTTTCTTCATAATGGTGAATTTAGTACGATTATTAGCGCATCCGCCGGTTCTTTTGATTTTATTGCTTAACTCAGCCAGGATCCGGCATTTTTAACCAATGTCAGAGTCGGGCCGAATAAAACTGTACTTTAAAAAACAATAATACTCATTCTTCTTTTATAAGCAACGGTATTACTCTATAATTTATATCATTAGTGACGGGGGAAAATTCAGAAATTCATCGCTTATCTGAGAATCACAGCTTTTTACGAAGTTTATTGGGGATTTAAGGTGGTCAGATGTGGAAATCTGACATTGAAACAGGAACCTACGTTATATCACTTTTCGAATTTCAGCAAAAATCCATTCTTGATGTTCATCTTTCTTTATATTTACAGGATAATTCTAACTTCAATATGCTGCTTATTACCATCTCTGTATTCCCGGTAATCGTTATACTGGCTTATATATATTTTCGCGACATGTATGAAAAAGAGCCCCTTGGTCTATTACTAAAGGCTTTTATTGGTGGGGTATTTTCAGCTATTCTCACTTTGCTGGTATTAGCCGCTTTCGATGGATTCAATGCACCCCTGAACAATATTTTTACCTACGCCCTGGTCAGGGCTTTCCTTTGGGCGGCCATTCCTGAAGAACTATTTAAGTTCCTTTTACTCTATTTGATAATTTGGAAGAACCGTAACTTCAACGAATATTTTGATGGTATTGTGTATGCCGTTTTTATCTCTCTCGGCTTTGCCTGCTTCGAAAATATTCTATATGTTACAGAACACGGCATAGGGGTTGGCATCATGAGGGCCATACTGGCAGTTCCCGCACATGCCTTGTTTGGCGTTATTATGGGCTTTTACTTTTCAATGGCCCGGTTCAACAATACGAGTACAACCATAAACCTTGCAAAAAGCGTGATCTATGCAATAATAGCACACGGAATCTATGATTTTATACTTTTCTGGTATGCAGGTTCAACCGGATCAGCTCCTGGATTATCGCTGATTTTAATCCTGGTTTTTCTGGGTTTTATTGTGTTTTTGTGGCGATTAGGCTTTCGGAAAATAAGAATGCATCTTGACCTGCATAATTCATAAACTTCATTTAATATACTGGTATAATGCAGGTTAACCCCGACTTAGAAAAAATTAAATTTTGGAAACGAAGTACACCAAAATTTTAGTTTTTCTTTGTCGCCAGAAAAATTCACACTATTAGGTTATAGATTTGTGAATTATTCGGGTTGAATCTTCTGTTTTTAAAAAATAGTTATACCCTGCCGGGGATAATTTATTAGGGATACACTACCCGGATGCTGTGTATTACAGCAATATCCGCCGGGACGGGGTACAAAGCAAAACCCTTACTGATATTTAAACCTTCAGGGGATTTTTAGATTTTCAAGAATAAGCAATTCAAATACACTGATTTCCTAACTTTGCCCGCTAAACAATTTCCTGAGTGCAAATCCCCATCCGCAATATTGCCATCGTGGCTCATGCCGACGCCGGCAAAACCACCATTACCGAGCAGTTTTTGTATTTGTCCGGGCAAACCCGCCAACCAGGAAATGTTGACCGGGGAACTGCACAAACGGATTTCCTGCCGGTAGAGAAAGAACGTGGTATTTCCGTCAGTTCGTCTCATACATCATTTGAATGGAAGAATACCCGCATTAACCTTATTGATACCCCAGGCCATGTTGACTTCTCAGCCGATGTTGAGCGAATGTTGCGTGTTCCCGATGGCGTTATATTGGTTATTTCTGCCGTGGAGGGTGTACAGGCGCATACTGAAACACTCTGGTATGCCTTACGCGATCAACGCATTCCGGTTCTGTTCTTTATCAATAAAATTGACCGTATGGGAGCAGATACAGCTTCTGTTTTACGGGCAATTGAAAATGATCTGGGTATTCTCCCAACTTCTTTTCAGAATATAAGTAACAAAGGCGAAATTGAGGTATCTCTTCAAAGCCTGTGGAGCATCGATTATGTGCTTCCCCTGCTGGTTGAGCAGGTGGTAGAAACTGATGAAATTCAGCTCAACAGCTATCTGGACGGAAAAGAACCGGTTTTTGCACAAATGGATCGACAATTAACGCAGTTGATTCAAAAATGTAAGGTTTATCCGCTGCTATTGGGTTCTGCCAAAATGGGGCTTGGAATCGAAGAATTGTTGAATTTCATTGTCAGATATTTTCCCGATTCCCGCGGTGATTACTTGAAACCACTGTCGGCATTGGTTTATGGTATCGGGCACGATAAAATCATGGGAAAGATTTCCTATGTGCGTCTGTATCAGGGCTCTGTCAGTAACCGTGAAGTTGTATTCAATTCAACACAGGGCATTGAAGAAAAGGTAACCAGAGTGTTACGGGTTCTTCCCGGAAAATTCGAAGACATTGGAAAGGTGGAGGCTGGCAACCTTGCCGGACTGGTCGGACTCAGAAATGCCCGTGTCGGGGATTTGCTCGGTATTTCAGATGCAGATATTCCGATCGGCGTAAAATTGCAAAATCCCTTAATTGTGGCTCAGGTTAAGGCATTGAATAGTAAAGACTATCCGGCACTTGCTGTGGCCATGCAAGAGCTCTCGGAAGAAGATCCCGCTCTGGAATTTGAGTGGATACGCGAAGAATCAGAGCTCCAGGTAAAAGTTATGGGGTGGATTCAGATGGAGGTACTTGAACGTATTTTGGCTGATAGGTTTGGTGTTGAAGCAAAATTTGAGAACCCAACCGTGGTTTATCTGGAGACACCTTCTAAATCAGGCGAAGGTTTTGTTCAGTATTGGATGCCCAAGCCTTGCTGGGCTATTTTAAAGTTCCGGATAGAGCCCGGCAGAAGGGGCAGTGGAATAGTTTATCAAAGTATTGTTTCTGTAAATGATGTGGCACAGAAATACCAGAATGAGGTTGAACGCAGCATAAAGGGCTCTCTCTCGCAAGGGATAAAGGGCTGGGAGGTTACCGATGTGCACATAACCCTGATTGAAGGGGAAGACCACCCAATGCATTCAAGGCCGGGCGATTTTGTTGTTGCCACCCCAATGGGAATCATGAATGGGCTGGTGAATACCGGAACGACTTTGCTTGAGCCGATGATCCGCTATAAAATAGAAGCACCGGAAGATTTGCTTGGCATTATAGCAGGTGACATTACCCAGATGCGCGGCAGTATCGATTCACCAACAATTCACAATGGCCGGTTTAAACTAACCGGAGAGTTGCCGCTTGCAACATCTCTCGACTTTCCGGTTAAACTGAGTTCACGCTCGGGTGGGAAAGCCAGAATTTCTACACATTTCTCAGGCTATCGGGAATGCACGGATGATCAGGGGGTAATTCGTCCCTATAAAGGGATCAGCCCGCTTGATACAGCAAAATATATACTAAAGGCACGCAAGGCTATTCAATAAGCTGACTTTAAAACGTTTTAACATATTGTAATTTGACATTTTCGAACAATTATTTATGAAGTTATGGTTCAATTTCAGCAGTTCGCAGACCGTGTTTTATCCTGAAAATAAAACCCTGCTGAATTTTGTTTTTTATTAACACTATCCTTGTAAAATCTGACAACTTAAAGTTTGATTATTCGTTAACTTTGCACACAATTTTCTACTTCAACTATGTATAACAACAAACGATTCTCAATATACCTGCCTATTGCTTTTGCCCTCGTGCTCATTGCCGGATTTTTCCTCGGGGCTACTCTTGTTAGAAATTCCTCTGTCAATAGTCCGCTGCTTCAGAGCCTGAAATCGCAAAAATACGACCCGGTTAATGATGTTATTTCATACATCAGGCAGGATTATGTTGATTCCGTGAATGTGGATGAACTCAACCGCTCAGCCATCGAAGGCATTCTGGCCGATCTTGATCCGCACTCACAATTTATTCCGGCCGAAGATTTTAATGAGGTAAACGACCCCCTGCTTGGTAATTTTGATGGGATTGGTGTACAGTTCAGGCTTGAGAAGGACACGGTGTACATCATCAATACCATACCTGGCGGGCCATCTGCAAAAGCCGGGATCCTTGCCGGCGACCGCATCATAAAAGTTGAGGACAAACTCATTGCCGGGGTAAAAGTCACCAACAACGATGTGATGAAGGTGCTAAAAGGAGAGCGTGGTACCAAAGTCAACATTAGCATTTATCGCCGTGGTGTCAAGGAATTGCTGAAGTTTGAACTGACCCGCGACGTTATCCCAACCTACAGTATTGACATAGCCTTTATTCCTGAAAAATCTACCGGTTACATCAAATTATCGAAATTTTCAGCAACAACTGCTGAGGAGCTTAGTCAGGCTTTGATCACCCTGAAATCAAAAGGGATGAATAGTCTCATTCTCGATCTAAGGGGCAATTCAGGCGGTTATCTGCAGGCTGCCATCAATGTAGCCGATGAATTTCTTACCGCCGGTAAGCTGATCGTTTATACTGAAGGCATCAACAGACCCCGTCAGATTGCAAATGCAACAGGAAAAGGGCTTTTCGAGACAGGGAAACTGGCAGTTCTGATTGACGAGGGTTCTGCTTCATCGAGCGAGATCGTGGCAGGGGCACTCCAGGATAACGACAGGGCCATCATCATTGGGCGTCGTTCGTTTGGAAAAGGTTTGGTTCAGGAACAGCTTTCGTTGCCCGATGGTTCCGCCATAAGACTTACCGTGGCACGATATTATACACCTACAGGAAGAAGCATCCAGAAGCCATATACAAAAGGACATGCAGGCGAATATGGCGATGAGTTGTATAACCGCATGGCACATGGTGAACTCGAAAACCAGGATAGCATTAAGTTCAACGACTCCCTTCGCTATACCACACCGGGAGGCCGGGTAGTTTATGGCGGAGGTGGCATTATGCCCGATGTCTTTCTCCCGATTGAGAAAAACGTGAAGTATGCCTACTACAATGCCATTATGAATAAGGGCCTGGTGTATCAGTTTGCCTTTGATTATACCGATCGTTACCGGAAAACGCTGAATAGTTATAAGAATTTTGACGATTTTGACAGGCAGTTTATCATTACCCCGGCCGTTTTTCAGAACTTTGTTGATTTCGGTACAAAAAATGAAATTAAACCCGATCAGGCCGGAATCGCTTTTTCGAGAAATGAAATTTCGAATCTGATAAAGGCTCTGGTTGCCCGCAATTTATTTGATGAAAAGGGATTTTATCCAATTTTTCTGAAAACGGATAAAACCTATCTCAGGGCTTTGGAAGAGTTGAAAAAGTAAACGGAATACGGATTTATCAGGCATTAAAAAAGCCCTTTTATCATTCTAATAAAAGGGCTTTTTAATAAAACCGGCTTATTCCACCGTCACACTCTTCGCCAGATTACGGGGCTGGTCAACATTACAACCTCGCATAACTGCAATCTGATATGCCAGCAACTGCAACGGGATAGTAGCAATCAGCGGAACCAACATTTCTTCTGTCTCAGGTACTTCAATAATATGGTCAGCCAGGGCTTTTACGGTTTCGTCCCCTTCGGTTACAATGGCTATAATTTTACCTTTGCGCGCCTTTACCTCCTGAATATTGGAAACAACTTTATCATAGGTGCCTTTGTTTGTGGCTACTATAACGACCGGCATCTCTTCGTCAATCAGGGCAATCGGGCCATGTTTCATTTCAGCAGCCGGATATCCTTCAGCATGTATGTATGAGATTTCTTTCAGCTTGAGGGCACCCTCCATGGCTACCGGGAAATTATATCCTCTTCCGAGGTAGAGGGCGTTGGTTGAATCTTTAAAGATTTTGGCAATTTCGATCACCTTGTCGTTAACTTCGAGTGTTTTCCTTACCTTTTCAGGAATGGCATCGAGTTCGTTGATAATCTGATGGTATCTTGACTTTGAAATAGTTCCCTTTCGGTCGGCGATCATCAGTGCCATAAGGGTAAGCAATGTTACCTGCGCGGTAAATGCCTTTGTCGAAGCTACCCCGATTTCGGGGCCGGCATGGGTGTAAGAACCAGCATGGGTTGCCCTGGCAATGGATGATCCGACTACGTTACAAATCCCTATAATAGTGGCGCCTTTCGATTTGGCAAGTTCAATGGCAGCGAGTGTGTCTGCAGTTTCTCCGGATTGCGAGATGGCTATAACCACATCATCTTCGTAGATAATCGGATTACGATAACGAAATTCAGAAGCATATTCGACTTCAACCGGAATTCTTGCAAGTTCTTCGAGCAGGTATTCACCTACCAGGCCGGCATGCCATGAAGTACCACAGGCCACGATGATTATTCGTTTGGCAGCAATCAATTTCTGCTGGTATTCTATAATTCCACCCAGCGATACTATCCCGCTTTTGACATTCAGCCTACCGCGCATACTATCGCGGATTGATCTCGGCTGTTCATAAATTTCCTTGAGCATAAAATGCTCGTAACCCTCTTTTTCGAGTTCGCTCAGGTTGATTTCAAGCGTCTGTACGTAAGGTGTTTTCTCAATATTACCAATGGTCCTGATTTTCAATTCATGATCGCGCCTGAGAATGGCGATCTCTTCATTGTTCAGGTACACGACTTCACGGGTATATTCCACGATCGGGGTTGCATCAGAAGCAACAAAGAACTCTCCATCGCCAATGCCCACAACCAGCGGGCTGCCTTTGCGGGCAACGATGAGGGTGTTCGGGTCATTCTTATCAATAACTACTATAGCATAAGCTCCAACTACCTGGTTGAGTGCAATCTGCACAGCCTCGGAAAGAGGAACATGCTCATTCAGTTGAATATCCTCAATCAAATGGATCAACACCTCTGTATCAGTCTCGCTTGTAAAAGAGTAACCGCGTTTTAATAATTCGGATTTAAGAGGGGCATAATTTTCAATGATCCCGTTGTGAATAATGGCCAGGTCTTTAGAATAGGAAAAATGAGGGTGCGCATTTACATCATTTGGTTCACCGTGGGTTGCCCAACGGGTGTGTGCAATTCCAATGGTACCTGAGAGGTCTTTCCCCTCAACCAATTTTTCAAGATCACAAACCTTGCCTTTACTTTTAAATAGCTTCAATTCAGCGTTTAAAATTGCCACGCCGGCACTGTCATAACCACGATATTCGAGCCGGTGAAGGCCTTTAATGAGTATAGGGTATGCCTGTCTGGGGCCTATGTAAGCTACAATTCCACACATATATTTATAAAATTAGTGCTCTGTTAAAAAAGTAAATTTTGATTTAAAGATTTACATGTTCTTCCGTTAAGTTGCAGGGCTTTTACCTGCACCACTCAATTGGTTTATGCAAAGATAGTCTTAAAGTAATCCGGATAAGCCGGTTTTATTTGGTATTTTAGATACGTAAACAGGCTAAGTGCTTAGTCAACAAGTGTATAGTAGATCAGAAGTCGCATTCTTTTTTCGTTGGTACCGGGTCCGTTTAAAATAACCCTGTTTCCGCTCAGAGATGAACCATAGCCCAATAACATCAGGCCATAATCGGGATTATCAGGATTCAGAAGCCTGTCCTGGACATACCTTGTAATCCTGAAATGGTATTCTTTGCCCGATCTTGATTTCCCGTCAAGAAATGTTAACCCTTCATTCTCATCAGGCAAAGAAGTCAGGGTTCCACTTTCTGTGATCTTCTTCAGAGCAATCTGGCCGGGAACATCGTAAGTTCCGGAAGTGTCTTGAACGCTCACAATTAACACGGCCTCATTTACAGCAATGCGCTTGTTGGCTGCCAGTGCTTTCAGGTAAGGAATCCTGAGTTTAACTTTTGCACCGGCCATGGCCTGAATAAACAACCGTTGGCTACCGGGCAGGGTATCTCCGTTAAATTGTTGCAATAACATCGGATCAGCACCAGTATAGTTGTTGTGATCGTAATGATTGAACCGGGCACTTAATGAACCTATCGGAAAATTTATGCTGGTAGTATCTGTGGAGTTGTGGTAATAAAGTTTCAAACGTGAAACAGCATCCAGAAGGTTTAAATACAGGATTGATCCTGTGCCCTGTGTTGTTGCAGATTCAGAAGTGATAAACAGTCCTTTAAAGATTTTCTTAAAATTTTCGTTGTTTTTAAGGGTAGTCGTATCTGCCGTCAAAATTTTATTGGCAAATGCCTGAGAAAGAACTATCCTCATATGTGGAGGCATATAGTCGCCATTTACCGAATCAGCTTTTTTAAAATTGGGTACAAAAGTAGCTTCTCCGATCAGTTCAGGCAGGGTGGGAATTGTCTGAAATGAGTAGTAGCTTGAGTCAAAGTTCAGCGTATCGGCCATCTCGTAAACGCGGATGGTTTTAGAGGCCAGTGAATCGCCGTAAACACCTTTGTATGTAAAACTGAGTACCATCGAATCGGCGACAGCGTTTGTGCCAAACGAAACATTATTTTTCGATAACCTGTATTGTGTATAGATAGAGGCAGTGGTAGTCCCGAAAACCGGATCTGCGATACTTCCGAGAAGATTGACCGACAATTCATCTGTGCGCAGGGAATCTTCCCGTAAAGTGTAGGCCACAAGGGTTGAAGAATCGAAGAAATCAATGTTTAATCGTTCGCCTGGTGTGAGTAATCCAAGTCCGATCAGATCGGGTTCTTTTTGACAAGAGATAGTAGCAATGCCAAGAACTGCGAACAGGCAGTAAAATAGGAATCTGTTTTTCAGCACGTTAATAAAAATTACAGCGTAATTACCAGTGATGCAAGATTAATGCTTATTCTGCTCCGACCGGCTGGGAATTCAGTATTTTATCATAAAAATTGTTATAAGCATCCACAAACCTGTCAAGTGGTTGGTATGGCAACATCGGTTTGCCGGATTCATTGGCATAATCGAGCAATTCCTGATTAACAGTTTCGCTGCCGATAATCACACCTTCCGAAAAGTCGATGGCTGCTTTCATCATATTAACGTAAGTGGGCTTCTTATAGTGTTTAAGGTCTTTATTTGTAATTCCATCAAGTTTGATGTTGTTGCCAAATTCCTTATTGAAAGATTCCTCAAAATCGTCGTCATAAATTGAAACCACAATCCGGGTATCGGTAAATAGCGGATTGTCGCGGTAAGCCCTTTTGATGTAAAGCGGAACGAGACTGGTCATCCAACCGTGGCAATGCACCAGGTCGGGAGCCCATCCCAGTTTTTTAACCGTTTCGATGACCCCGCGTGAAAAGAAAATTGCCCGTTCTTCATTGTCCTTGTAAAATTTATTGTTTTTATCGCGGAACATGTATTTTCGCTGAAAATAATCATCGTTGTCGATAAAGTAAATTTGCATTCTGGCCGATTGAATGGAGGCGACCTTGATGATGAGCGGATGATCGGTATCATCTATAATTAGATTCATCCCCGATAAGCGGATAACCTCGTGCAACTGATTCCGGCGTTCGTTAATATGCCCGAACCTGGGCATAAAGGTGCGTATTTCGCGTCCTCTCTCTTGTATTCCCTGGGGCAGGTGTCTGCCTATATAGCCCATCTGGCTGTCCTTCAGGTAGGGTATAATCTCCTGAGAAACAAACAGTATCCTGGTTTTTTCCATAGCTTTCCGGTAACTTAAGCGAATAAAGTGCAAAATTAGCGAAATTTATGCAAACTTTTACCAGTCGGACTTTTTACAGGCTTGTTAATCAGTATAAAACAATTTATTACCTCTTCCTATTTGAAAACAAAAATATTTTTACACTTTGAATCCCAATAGGTTAAAAGAGTTCTCTGAAAAATCTCAGGTTATCCGGTACCTGAAAAATTTATTTTATTCCATCGCAAACGTTTGCGCTGATCAAATAGCTTATTTATAACGATTCTAAGTTAATTAGTTGAAAATGACTGCATAAGGGCGTAAAAATATCTTGAAAAATTCGCTCAGAAATTACCCGGCATACTAAATAGTTATAAATTTGCGGCGCCATAAAAGCATTAATTTTTTTTGATTTTCAAGGAACTGGCGTTTAACTTAGAAACTATTGATAATGAATAAAATTGAGAGTCATCCTATACTTGAAATAATCCCTGCTGAAAAAGTTACCTTTACCTTCGAGGGAAAGAAAATTTCCGGTGAAAAGGGATTTACCATTGCGGCAGCACTGCATCAGGCCGGCTTCCCGGTTCACAGCCACAGCCTTCGCAACCGCGAACGCAGCCTTGAATGTGGTATTGGCAAATGCGGCGCCTGCGAAATGCTTGTTGACGGACAGATAAAAAGAATCTGCATCACCACCGTTGATGGCATAAAGGAAGTTAAAGAGATCCCGCATGATTTTGCACCATCATTAAGGGAGCCTGATAAGAAATCATCTACCCGGGTTTATAAAACGGTGGTGGCCATCATCGGCGCTGGTCCTGCAGGTCTAGCTGCCCGCGAAGAGCTGAAAAGACATGGGGTTGACAATATCGTCATAGATAACAACGATCGCATTGGCGGACAGTTTCTTATGCAAACCCACCAGTTTTTTTTCTTTGAGAAAGAGCAGAAATTCGGGGGAATGCGGGGTTTCGATATTGCCAAAACCCTTGCCGGGGATGATCATTCAGGAATCTTCCTCAACTCAACTGTTTGGGATCTCCTCGAAGGCAAACGCATCGCGGTTAAAAATATAAAGACCGAAGAAATATACTACGTTGATGCAGAGTATCTGGTTATTGCCACGGGTGCAGTGCCTTTTATGCCGGCATTTGAAAACGATGACCTGCCAGGCGTTTATACAGCTGCAGTTGTCCAGAAAATGATGAACACCGAGTTTACACTGCTTGGCAAAAATGTGCTCACGGTTGGAGCAGGAAACATTGGTTACCTGACTTCTTACCAATTGATGCAGGCCGGAGCCAGGGTAAAAGCAATTATTGAGGCACAAGATCACGAAGGCGGGTTCCCCGTGCAGGCCAACCGGGTTCGCCGGCTTGGGATTCCGGTCATTCTTTCACACATTCTGCTAAAAGCAATTCCCAACGAAAATCACGACGGCATCATTGGTGCGGTTGTGGCAGAATGTGAAAATTTTCAGCCTGTTCCGGGCACAGAGAAAGTAATCAGCGGCATTGATGCCATAAATATCTGCACGGGACTGGTTTCGGACGACCAGCTGCTGATTAAAGGGAACGAAGTTTTTGGGCGTAACTGCTTTGGTGCCGGCGATGCCATCCGCATTGGCGAAGGCACCAGCGCGGTGTTGCGGGGCAAGCAGGTGGCTTTCGAGATTATGAACGAAATAGGCACCCGCTTCAGCTACGATGAATTCTTAAACCTGTCGAAAGAATATATAGATTCGCAGCAACATCCGCTCAGGGTAATTGAAAAACCCTTCGAACCAACACCTGAAAGAATGGGCCAGAAGCCCTTTGTTCAGATTGACTGCCTTTATGGATTTGCCTGCAATCCCTGCGAATTTGCCTGCCCTCATGGCGCCATAACAAAAACATCAACCAGTACAGTGCCCCATATCGATTTTGATAAGTGTATTGGCTGTATGGATTGCGTTTACCAGTGCCCTGGGCTGGCGATATTCGGCTATCACCCCGGTAAAGACTGGCTTTTTCTGCCGATAGAATACCCGGTCAATGAAAAGGCTGAAGTTTTTCTGGTTGACAACAACGGGAAAATATTGGGTGAAGGAATAATTGAGAAAATTCTTAAAAAACCCAATAAAACCAATATTGCCAGGGTAAAAGCCTTAAACATTCACGGGAACGAACTGGTTAATGCCAGGGGATTTATTGTTAAGGAAAATTTTCCTGAACCAATCGTAATGACACCGGTTGAATACAGCAAAGAGGCTGAAATGTATGTTTGTCATTGCGATGATGTTACCCTTGGTGAAATATTGGATACCATTGGCGACCGGAAGTTTATTTCGGTGGATGAGGTTAAGCATACCACCCGGCTTGGCATGGGTGCCTGCAGGGGTAAACGTTGCATTCCGCGGCTGAAACAAACCCTTCGCAAATATGATATTACAGTTGTTGGTGATGCAACACCGCGTGGACCTTTATCAAACCAGTTGTCGATGGGCGAACTTTATCCCCGCGATGTTCATGAAGAGATCTTTATAAACGGTATTGGAGGCAAACCAAAGGTTGTTAAAGTCAAATCGCTGGTTGCCGGTGGAGGTATCGGAGGATCGGCTTTATTCAGATACCTGTCCGAAGCCGGTGAACAACCGGTACTGATCAACTCGGGTCGTGGCGCATCGTGGCGAAACATAGCAGGAGGTCGGCCGGCCTTCAGTTTGCCTGAAATTGCCGATATAGCCCGTCACAACCTTGAATTATTTAAGGAACTTCAGCAGAAACAGGATGTTAATTTCAGGCAGATCAACTATGTGACATTTGCCCACGATGAAGCCATGTTTCAAACGCTGGAGCAATCAAGGTCGTGGTCGGATGCTTATATGGTAGAGCCAAAAGATTATGCCAAAGAAATTTCCGCTTTTATTAACCCGAACCTTGATACATATCTCGGGGCACTCATAAGCCGCGATTGCTGGCAGGCAACCCCCGGCCGGGTAATTGACCTTATCCGCAGACTGGGCATCCAAAGCGGGGGAATGGTAATGGAAGACTGCAAACTGATTGATGTCCGCCGCGACGGAGATCTTTACCACATTCTGGTTCAGGATCACGAAAAGCAATATATTGAATACCAGACCGAAGTTTTTATCAACGCATTGGGGCCTGAAGCAGCAAAATATGCCGGGATGCTGGGAATCGAAACAGGCATGTATCCTGTGAAACATCAGGCATTTATTTCACGTCGCTTACCGATGATGGGTCTCAATGGGCGACCACTCGATATGATCATCGACCGGCGCAAATACAAGGGCTTTGTTGCCGTATATGGCCAGCAACTGGCCGAAACCGGGCAGATTATCGGGTGCGCTTCCCCGGCAGTTGAACCTATGGAGGCTGATAAAAATCTGAAAATAAACTCACAGCATTTCCTTGAAATTGCTTCGGAAGTATTTGTAAGCTGGTTTCCCAACCTTTCTTCCGTTGGGTTTCAGGCGGTATGGGCCGGTTATTATGTTGAACCGCGAATGATTATTGATCCTGATCTGGGCTTGTTTGTCGGGCTGCGTGGCCAAGGCTTTATGCTCGGGCAATACCTTGCCAAAATGTATGTTGATAAACTGATGGGGAAACCATTTCCTTCTTATTTCGACAGACTAAAACTAAGTGGCGATGGATTGCCGGAAAAGGCATTCAAGTAGGTTTTTTGTTGAATACTGCTTTCTCAGTGATAAAAGCCCGAAAATCGTTTATTAACAAGTAGTTCGGTCCAGGGGCGAAAGTCGGGGTTGAAGAAATATTTGTTAATAACAATATTAATTTCTACTTTTGCACCCCTTAAACCTGAAACAACTTTGACCGTGGATTACCTGAGGCAATTTGTAATCCCATTTATAGGATTAACCACTGGAAATCATCAGTTTGAGTTTGAAATTGATGATAAGTTCTTTGCATCTTTTGAGTACTCGGAAATTAAACAAGCATGGGTATCAGTCAGTCTTGACCTGGAAAGACAGGAGAGAATGCTGGTGCTGAATTTTTTGCTTTCGGGCACAATCAGGGTTACCTGCGACCGCTGTCTTGATGAGTTTGATTTGCCCGTGAAATCCGCAGAAGAGTTTTTTATCAAATTTGGCCCTGAACACAAGGAAGAGAGTGATAATGTGCTGATTATTGCCGAAAACGAAACGCATATTGACCTTGCTCCGCTGCTTTACGACTATTTAAGCCTTCTGGTGCCTTTCAGGGTTGTGCATCCTGACAACGACAAAGGCGAAAGTCTTTGCGATCCGGAGGTACTCAAAAGAATAGAACAATTATCCGTGCACAAGGAAAAGGATCCCAGATGGGATGCGTTGAAAGACCTGAATCTTGAATAAATATTAACCAAAATAAAGTTTTAAGCAATGCCAAATCCAAAACATAGGTTTTCAAAAACCAGGACAGCTAAAAGAAGAACCCATTATAAAGCAGTTGCCCCAACCATCAGCACCTGCTCTAATTGCAATGCATCGGTGCTATATCACAGGGTTTGCTCAGAGTGTGGCTATTACAAGGGGAAGCTTGCAATTGAAAAAGTTGCTACAGCATAATCGCCTGCGTTTTGCAAACATGCTCTAATAAACTAAACAAAGTCAGATGAAAATCGGACTCGATGTTATGGGTGGCGATTTTGCCCCTGGTGCTACTGTATCCGGGGCAATATTGGCAAGGAAGGTATTATCATCTTCTGATCAGATCGTGCTGTTTGGCGACAAAGAAGTTATACTTTCTGAGTTGTTACGGATTGGTGCTGATCCGGCTGATTTTGTAATTGTTCATACCACTGAAGTAATCGGAATGGGCGAACATCCGACCCATGCTATCATCCGTAAACCTGATTCAAGCATTAGTATTGGCTTCAAGTACCTGAAGAACAAAAAAATTGATGCATTCGCCAGTGCAGGAAGCAGTGGAGCTATGTTGGTTGGTGCCATTTACAGTGTAAACAATATACAAGGTGTAATCAGGCCTTGTACTTCTGCTGTTTTACCCCAGGAAAACAGTGGGCTGAGCCTGTTACTCGATGTTGGTACCAATCCCGATGCAAAGCCAGACGTAATGTTTCAGTTCGGGCTATTAGGGTCAATTATGGCCCAAAATGTCTATAAAATAATCAATCCAAGGGTCGCTCTGCTCAACATTGGCCATGAAGAAGGAAAAGGTAACCTGTTAAGTCAGGCAACTTACCAGTTGATGAAGCAGACGAAAGATTTTAATTTCATTGGCAATATTGAAAGCCGCGATCTGCTGCGCAATAAGGCTGATGTGATTGTTTGCGATGGCTTTACCGGCAACATTGTCCTGAAAAATATCGAAGGCATGTTCAGGATTATAATGAAGCGTGGATTGGCTGACGACTATTTTACCCGTTTCAACTATGAAAACTATGGCGGAACCCCGATACTTGGGATTAATTCAACGGTTATTGTAGGGCACGGAATTTCTAACGATGTCGCTATTAAAAACATGCTGATGCTCGCCCGTGAAGTCACTCAGGCCCGGCTTTCACGAAAAATCAAACTTGCCCTGTCTCATTTGCCCGCTATAATGAGAGATTAAATCAATTTTTTCACTGAGAAACCTGATGAAAAAAATAAAAGCTGCAATTACCGGTGTAGGAGGATATGTCCCAGACTATATTCTGACCAATGAAGAATTAAGCAGGATGGTTGATACTTCTGATGAATGGATTATGACCCGCATCGGGATTAAAGAACGCCATATTTTGAAGGGAGAAGGGAAAGCCACTTCGGATATGGGCGCTGAAGCTGTAAAACAACTTCTTGCCAAAACCAATACCAGGCCAGAGGAAATTGATTTGATTATCTGTGCCGTAGTCACTCCTGACATGCTTTTTCCGGCCACTGCCAACATCATTGCCGACAAGTGTGAAATCCGCAATGCTTTTGGCTTTGATATGAATGCCGGATGTTCCAGCTTTCTTTATGCCCTAACTACCGCATCAAAGTTTATTGAATCCGGTTCGAACAAAAAAGTAATTGTTGTGGGTGCCGATAAAATGTCGGCAATCGTTGACTATACGGACCGGGGAACCTGTCCGATTTTTGGGGATGGCGCCGCTGCAGTGTTGCTGGAGCCGACTACGGATGATAACGGGATTATCGATGCTATCCTGCAAAGTGATGGCAGCGGACGGATGTATCTTCATCAAAAAGCGGGCGGCTCGCTTAAACCACCCACACACGACACTATTGAAGCCCGCGAACATTATATTTACCAGGAAGGCCAACCGGTATTCAAATGGGCCGTGTCAAAAATGGCCGATGTTTCTGTTGAAATGATGGAACGCCATGGCATTACCCCTGAAAAACTTACCTGGTTGGTTCCGCATCAGGCCAATATGCGTATTATTGATGCGACAGCCAACCGCATGGGAATTAGCAGGGAGCGGGTTATGATCAATATTCAGCGCTATGGCAATACAACCTCCGCCACGCTGCCGTTGTGCCTGTGGGATTGGGAAAGCCAATTACGCAAAGGCGATAATCTTATTCTGTCTGCTTTCGGTGCCGGATTTACCTGGGGTGCCATCTATCTGAAGTGGGCTTAAGTTGGGGAGGAAGTTTAAAGTAAAAAGTCTAAAGTATAAAGTAAAAAGTCTAAAGTAAAAAGTAAAAAGTCTAAAGTAAAAAGTAAAAAGTAAAAAGTAAAATGCCTTTCTGCTTGATGCAGCCAGACAGGTAAAAAGTCTAAAGTATAAAGTAAAATGCCCTGTCTGCATGATGGAATAAGGCAGGTAAAAAGTATAAAGTAAAAAGCCTGCCTGCTTGACGCAGTCAGGCAGGTAAAATGCCTGTCTGCTTGATGCGAAGAAATAGAATGTCCGCAGGTTTCTGAGACTAATGGACATCATTCATATCAGTATTTGTTATTAACTTTAAGGCCTGTTTCCGACGTAACAGGCTTTTTTATTTCAGCACATAAACTAGGGTTCTCCAATTTCAGCTAATGGATATTGAAATTATTAAGTTCGCAATAAATCAGTCTGAAGCGTTTTCTCAGGCCAGCAAAATCCGATATTCGGTTTTTGTTGAAGAGCAGCACGTGCCCGAAGAACTCGAATATGATGGATTTGAAGCGGAAAGTCAGCATTACCTCTTGTTTTTGAACGAAAAGGCTGTAGCTACCTGCCGCTGGCGCCACACGGTAAAAGGGATTAAATTAGAGCGGTTTGCCGTTTTACCCGAATACCGGGGCAAGGGTTTGGGTGAAGTCCTCGTAAAACATGTCTTAAAAGAGGTCGCGAACGAGGGCAAATCCGTTTACCTTCATGCACAGGAACAGGTGGTTGGTTTTTATGCAAAACTGGGTTTCAGTGTTTATGGC
Source organism: Bacteroidales bacterium (assembly GCA_038317155.1). Lineage (GTDB taxonomy): Bacteria > Bacteroidota > Bacteroidia > Bacteroidales > Lentimicrobiaceae > Lentimicrobium. The sequence continues at coordinate 51,817 of JBBQBC010000001.1, forward strand.
GATGTTTTTATTGAAGCAGATATCAGGCATTTTCTGATGAAGTATGAAAATTGATAATTAAACCTAAGTTGAGCGATTTGAGCAAAGCGAAAAAGCGCTTTACTTAGTTAAACCCTGATTTAGAAATTGTTACAATTCACCACAGCCATGAAACTGTCTTACTGTGAATTGCTTACAATTTCCTGATCGATTGAGCTATTTTCCTTTTAAAATCGCTCAATTTGGGTTAAACAGTTCTATAAATTCTCTACAAAAGAGAAGATACTAAGGATCAGATTCTACAAAAAATCAGGCAGAATCTATGTTTAATTTAGTCCACAATCACATGCTAAGATTTCCAAAATCATAGTACTTGATCAACAGATGGGTACGCTGGATAAAAAAATTCCAGCACTTATTTATTTGGTCAGCAAACTCTTTTTTAATAGTTTATTTTTGACACATTCAATTTTTATTCAGCAATTAAAATGGCACTTCTTTAACACTCGGATTTGATTGTAACCTGGACACTAAATTTGTAGGAAATTCATTTGAATACTATGAAATAAGTCTTCTTAATAGTCAAGGGAAAATATTTTATAAATCTAGGCCAATTTAGGATGGTAAAACTGAAATCAATTTGAATGTATTTGGCAAAGGAGTCTATGTGTTGAAGATATTTGATACTAAAAGTGAAAAAGCCTTTATTAACAAAATAATATTTAACTGATGCAAAATAAACTTGTAATCACTTTTATTTTCTTGCTTGCTTTATTCAGTTCCTCTATTGCGCAGGATAATAGTGAGAATTCAAAACCGGATTTTTCTTTAGACCTATTCTTAATTTACCCCCAATATTTCACCGAATACGAAACTCAATTTAATTATGGCTTTGGAGGCGTTGTATCTGAAAATTTTAAACCTTTCAGGATTACAACAGGGTTATTTTATACCTCTAAAAAATATTTTGAACCTTTTGAAGGCTCAGATATTGTCAAAATTACTTATAGTACAGATTATTATAATATACCTGTTCTTATAGGGTTCCCACTAAATAAGCAGGAAGTAAAGAAAAATAAATTCCTGATAGTCACAGGCACCATTTTTAACATTCCGCGTAACTATCAATCATTTATTTATTACAACAACCATAACCCGAGAACAATCAACGGCACACCGGTTGCATATAAAGCAGGAAATTCATTCCGGTTGGCATTTCAATTTCACAGAAAGCTGAACAATGCTTTTCATGTTTTTTCTGGTGTTTTTACAGATTTTAAATTTCATTTGGATGATATCAGAATTGGGTCTTCTCTACCTCATTGGCATCCATCATATTCAGAAGACAGATTCCTGGCGGGAATAAATTTGGGTATAGAGTGGATATATAAGAAGCGGTGATATTGTCATTTTCTATTACTTTGTAACCGTTAGAAATCCCACCGTTCAGGTACCCGGGCGCATCCAATAGCTATCGTAACGTGGGTCAACCTTACCCCTTTCGGCTCCATTCCCCCTCAGCAAAGATGCTGTTTTCGTTAAGCCCACAGCTTTTCATCACCACTTTGGCTTCATTAAAATACATGCTTAATTCTTTTGGCTGGTGCGCATCGCTGCTCAGTATAACGGGAATTTTTCTTTCGCTTAATTGCCTCAAAATAAATTCACCCGGGAACAGGGTTTCACTGCGCCCCTTGTAAATGCCACGGGTGTTCACCTCAACAATCACCCCCTTCTCTGCAATCAGGTTTAAAGTTTCGTTCACCAGACCTGTGTACCATTTATCTGTTTCATTGAACCAGCGTCCCTGGTTGTGCATTTTTATTTTATCGAGGTGGCCCACGATGTCGAAGGTTTCCTCCTCCAGCATCTGATTAATCTGGTGCCAATAAGCAGTAACCCCTTTGCGGATGTCCCCGCTAAAAATTTCATTCAACCCAATATCGTAGATTTCACGCTTCGGCCCATCGATGAACCATAGTTTTTCGTGGTTACTGTTTTTTACAAGATGCACACTGCCAATAATATAATCAAGTCCAAAGGAAGATTTCAGGCCGGAAAATCCTGCACTGATTCCGGGAATATAATCAGCCTCAAGTGCAATCAAAATCTCCAATTGGTCTTTATAACCCTGCTTCAATCTGACTATCTCTGATATGTAGGCATTTTCAGTACCTGCCTGCAGCGCAAAGGTATTTTCGAACGGCAGAACAGAATGCTCTGAAAATCCGAGGGTGCTAAAACCCTGACGAATGGCCTCAATTACATATTCTTCAGGTTCGGATGATCCATCAGAAAATCGGGAGTGGGTGTGGTAGTTGGTTAGATTATTCATGTACAATTATAATTTAATGATAAATTCTATTTCTCAGGGCGCAGGGCGCAGGGCTCAGGGCCGGTGGCTGAGTGTTTTGCGACCAAATGCTTATTAAACAAACAGGCTGATTCGCAAAATGTATCGAAGCCACAATGCCAGCAGAGCAAAGGGCTCAGAGCTCAGAGCAAAGGGCTCAGGGCTTAGGGCCGGTGGCTGAGTGTTTTGCGACCAAATGCTGAATATACAAACGGGCTGATTCTCAAAATGTATCGAAGCCACAAGGCCAGCAGAACACAGATCAAGCAAGTCCCAATTCCGAATTCCAAAATCCGCCTGGTCATTCGGTCAGATCCGAAATCCGAAATCCGAAATCCGAAACCCGAAATCCGCCTGGTCATTCGGGCAGATCCGAAATCCGAAATCCGAAACCCGCCTGGTCTTTTGGGCAAATCCGAAATCCGAAATCCGAAATCAGGAACTCTTCTCCGTCTGCACCTGAAACAACCCATGCCCAGCATCCACCACGAGATAAACTTTATCACCTCTACGCAGGGTTTCTGTTACCGCAATGGAACAGTTTTCGCCTTTCACGACTTTTTCGACCGGGTTCAGGTCAACCCTCAGTTCCGTAACTTTAGCTTCATAAGCACCCGTTGTGGGCCCTATCACCAGTATATTGTCACCAATATTCAAGGAATGGGTTTCAATCTTGATTTCAGCCACATTCAGCTTGCTGAAAAAGTTTACCACTTTACCCACATGAACCTTTTTTTGTGTGGCCTGCGAACCATACCTTTCCGACCATTCCCCGGTTTTTTCGCCCAGGTAGTAGCCACCCCAGAAACCGCGGTTGTAAACCTTGTTCACTTCGTTTGTCCAGGTTTCAACGTTTTCGCGAGAGAATTGTTTATTTTTCCAGGCTTCAACCGCTTCATGATAGGTGCGGGTAACGGTTTTCACATATTCGGCCGACCGTCCCCGGCCTTCAATCTTCAGCACCGTTACACCGGCTTCGAGCAGGCGATCGAGGATTGGCAAAGTCATCAGGTCTTTGGGCGACATAATGTATTTGTTGTCAATCTCCAGTTCCAGTTGATTGTCCTTATCGGTCACTGTGTATGCCCTTCTACAGGGTTGCTGACAGGCGCCCCGGTTCGCGGAAGCATTGAAATTATCAAGGCTGATGTAGCATTTCCCGGATACGGCCATACACAGCGCGCCATGCACAAAAACCTCGATTTGAACGGGATTTCCGGAAGGCCCGGTAATGTTTTGTTCCTTAATAGCCCTGGTAATGGCTTCAATCTGGCGAATGTTCAGCTCCCGTGCAAGTACCATCACATCGGCATACCGGGCATAAAATCTTATGGCTTCAATATTGGTGATGTTACACTGCGTGGAGATATGAATTTCGACTCCCTTAGCCTTTGCATATTCCATCACCGATAAATCAGAGGCAATAATAGCGCTGACGCCGCTTTCCTTTGCCAGCTCAACCATTTCGCGCATAATCGGAAGCTCCTCATCGTAAATAATCGTATTGAGGGTAAGATATGACTTTACCCCGTTTTCGCCGCAGATTTTAGTAATCTGCCTGATATCATCGGGCGAAAAGTTGCTCGATGAACGGGCCCGCATATTCAATTGTCCGGCTCCGAAATAAACAGAACCGGCCCCCCCCTGAATGGCGGCCATCAGCGATTCGAATGACCCGGCGGGGGACATAATTTCAATTTCAGGCATAGAATTTATTGATTTCCGGCAAAGATAAGCCTATTTCATGAATCGGAACCCTGCATGGCACCTGGCGGTTTTAGGCTGCATTTTATTTTGATGTGCTGGGATTAACTTCGCCGAGTTGAATAAAAATTTTTTGAGGCATAGGTTCTTGGAATAAAAGGAGCGGGAGAAGGAGTTCAACCCTTTCAGGGCTGCATTGTCTTTTGTGTCCTCAACACCGTGGGTTCCGTTTCACTCCACCCACGGTTATTGATATTGAGCATCCCGATAGCTATCCGGGATCGGCGCTCTAACTGTGTCCCTGAAGGGGACAAATTTTAAATAACCGTGGGTAGAACGAAGTGGAACCCACGGTTGGCTGATGTAAAGATGAAACGTCGTCCCTGAAAGGGGCGAATAAAAAATCTTTAATTTAACAGCACATCAAAATAAAATGCTGCGGTTTTAAGCATTGGTTTTTGCCAATACCGGCCATAAAGATTAATTCTAAGTAATTATTTTACACCGAAAAATCTTCGGCTAAGGACTTACTTTTGGGTAATTTGGCGATAAACCCATGCAATGAAGATTGGTAATGAGACATTGGCAATAACGAAAAAATACAAATTGAATCCTTGAAATAAATTAATGCATAAAAGACCGGTAAAACAAGTTGATTTAAGCAGCGAATTCAGCCTGATCAATGCAATGATCATTAAGTCAGGCCTGACCGGAATCGTTGTAACCGGGCCCCATTTCAAACGAAAAAAATTAACCTCCCTCGATCTGATCTTACTTCATAAGAATCAGTCAGACAACAAGTCACATCTGCTCGACGAAATCGATTTTACCGGTTTGCTTTCACAACCAGCAGTATTGCAAAAAATTACGGAAGAAGCTGTATTTGGCGGTGAAACTGACGTGATAACTGAATCCGGACCTCAGAAACTTTATTATTCCGCCTTTCCAATAATGGTTTTTTCAACTTTAAGGCTGATAGCACTCGCATTTAATCAGGAGCGGGAGATAAAAGAAGAAGACCGGTATTTAATAAGTTCATTATTGAAGGTAATAAGTCAACAAATTGAGTTAAAAGATGAAGCAGATGATCTGAAAATTGATAAAAACCGCTATATCCGTCTTTTTGAATCTGCCCCGGAAGCCATTACAATGCTTGATAAGAATAACCTGATTTTAGATGTGAATCCGGAATTTGAGCAATTATTCCTTTTTAAAAGAGCAGATATTTTAGGTAAAAAACTTGATGAACTGATTGCCCCGGCCAATCTGATACCGGAAGCCAGACAACTGACCAAAATCAACTGGGAAGGTGGCAGGGTTGCTGTTGAAACACAGAGAATGCGGCACGATGGCAAACTGATAGATGTTTCGGTGCTGGGCGTGCCTTTTGTCGAAGGCAATGGCCACTTATGTATTTATGGCATTTATCGCGATATAACAGCCCGAAAAAATAGTGAGAAACAGGAACTTCGCCGTATAGCATTTATTGAGTTTATCAGCAGGTTGTCTTCCGATCTGATTAACATGGATGTCCGGGAAATTGACCAAACGATCAGCAGTGGCCTTGAAACAGTTGCCAGGGTCTATTCTGCCGAAAGAGCTTACCTGATGGAACTTTCAGATGCAGGCGACTTTGTAAAAATAACCCATGAATGGACAGCTGATCCACGCTTTTCTCACCGTGAAAGACAGCCTGAAATTTATCTGAACGAGCTCCCCGATTATTTTGAAAAACTGATCGCCGGGCAGATGCAATACTTCCACCGGACTGACATTGGAATTGAAGAGGATACTAAAGCCCTGGGGTTTTTTTTCGATCTGCTTGATATTGAATCAATGGTAAACATTCCGCTTTTTGTGGATAAAAGGTTTAAAAACTATATCGTATTCGACACCTTCAGCAGACCGGTATTTTGGGATGAACAAGCCTTAAACTCATTTAAACTTACCGGTCAGATTTTGGTAAATGCGCTCGAAAGAAAGCACCGTGAATTAGCCTTACAGGATGCGTTGCAAAAGGCAGAGGCCTCCGACAACCTTAAATCTGCATTTCTGGCTGGCATCTCTCACGAAGTACGCACCCCGATGAACCATATACTGGGTTTCATTGAAGTTATGGACGACCCTTATCTCGTGCAAAGCGAAAAGGATGAATATCTTGCAATTATGAAGTCGAGTGGCAATCATTTATTGCGATTGATTGATGATGTTATTGAACTGGCGCTGATTGATTCAGGGCAGGTTATCATGAACAATTCGCCATGCAATATTTGTCGGGTTCTGGAATCGTTGCAGGTAGAATTTGAAGGGTTAAAGTCTGAGCTTAACAGGAATTCCGTTAAACTTATCCTGTCAATTCCAGCGGAATGCCGGCAAATGATCATCAATACGGATGAAATAAGACTCCGGCAAATAATTTGGAACCTCCTATCAAATGCAATCAAATTTACGCCGGAAGGAGAAGTCGGATTCGGCTTTTTATTGAAAGATTTCAACAGGATTGAGTTCTATGTGAGCGATACAGGAATTGGAATTGACAAAACTGATCTTCCTGTTATTTTTGAAAGGTTCAGAAAAGTTGAAAATGGGCTTTCACGAAAATTTGGTGGGGCAGGCCTTGGCCTATCCATAAGCCAGGGACTGGCAACCCTGTTCGGAAACATGATAAAGGTTCTTTCAGCAAAGGGTACCGGCTCTGTATTCAGCTTTTCTATTCCTTATATCATTTACTCACCGGATACGGGAAAAAGAACGAAAATTAACGGGTTTGCCCATACGTTTTATTGGGAAGAAAGATCAATTTTAATGGTTGAAGATGACCCTGTAAATATGAAGTTTTTAACGGTGCTACTCCTGAATACAGGGGCAAATCTGTTATATGCATCAAATGGAAAGGAGGCTCTGGAATTGCTCGAACAGAATAAAGTTGATCTGGTTCTCATAGATATGCAGATGCCGGTAATGGATGGGTACGAAGCAACCCGCCTGATAAAAAAGAAATATCCCAGGCTTCCCGTTATTGCCCAGACAGCCTATGCGATAAAAAGTGATGAAATGGAATGTCGGGCCGCTGGTTGCGATGATTACATCGCAAAGCCAATAGATAAAAACAAGTTGTATGCTAAAATTCAGGAATTGCTGTTTCCACTTAAATCGTGAATTGCAAATCTATTCGTTATCCTCAGCGTACCATTCAGCGAAAGAGGTTACTGTTTCGCGGAGTTTCAGGCTATGTAAACTGACTTCCGGTGGTATAGAGGCTTTTAGCCTTTGAGCAAAATCAATCAGCAGGTTCTCACTGGTTGGCTGATATTCAACAAGAATCAGACGACCTACAAACTCCCCCATTTCAGAAATCTGCCCGGGAGCAGTAGCTTTGTTCAATACCAAAGAATGGTCAAACTCATCCACAATCTGCTGCCCGACAATTTGCTTTAATAGCTTGAAATCCATCACCATGCCATAAAAAGGGGAGTTGCTGTCAGAAATTGGCTCACCCGTAAGGGTTACAAATAATTCATAAGAATGGCCATGAATGTATCTGCACGGGCCATTATAACCGGCAAGGGCATGGGCCATTTCAAACTTAAATTCTTTGGTTAATCTTATCTTTGCCATTCCCGGTATCTATTTCATTAATCGTGAAAAGGCCGGATATTTGCCTGGTTCGCTGACCGTTACAAAGTAAACCCCAGGGCAAAGTGCGGCTGTATTAATCCTTATTTCTCCATTTGTGGTTGATAAATCAAGATCATATTGCCTGCCCGTTACATCAGAAAGAGTTACAGTTAACTGATCACTGTCATAGTAACCATGGTGGTTAATATTGCAATAATCAATAGCTGGAACAGGGTACACAGAAATATCGGAATTATAAGGCGTTTTTTCAATGCCGGTAGTACCACCCCAGATTTGTGAAACATATTCCGGATGATCGATGAATGGATTGCGGTTATTCTGTATCTGGTAAACAGCATTATTCCTGTCAATCTCTTTCTGGCTGACAGGGTCGCTCAGATTCCACTCCTTCATCATAGCAAGAGCCCATGGCCTGAGTTGTGAACCGTTCACCATAGCGCTGCCAGGCCATCCGTTGTCTTCTCCGTAATAACGGGTTGACATGTAAAAATAGGTTCTGGCAAAATCGCCTTTGTAAGCATCAATGGGTTCGAAAACAATACCTGAGTAACCCGGATAGCTGCAACTGCCGAGTTTACTGCCGTTTTCAGAAGTCCAGGATGCTGACGAAACAGTCCCGTAAGGGAAATTGCTGCGTTTTCCGTTAACATAACCATCGGTTGGGTACAGGTGGAATAGGTCGGAGTACATCGGGCTCATATCGTTGAACCAGCTTTTAGGCCATGAATGCTCACGATTGTAGCAATCCCCTTCCCCGCTATAGCTCCCGCACTGATCTCCTGAGGTGAAATGAAAAACATAAGGTGGATTTCCACCGGGAACATCGGAGTACATATCCCAGACAGTGCCGTTGGGTTTTGGGTCGGTTGATTGAAAGTGCTGGTGCAATGAATTATAGCTCTGCACATTATGATTATCAATGATGTTATGAAGAGCAGCCTGCAGGGCAGTTCCATTAAGGCCGGCTGCCGGATTGTAATAGCCTGCGGGTGGTTGCGCCAGGGTAATCGTAAAAAGCGGTAAAAAAGCAAAAAGAAGTAACTTTTTCATGAGGATAATATTGTTAAATAGTAGTGACCGAAGAAATTTAAGAGATTCTTCGCTTCGCCTGTCTGCCCTCAGAACGCAACGAAGTGCAGTGATGAATCTCTTTCATGTAGTAGAATTTAAATGTTCACCACAGATTAATTAATGCCAAAAATCAAAAACTTAAACCAGATTATCAAAATTACAATGCCGGTGATCAAACCGGAAAATCTGACTATTGGTTTGTATCCAAAAGTTTCACCGGCTTTTATACCGGCTGATGAAAACACCAAAACCGAAATAGCCGTAACAATAACCGGCACTAACAATCCACTACCTGCCATACCCAATCCGATTCCCGCAAAAAAAGAACTGATACTAACTGCAAGCGAGAGTAGCAGCATAGTTCTGCTGTCATCCACTAGGATTACTTTTTCTTCCGGGTTAAATTTCAATGCTTCTATTACTGGTTTAATTCCAATAACCAATAGCAGCGACAGTCCTATCAGAAAACTATAATCTGGTATCAACGAAGCAGCATACCACCCGGCACCTATTCCCAATGACAGCATCATGGTTCGCCCGGCTGTAAACATTAGCGGTAAGCTGATATCTAATTTTACCGATAGTTTCTTGTGAAGGGCCCCTGTAAACCAGGATGTTGCAAAACTATCGGCAGCCATTGCCAGAACAATAACCACAATTTCGGTTTTTGACAAAACGCTTGTTTTTCAGGCTGCAAAATTAATGAATTTATAGACGTTGATTACAGGAATGGTATTCTTTTAAAATATTAACAATCAATTAATTATAATTAATGAAGGGCTGCCTTCATTACTTTGGTATTAATTTCCGAATGGATAGATAGCGATTGATTATTTTTGCAACTACAAAACCAAAGCCATTTCATGAGAAAAACAAAAATTATCGCAACCCTTGGACCCGCGTCCTCGTCGGTGGAAACACTCAGGAATCTTATGCTTGCCGGGGTAAATGTTTTTCGGCTGAATTTTTCGCATGGTTCCCATGAAGTTCATGCGGCTTCAGTTGCCAATATTACCCGGCTGAATGCCGAGATGGATCTGAATGTAGCTATTCTGGCTGACCTCTCCGGCCCAAAAATCCGGACAGGAATGGTTGAAGGCGATAGTTTGTTATTAAAACCGGGCGATTTTTTTATTATTACAACCCGTGATGAAGCGACTAAAGGAAATACAATCAGTGTAAATTACAAAGATTTTGCTGCTGATGTGAAAGCAGGTGAGGATATTCTGCTTGATGACGGAAAACTGCTTTTGAGGGCGACAGCATCCAATGGGACAGATGAGGTTACAGCCAAAGTTGTGCAGGGCGGTTTGTTGTTTTCGCGCAAAGGGGTCAACCTGCCAAAAACAAAACTCGGGCTTCCGGGGCTATCTGAAAAGGATCTGAACGACCTGGAATTAATTGTTACGCTGAATATTCAATGGGTTGCTTTGTCTTTTGTCCGCACTGCTAACGACATCAGGGAACTTCGCAAAAAGTTGCAGGAACTCAGCAGCAGTGATCCTCCAAGGATTGTTGCCAAAATCGAGAAACCCGAAGCTGTGGATAATGCAGGCGAAATTATTTCAGTTTCAGATGCCATCATGGTTGCCCGTGGCGATCTTGGTGTTGAAATTCCTCAGGAGCAGGTCCCCGTAATACAAAAGAAACTTGTGCGTATGTGCGTTGCAGCATCTAAACCTGTTATCGTGGCAACGCAAATGATGGAAGGAATGATTTCGAATATGCGGCCCACCAGGGCTGAAGTGAATGATGTGGCCAATTCAGTTCTTGATGGTGCCGATGCATTGATGCTAAGCGGCGAAACCGCTGTTGGTAATTTCCCGGTTCAGACAGTTGAAACGATGAATCGGATTATTTCTGATGTGGAAGTCAGTGACATCTTTTACCCTGACATAAAACCTGATGAAGGTCCACGGGAGCGGAGAATTTCAGATTCGGTAATTTTGGCGGCCTGTAATCTTGCCAGGGAAGTTAATGCCCGCGCCCTGATAGCAATGACCTACACCGGTTATTCTGCATTCAGGCTTGCAGGGCACCGTACCGGAGCCGGGATTTATATTTTTTCAAACAACCGGAACCTTTTGTGTGCATTGAACCTTGTATGGGGAGTTACAGGAATTTATTCTGAGAAATTCAGTAATACAGATACAGCCATGCTCGAAATGCGTCAAACATTGATAACCAGGGGCTATATTACAACGGGTAATTATATCATCTACGTTTCAAGTATCCCTATCGGAAAACCCGGGAAAACCAATATGCTTAAGCTAAGCATTGTTTAACTACTTTACTGCACAGGCAATAGAGGCAACGCTGACTGAAATGCCCGGAACCCTGAACAATTCGTGACCTGCAGCTTCAAGGGTCGAGCCTGTGGTTATTACATCATCAACCAGCAGCACATGCTTTCCGGCTTGTCTGCCTAAATCATTAAGTCTGAAAATCTCCTTCACATTTTCCCATCGGTTGAACCTCGATTTACGTGTCTGCGTTTCTGAGGCATGGGCTCTTATAAGTGTGCCGGTGTCCAGTTCTATCTTCATGGATTCAGCCAATCCCCGGGCAAACCATTCAGCCTGATTATAGCCTCTTTTAGCCTGTTTGTGCGGATGAAGAGGAACGGGGATTACAGAAGTAACCGTATTAAATAAGGGCGATTTTAGCAGCTCTTTCCCATAAAGTTTCCCGATATGGGAGCCTATTTCCTTGTAGCCTTTGTATTTTAACTGGTGCACCAGGTGCTGAACCTTACTTCCTTTGGTGAAGTAATAGAATGAAGCGGCAGAAGAGAAGTTGATCTTTCCCCAGAATTGCCTTGCTACAGGGTTGTCTTCCTCAAAATGAAAATCGGTTTTTGGCAAATGATAAACACAATAGAAGCATAGAGTCACTTCATTTTTCATCAGGCTGTTACCACACGCAAGACATATTCTTGGGAAAAACAGGGAAACAATATCGTTGCCTAAATGATTAAGCATGATGACCGGTATTTATTCTTTAAAGGTAGAGAATAAATGCTAAATATTATGCAAAAAAAAAGCTACCCGATCAGGTAGCCTTCTTTCAGAAATTTTTTAGGACTAAAAGAACAAAAGTCTGTTATCTTTAATTTCCGCCTTACGTTTTAATGCTTCGGCAGGTTCACGTTGCGCCCTGGTGCGGAATGCATTGGTTAACATTCTTTTTTCAGGAGTCAGATCATCTTTGGGAGCGGCAGGGGTTATCTGCTCGGGAACCAGAATGAAAACACCCTGATTTCCTTTAACCGGTTTAGACATCTGACCTGGTTTCAATGTAAACAAAGTGCCGATTACTTCGTCTTCTTTCCCATAACCAGGCAAATTCGAGTTGGCAAAAGCGACTTCATTGGTATCTGCTTTCATACCAAGAGACAAATATCCCCTATCAATGTCAGCGATTGATTTGATGGTTTTATTTATGTCAGCAGTCAGCTTCTCGGCCTTTTTATCGCGTTTTACCATAGGCTCAATAAAATCTTTCAACTGCTCGAGGGTTGGAAGGCCTTTTTCACGGACTTCCTTCAAAGCAGCAACAAGGTAGCGGCCTTCAAGATCGAATACCTGCGAAACACCTCCCTTTTTAGTATCCTTATTATATGCCCAGATGATAATCTGCCTGGCATCGGTCAAGCCAGGGAGTGAATTCTGGTCAGCCCCGATACGTTCAGCCAGACGCTTGGAAAGCTTTTGCTCATCAATCAGTTTATTGAAGCCTTCAATATCCTTGGCAGATGAAGCAAACTGACTGGCTATGGTATAAACATCCTGCATGGTTTTTGAGCTTGGCTCGATCATCCGTTTAACAATCGCAACACGAACTTTTTTGCTGGGTGCTGTTTTACCGGTGATTTTGATAATATGGAAACCAAACTGGGTTTCAACCAAAGTGATATCGCCTATTTTCCCATTGAGAACAGCAGTATTGAATGCAGGCACCATAGCACCATCTGCAAACCATTTCAGATCACCATTCGATTTGGCCGCGGTTTTGTCATCGTTGATTGTACCAGCCAATTCCTCGAATTTTGCCGGGTTGGATTTAACCAATTTAAACACACTGTCTGCTTTTACTTTAGCCTGCTCTTTGGTGAGTTTTGTATCCGGATTTACTTTGGATTCCTTGTATGAAATCAGAATATGACTTGCCTTAAGTGAGTCAGGACGGGTTTGTACATCTAACAGTCGGGCCATCTGGAACATATTGTTTTCGATGAAAGGGGGATATGTGGTACCAATCGCAGAATTGAACATAAGTGAGTCCAGTTGGTAAGGCAGCTTCCCTTTTTTAATCCAGGTACTATCGTATCTTTCATCAGAAGTAGAATTAACAAACTGAGCCACATTCTCAGTATTCACGAATTCAGTGTATAGCTCCTGTACTTCCTTGCTAATTTTTTCGCGGTCTTCGTTCGAAGGTAAAACTTCAAAAGTTACATATTCGATATCACGGGAGGCTTCCTGCTGGTATTTATATTTGTTATCAGCATAAAATTTCTCAAAATCCGCATCAGTCACCTTAACAAGGCTATCCGCAATGCTGGTATATGGCGCAGCATAATAACGCACTTTTATACGTGTATTGCGGGCTTCGTAGTCGCGTTTCGCAAAAGCCTTTGGAACATAAAATCCCTTTGCAATAAGGTTGCGGTATTTGGTGCTGAGCCTGTCTTCTTTTATTGCCTTTTCAATCAGCAGATAGCGCTGTTTCATCTGCGGATCAACCTTATCGAGGTTTTGCAGGAAATTAACAACGGTAGCCGGATCAAACTGACCTGATTGCGGGTCGCGGAAACTCTGAACAATATAGCTGTGTGGATTTTTCCCTCTGATCTGGTCATCCAACTCTTCGGTTGAAACAGTAAGTCCTAATTTATCTACCTGTTCAAGAAGAAGCGTTTCATTTACTACCTGGTCCCAGGTTTGCTGCCTTATCTGAAATTGCTCATCAGCAGTCAGGTTTTCCTTGCCGGTATTAAGTTTCTGGGCTTCTGTATTTTCTTCAACACGCTGGTTAAAGTCAGTTCCCAGGATTTTTTCACCGTTTATTTCTGCAAGGACATTATTACCCCTGCCTCCCTTAGGGCCACGATTTGAAAGGAAATCACCAAGTACAAACAGGGCGAGAGCAGCTCCAATAACTAATGTAAGTAGTCCGGAACGTTTACGAATATCTCCGATTAATGCCATTTTATTTTTTTTATAAGAGGGTGCAAATTTACAATAAAACTGATAGTATAAAAATAAAATTGGTCATCCGGAGCCTTTTTTATCCCCTTTTCTAAAAATCTGTTCAATTCCGGTATCCATTATTTCAGTTACTTATCTTTTCAGGACGGATTTAACCTGAGCAGTACCTGTTCAATGCGGGTGTCGGTTGCCTGAACGATGGTGAACAGAAACCCTTCAATCATAATCTCATCGTTTTTAACCGGAATACTTTCATGATGGTGAATGATATAGCCGGCAAGGGTTTCGTAATCATCAGATTCTTTAAGTTTTAATCCGTATTTTTGGTTCAGGTAGTCAATTTCAAGCCTGCCCGATAAAAGGAATTCATTTTCATCAAGTTGTTGCTCAATAAATTCTTCAACATCGAATTCGTCATCAATTTCACCAAAAATTTCCTCGATCACGTCTTCAATGGTGAGCATTCCGGCGGTGCCACCAAACTCATCTACCACCAGAGCGACACTTTTTCGTTCTGCAATGAAAAGATTCAGCAGTTTATTGGCCGGCATTGTTTCGGGAACAATCATTACAGGTTTAATAATTTCCGATATAGAGGCCGGTTTCCTGAAAAGGTCGTACAAATGGGTATAGCCGATGATGTTGTCGATGGAATCCTGATAGACAGGAATTTTGGAATGGCCTGTTTCTATAAAAAAGCTTCCCAGTACTTCGATGCTTTCGGTCGATTTGATTGCAATAATCTCATTACGTGGAACCATGCACTCCCGAAGCTTAATGTTATTCAGGTCCCTGACATTCTGAATCATTTGTATTTCCTGAAAGTCCTCCCCTTCTTCCGTTTGAATGGAAGTTGATTCCTTCAGATAATAATCCAGGTCGATTGCACTGAACGTATAATCGGGCCGTGAAACATTAACTCTGAAAACAAACATGAGTATTATTTCGGAAAGTCCAATGAATAAAAGGACAATTGGGTATATCAAAACATAAATAATGTAAACGGGAATAGCAAAAAAGCTAAGTACCTTATTCGGATTGATCCTGAAAAGAACTTTAGGGAGAAATTCGGCGAAAATAAGGATAACAAGGGTGGAAATTATAGTCTGAAGAATCAGCAACAGAAATTCCGAGCCCGGGCCTTCAGGTAAAATGTTTCGTAAGGGGCTGTCTAGCAGGCGTACCGAATAAATACCATATATAACGAGGGCAATATTGTTGCATAATAGCAATGCTGCTATAAAGTGGGATTGCTTCCTGACCAGAATCGATAATATTTTTGCCGGAAGCAGATCTTTGTTCTTGTCAACTTCAATTTTAAGTTTGTTGGAAGATACAAATGCAATTTCCATTCCCGAAAAGAAGGCCGAGAATATGAGCATAAGTCCTATTGGAATAAGTAAGTTCATCCGGGTTTTAAATCAAATCTATTGCATGCATAACACAATTGAGGCAGGGAATGGTTCAATATTCAACTAAAGCCAACAAAGTTGTCTATGCAATCAGTCCATTTTTAAACCTCCGACACAAAAGAGTCTATTTGAATACAAATATAATCGAGTTTGAAATATCGGGCCACTATTACTTTTCGTTAACGTACATTTCTCCCCTGGGTTTTCTGATGGTCCAGCGTTCAAATTTCTCATCCGACTCCATCCCTTCACCATAAATAATTTTATCAGGGGTAGTTATGGTTACAAACTTGTCAGAGTAAACTTTCCGGGTATTTTTATCCCAGATCAATTGTTCGGTATTAAGTTTTTCGCCTTTCAGATGATTTATAACCACTACGTTTGATTTGGCTTCCATTATGCGCTTACTTTCATTGTCAACCCCATATTCAGCAGTTATTTCTGTCCTGACTTTATCGGGTTGCAGTGAATCATAGAAGACTACCCTGAAGCCTTCCGGAAATAGGGTACTGGATCCTTTTTCAGGCGATTCATACCGCTGCAATAGGGTGGCTGTCAAGGTGTATTTAATTCTGCCCATCTCGCTTTCAGCGATTGAAACATTATGGGCATACATCGTTGGGGTAGTGTCAGGCGGGTTAACCCTGTTTACTTCCTCCAGATCATTGTTACAACTCAAAAGCGTTGCCATACTCACTATGGCAACGCTTTTGAGAAAGGAGTTGATCAGGTTGATTTCATGCTTTTCTTTCACCGGCAGGTCTTAAAATTACTTAATGCCCCTGATAGTGGTTGATTCATTAATCCAGCATCCTACGGTGTAGGAATTACCATCAATCATATCACGGAAAAACAAATCACCTGAAGCCGGGAAGTGTTTTGAAAACTGGGCAATTTTCGAATTAGCCTCACCTTCAACTGAAGAATCAACACTGCGGGCTTTCTGGTATTTATCAACTGCAACCCAATAAACTGTACTGCCACTTAAATCATCACTTGTACACATGGATGCGCTTGCAGCGTATAGGTCACCAATAAGCATGTAGGCTTTCCCGTAATTCGGATTTAGTTGCAATATTTTCTGGGCATTGGCTCTTGCCTGAGAGAAATTTCGCTGACTATAATTGATGTTGGCTAACACTTCGTATGCTTTAATTTTATCAGCATTGTCTTCGAACAAATCGGCTGCCTGCTGCATATATTCAGCAGCTTTGCTCATTTGGTCCTTCTGAAGACTGAGTTTGCCCATCAGATAGGCCGACTGGGCACTGGGCTGAAGTTTATGCAACTTTTCAGTAGCTTGAAAGAAAAGATCCTCTTTAGTACATTCCTTGCGCTCCAGAATGTTGGTAATTTTCTTTAATAATTCAATATCATCAGGGCTTTCAGCAAATTTCTTTGAATACATGCTGACCAGATCAGGACAGGTTGCATAGGGTTCAAAGGTGGATTCTATGTTACCCTTAATGTTTTCCCACGATGCCAGTTTTTCAGGATTGGCGGCATTTTCTTTGAGATTGAAATCTATAATTTGTGAAATCTGATCGTAACCATCTACAATAGCTGATTTGTCAATTTTCTGGAGATCCACTGCCATTGCAATAATGCTTCTGAAATAGTAAACCAGTGGGGAGCCTTCAGATTTGTTGCCGGTAAGTTCAACGGATTTTTTCAGAATCTGGTAGATCTTCTCGCTCTTTTCCGGACGGTAAGTATAGAGATCGTATCCTTTTCGGCCAAGCACATAACCTTCACGGCCAAAATAAGTAATCCGCTGGTCGTAAACCATCATCAGGGTATCAATGAGCAAATCGCGTTTGGCAGGATCTTTAGCTTCGTCGATCCTGGCACTAACCATTTTTGCTCCGTCAATATAAACATTCTGGCTCGACAGCGGACCGTTGGCAAAAACCCATTTCCAATGCGGATAAGCATCCTTATAGTTTTTCTGCTTAAAAAATTCGCGGTAGAGTGATAAATGCATCACACAAGCAGCTGAATCTTTACCGTATTTCGGACCCTTGATATTTCCATTAACAATACTGTCATCATTGTCCTGCGCAAATACAATACTAAATGGAAGCAGGCCTATCATCAACAGGAAAAAAACCGCTTTTTTGCCCTTTTTCATAGTGATTCGTTTTTTTTGGTTAACATAATTTAATCGTACTTCCTGATAATAAACCAACGTTCGAAAATTGAAAGCCCGAGTGTAAATTTAACGAAATTTTCTTTTATCAGATTGTCGGTTGTTGTACCCCGTGTTCCAAGTTCAGCCGCAAAGTTAATAGTTGATCTTGTCCGTGGCAATGGCAACCCCACACCAATACTTATGCCAAACTCATTAATTCTGTTTCCGCGAAGTTCGAGATAACTTTGCGAGTACCTGACACCACCCCTGTAAGTAACTCTTTTCCAGTAACTTGATATAGTCGAAGCAGAAGGATTAAACGAACCGCCGAGTGAAACGCGCAAATTGTTTTTTAAAGAGTCGGAAATCCCGAAGTATGAGTATTTTTCCCATTGCTGCCACTGAATATCAGCGCCGGCAAGCCATTTATCGGTTTTGCCAAGCGAAAATCCAAACCCGAGGTTTGTTGGCAGTAAGATATTGCCTTTGACGACTGCATCGTTAAGAATGGTATCTCTTACCAGGTCAACGCCCGTACTGCTTTTAAAATACGAATACCCAAGTCTGCTTTCTGAAACACTGATTTTCTGGTTATTGCTGAATGAAAGACCAGCATTGTACTGCATACCACTCTTAAGTTCTTTGTGATAAAACAATCCATAATTCATATAAATATCACGAACCTGAGCAGAGTTTTGCACTTTATAATTTAGTTTAAAAATGGAATCGGGGAATTCATCTGCCCTTAATTTGCTAATTGTACCAAACAGGTATGAAAGATTAAACCCTACACTAAAGTTTCGGGTGAGTGAGAAGCTGTTTCCAAGATAAAACTGATTTATACCACCATTGCCCTCGTAAAGGAAATTGGTTTTCCCGGCATTTTCATCAATTTTGCTGTCAAGCATTTTGTACCCCACCATGCTGTAGGGCAATAAACCGAAACTACTTTTCCACCATCTGGCTACCGGAAAACCGAAAAGCAGGTTACCCAGTGAAGTATAGTTAGCTTTTTGTGACACATCCTGGGTTATCAGTTTCGACTGCCGGGTATGCACACTGATATCAAAAATGAACGAAAGTGAATCAAACGCGGCATAAGAAGCAGGATTGGAAGTGTTTACAAAGTAAGGGGAATAGATTCCGTATGAGATACCCCCCATAGCCATTGTGTAAACTCCGTTGTTGGTGAGCAGGTCACCGATGCCAAATCTGGAATATGGCGAACTGATCCGGCTTTGGGCGGAAAGTTGACTGCAAAAAGAACAGAATGCCAGAACTACCAGTAGTTTCGTTAAGATGTTTTTACTTTTCAAGGTTATAGTCGAGTATTAGTTTTAAACCGGTAAGAACCAGGTTAGGGGATGCAAAGATGGTATTTTTCAGGATTTTTTCAAAATATTTGGTATCCCCTCCTGTGAGAATAACCTGAATTGAAGGCCACAAAAGGCTGTATTGGTCAATTATTCCATCTATTTCGGTACGTAATCCATTGATTACACCCGACAAAATTGATTCATGGGTAGTGCACCCCGTCAGGAAGCTGATCTCTTCAGTTTGCAATAACGGAAGCCGGCTGGTAAAAGTATGCAGGGCCCTGAAGCGCATTGAAAGTCCGGGTGAGATGCTGCCCCCGGAATACTCTCCCTTGTGATTTATAAAATCATAAGTTACGGCTGTACCAGCATCAATTACCAACAGATTCTGACCAGGATATAAATTGTAAGCCCCTGCAACTGCTGCGAGCCTGTCTCTGCCAAGGGTTTCCGGAGTCTTATACTTGTTTATAACCGGCAATGGGGTCTCGTAATCCAGAATTATCCATTTTAAATCCGGAAAAAGGGCAGTGTAAAGAGCCGGGTTTTCGGCCACCGAGCATATAATTCCAGCAATAATGGGTAGTTTATGGAGTCCCAATTGATATATTTTCTCAGGGGTCGGGTCTTCGATTGAGTGCACAACGGTCAGATCATCACATCTGTAAACGGCCACTTTTGCCCTTGAATTACCAAGGTCAATAACGAGTTTATAAGGCTCCTGATCAGGATTCATGCGTAGTCTGGTTATTTTTCAGTTTCAATCGGGCCAGAAGCCTCAAAAGATATTTGGGATTGCAAAAATATCTGATTTTCAGGGATGATTGAGAATATTTATTAAAATATTTGTTAAAATGGATTTTTCTTGTTTAACTTTGCAACCGCTTAAGAGGTATCGTAGCTCAGTCGGTAGAGCAATGGACTGAAAATCCATGTGTCGCTGGTTCGATCCCGGCCGATACCACAAAAGGAACCGACAGTTAATTCTGCCGGTTTTTTTATTCCCTTAATTTTAGTCCTGGCTTATTTCTATAAGTTTCATTGCGAATAGATCCAGAAGTTAACTGACATAGAAAAGCTGCAACTTAAGTTGTAGCTTTTCTTTTTTAAGGAGTGGGGAATATTAAAGTCGTTTTTGTCAATGTATCCTTAGCGAGGACGCTAAGGATAATTTAAGTTTTTTTGGACCCTTGGTGAGGATGCTAAGGGTAGTTTAAGTTTTTTGGATCCTTTGTAAGGACGTAAAGGATAATTTAAGTCTTTCTTAGTGAGGATGCTAAGGGTAGTTTATGTTTTTTGGATCCTTGTTGAGGACGCTAAGGATAGGTTAATTTTTTTTTGGTTCCTTAGTAAGGACGTTAAGGGTAATTTAAGTCTTTCTTAGTGAGGATGCTAAGGGTAGTTTAAGTTTTTTGGATCCTTTGTAAGGACGTAAAGGATAATTTAAGTCTTTTTTGGATCCTTAGTGAAGACGTTAAGGGAAGTTTAAGTTTTTTGGATGAGGAAGTTAAGGGTAGATTAAGTTGGAACTTATTTTTTGTTTGTATCCCGTTTTTTTCTGAAAGAACAATTACTGAAATCCCTTGACAGACTTACCGCATAGGCAAACTTAGGGGTCAGTTGCTTTCCCCGGTAGTTTTTATATACAGGTACGTCATAAAGTGCCGAAATAATCCATCTTCCTGCAACGGAATACGATAGCTGAGGGGTAACAACCATAAGGTGGTAACCGGTATTGGTTTCCTTTTGACCATCCTGAATATCTTTATCGTGTATTTCGTTCCTTAACTGTACGATACCAAAAAACCGGTTTGCTAATTTTTTAGAAACGAAAACGGAAGTGATTAATAGTTTTCCCGACTGATAATCGTTGATATTGAATCCATTGTATTCAAAACGGTTGAGCATAAAGATACGCATGGTTAAAGGGTCAAACTCCTTGCTCAGCAGCAATGAGCCGGTAACTCCATATGCGTTGGTTGAGGGGCGCGCATCGAGTTGTAGCAACGTTCCGTTAGATGCAGTTGCTGGCTGCCGGGAAAACGGGAATTTGACACCCAATCCGGCCGATACTTCAATATGCTTTGCCTGATTTACGAATAACCCATATTTTAACATCAAAGTTCCATTCGACAACCCGCGGCCGTTGTGATCAGTAAGTACCGGATTGCTAAAATTTACCAGTTTATTGATGAAGTACCCCGCATCAGCCTGCAGGGTCAGTCTGTGTGTGAGTCCATATTCAATCGTCACTCCCCAGAAATCGTACTGCGCATCGTCTGACATATCAATTTCATCGTTAGAAGGGACGCTTCCCCGGTAATAGATATCGGAAAAACTGTGACGGAAGAAAGTAATTGCCCTGACTGTGCCTTTATTCACTATTCCTACCTGCGTGGATGCACCCACCGGACTACCGGTCGAACAACACTGGGCGTCTGCAGAATTAAGCGGCAGAAATGCAGATACAAGGAGAAAAGCAGGCAGCAGCCTATTCAATATAGTTAACATATACATCTTTTGTGGCTTTATTATTAGCGTCATCCTTTACCTCACAGGTAATTTTAAATTTACCTCCATGGCAGATGGTGAATAGTACTTCGGCTCCGGAACCTTCAAATACACCCAGTTCATTGTCACATTTCCATGTAAAGGTAAGGTTCTCTCCGATCACATTTGCAGTGACCTTTGTCAACTCCTGAATGGCAACATTGTCTTTTTCTATGGTGAGGCTTACAAATTCAATATTGCCCGGACCGGAAGGTGACGCCTCCTTTTTACAGCCTGTTGTAATCATGAAAGCTGATATTACCAGCAAGGCTGAAAATAATTTAATGATTGATGTATTTTTCATAACAAGTTGTTTAGCATTGGGTTGTCAGTAAAAGAATTATCGGTTAATCATGAATTTGCGGGTTAAAAGTCCGGCTGATGTCTCCAGTTGAATAAAGTACATACCGGTTAGCGGACGAACATTTACAGGATTTGTTCTAATTACATTATCTCCAGCCTTAATCATCACCTCAGCATGGTAAACTATTTTTCCTGAAATATCAAAAATGATGAGATTACCGGAACAACTGATTTTACTAGAAAAAGAAATACTGATTTCATTGCCTGACAGGGAAGGAAAGATGCTGACATTCCCAAACGGCTCAATGCGCTGCACTGAGGTTGCCATTCCATCGAAATTCAGGTCATCAACCCAGATAAAACTATTTTTAACGGGTGTGTGGCTGCTGGATGAAATCATAATAATGGCTGTATCCGGGGTCTCAGTGCTTTGGTAAGCAAATGGAATTGAAAAACCTGTCCACACATGAATCATTCCCGATGTGTTTCTCCATAAGTTAGCAACTGTGTCGCGCCGGTGAAGAACCGGATTCCACCTTGTGAGCCAGGCAGCTATTGTGGCTACATCATTGCCATAGCCCATGAATTGATACTTACCTATGAGACTTTCAACCCTTTGATTGAAAGGGAAGCCTGATTCAGGCAGCCAGGTTGCTGAATTGAGTTGTCCGCTGACAATGACACCGGGTGTAATTACACCTTTTACATCCTTGGTAGTGAGTTTAATATAATAATTACCGGTAGCCCCGGGACTTCCTTTCAAGGTAGTGTAAACTCCTGAAGATTCAGTGGCTGAATTCATATTCCCCCATTGATCAGGAACTTCGTATGAACCCAAAGAGGTCCAGCTTTCGAAGCCGGAATTGGGAATCTGGGCCTGAGCCAGTAAACAGAAAACGGACATAATGGAGAGGAGACCGGTACTTTTCATATATAGCATTTGACATTTGTTTGACAAAAATAGTGTATTCTAAATCCAAAAGGCAGAATCAGGAATAGTTTTTTTTATTCCTGATTCTTTTACCTCTGATCAGTTCATTTAATAGTATATCTGAACCCTGCATACACCGTTGCCCCCACCAGCGGGCCCCAAACCATTGAAGTGTATTTTCAAATCTTGGTTTATAAACCTAATTCCTCAAATAATGGGCTGATGTGAGCCAGGCTGATTTTCTGCCCGGGTGACAAAAAAAACCGGCAATGAAAAGCTGCCGGTTTTTATATTCCTCAGAATAAAAATTTAGTTTGCGAGTATCAGGACTTTATTATCCTGCACTTTGAGCATGCCGCCATTAATATCGATAAAAAGGGTGTTTTTGTCATTTTCAATAATTTTTATCTTGCCCTTTTTTAAAGATGCGATCATTGGCGCGTGTTTATCAAGGATCTCAAAAGAGCCGGATGAACCGGGTAACTGAACCAGCTTTATCTCTCCGTTGAAAATGGTCTTCTCAGGTGTAATTATTTCCAGATTCATATCGAATAGTTTTAGCAGGTTGTAAGGGTTTATTTACCTTCCATGATTTTTTTGCTATTAATTGTTGCGGATTCACTCAAACGCACTATACAATAACTGCTATTTTCTAATGACATAATGTTTCTGTAAAGGGTCCGAAATTTATAAAAAAATGTGATTCCGGGTACTATTTCATAATTATTCTATTCGGCCTATACGAACATGGCATTCCCCGAATCGTCGTAATTGATCACCTCGTTGTGAAAGCGGATCTGGGCATTCTGGCAATCCACCCTGTTGCAGATCAGCAGACTGCTGGCAAAATCAAGCTTATCGTCAAGGAAAAGGGCAATCAGATTACCCCCACAGGCGCAGGTGGAGTACACAGGCAGGGGTTTCCTGCATTCCGGGCAAAAGACTTCGAGCAATTCATCCTTTCTGAGTTTTATCCCGAATGCAATGCGGTGCTTCAGGCCATAAACAGGGTTAAGTGCGACTAGTCCACGCTTCTTTCCGCTTTTAACTTTTAAAACAATGCCGTTAAAGCCGTCGAATACCGCCTGTTCACTTATAAGGTTATGCCCCTCCGGACAGAAACATTGTTTTATAACAATCAGTTCTTTCAGCTCTGCAGCCTTTTTGATCCTCTCCGGGTTGGGGAAGATCATCATTCCGGATTGATCAAATCGTATCATAACAGGATGTTTTTGTTCCTGCATGAAGATACGAATTTTTTGAGCTTATCTCCGGAGAAAACATGAAAAGTTACAGCCGGCCACTAACGGAATTCAATAATTCCCGGTTTCTACGCAGCGGAAACCCGGGTTATTTACCTGCGCGTAGCCTGATGACTTAACAAATTGATAATATTAAATTCACATTCACTTCTCCGAGGCAGTCTAATTTTGTGGAATTCAGCGGAACAAATGACAAAAAGCCAGGAACCATATCAAAAAAGCCGTTCCCAGGATTTCAGAAAGAGTTGCATAATGCTCTTTTATGCCAGGCGGGTGCGTGTACTAAGCTTGTTTGCAACCGATATTTTTTCAAGGATGGTCATTTCATGCTTCAACAACTTCTACCCTTCCCTAAAGCACTAGTCTCCTGAATGAAAAAACAAAAACGGAGCATCGACATTCTTGTTATTTCGGATATTCACCTTGGAACTTACGGCTGTCATGCAAAAGAACTGCTGCTCTATTTAAAAAGCATAAAACCCGGCATAGTGGTGCTGAATGGTGACATCATCGATATCTGGCAGTTCAGCAAAACGTACTGGCCAAAAAGCCACATGAAGGTTATAAAATACCTCATCAAATGGATAAGCAACGGGGTTAAGACCTACTATATAACCGGGAATCACGATGAAATGCTGCGGCGGTTTGAAGGGTTGAAGATGGGTTCGCTCAGAATTGAAAACAAAGTGTTACTTAATCTTTCAGATGGCAAAAAGGTCTGGATATTTCACGGCGATGTTTTCGATGTTACCATGCAGCATTCGCGTTGGCTTGCCCGCCTGGGTTCAGTTGGATACGATATCCTGATACTGATCAACAGACTGTTCAACTTTTTCTCAGAAAAAGTCTTAAAGAAGGGCAAGCTATCGTTGTCAAAAAAGATTAAGGAGGGTGTCAAAACTGCTGTTGCGTACATCAATAATTTCGAACAAATAAGTGCCGAAATCGGGATCAGCAACAAATACGATTATGTTGTATGCGGTCATATTCATCATCCTGAGATAAAGACCATTACCACGTACGAAGGAAGCATTACCTATCTGAATTCCGGGGATTGGGTTGAAAACCTGTCGGCACTCGAGTACAACAAAGGCGGATGGTCCATCTATCGGTTTAGTGAAAATGATTTGGCGACCATAGATTCTGATGCCGCGGAAGATGATGACGAAGACCTCAATACCAGCCAGATTTTCGATAATATGCTTCATGAATTCAATATTTTAAAACATTGAAAATATTATATGCCATTCAGGGAACCGGCAACGGACATCTTAGCCGTGCGAGAGAGATTGTACCGGTGCTGCAAAAAAGTCATGATGTTGATCTGTTGATCAGCGGCACTCAGGCTGACGTTGAATTTCCTTACCCGGTAAAATTCAGTTTCAGGGGCCTGGGGTTTATTTTTGGCGTCCATGGTGGGATTGACCTTGTTGAAACATACAAAAAAAATTACATCGGGGTCTTATTGTCGGAGATCAACAGTTTGCCGGTTCAGGATTACGACCTGGTGATCAATGATTTTGAACCTGTTTCGGCCTGGGCCTGTTATCTTAAAAATGTGAAGTGTATCTCCATCAGCCATCAGGCGGCTGTGCTTAACAAAAGATCCCCGCAGCCGAAGGATGTGGATATGATCGGGAAGGCCATTCTTAAAAACTATGCACCTTCGGATGCAAAATACGGGTTTCATTTCAGAGCTTACGATCATCATATTTTCACCCCGGTCATCAGATCGCAGGTACGCGAACAACCGGTTGAAAACAAAGGGCACTACACTGTTTACCTTCCTTCATACGACGATCAGCGGATTCTAAAGATGTTGAAGTTGTGCGGCGATGTCCGCTGGCAGGTGTTTTCAAAACACAACAGGCATACCATCGATGCCGGCAATATTATCATTCAGCCAATCAGCAATGAAGCATTTGTGGCAAGTATGGCTTCGGCGAAAGGTGTTATCTGTGGCGCAGGGTTTGAAGCCCCGGCAGAAGCCCTGTTTATGAAGAAAAAACTTTTGGTAATCCCAATGAAAGGCCAGTATGAGCAGCAATGCAATGCCGCGGCCCTTAAAGAAATGGGCGTTCCGGTGATCAAAAATTTTAAAACCGGGAATGCCGGTAAAATCATTGATTGGATTGAAAATGGCAAAATTGTCGGGGTTGATTACCCAGATATCACCGAATCCCTTATCAATCAGATCATTGGTTGGCATACAGAACCAACAGAGAATAAAACCCCTGTGGACGGGAAAGAATACTCGGTTAAAAAATTCAGGAACCTGCTTCTCAGAAAAATCGTGGCTCAGTTTTAAGCATGGATTTTACCAAGGGTGAATTCGGGCCCGATTTTAATTGGGGCGTTTCTACAGCAGCCTACCAGATAGAAGGTGCATGGGATGCAGATGAGAAAGGGAAATCCATCTGGGACGTTTTTTCAAATACCCGGGGAAAAATCGCGGGAAACCAAAACGGTAATATTTCATGCGATTTTTATAACCGTTTCCGGGAAGACCTGGCTATAATGAGCCGGATGAATATCCCCAATTACCGTTTTTCCCTGTCGTGGGCCCGGATAATGCCCGATGGCACTGGCCGGGTGAACAATGCCGGGATAAAATTCTACAACCAGTTGATCGATGAATGCCTCATGCTGGGCATCGAGCCATGGATCACACTCTATCACTGGGATTTGCCCTGGGAACTTGAGAAAAAGGGAGGCTGGACAAACCGGGATATCATCGGCTGGTTTGGCGATTATGTGGAACTGTGTATCCGGCATTTTGGCAGCAAAGTCAGGCACTGGATAATTCTGAATGAGCCCATGGTTTTTGCCGGCACCGGTTACTTCCTCGGTTTACATGCACCCGGCCGCCGGGGTTTGAACAGTTTTCTTGCCGCCATTCACCATGCCGCGATGTGCCAGGCTGAAGGCGGAAGAATCGTCAGGTTGCTTTCGACGGATACCAAAATCGGGACAACATTCTCCTGTTCATTGATCCAGCCGTACAAGAACCAACCCAGCGACATACTGGCAGCACAAAGGGTGGATGTAATGCTGAACCGGTTGTTTGTTGAGCCACTGGCTGGCCTGGGCTACCCGGTTAAAGACCTGAAACTGTTAAACCGGCTGGAACCTTTTATAAAAGATGGTGACGAATGTAAACTGGCTTTTGATATGGATTTCATCGGTGTACAAAACTACACCAGGGAAATAATAACCCATTCACGGTTCATTCCTCTTATATGGGCAAAAGTGATAAAAGCCGGCAGCCGCAATGTAGAAACCACCGATATGAAATGGGAAGTTTACCCGGAAAGTATTTATCACATGCTCCTGAAATTCAGTGAATACAAGAGTTTCAAAGAGCTTATCGTAACAGAAAGTGGTGCCGCATTCCCTGATACCTTAACGAATGGAATGATCCATGACGAGAAGAGAAGAAGCTACCTTGAGGCGGCAATCGGCCAGGTGTTGAAAGCAAAGCGGGAGGGCATAAATGTAAACGGCTACTTTATCTGGAGTTTCACCGATAATTTTGAATGGGCCGAAGGGTATAGGCCACGGTTTGGCCTGGTGTACATCGACTACAAAACCCAGCAGCGCATTATCAAAGACTCAGGGTATTGGTTCAGCCGGTTTTTGGAAAATGATTGATCTGGAGAGGCTTAGGCGTACATACCTGCGAAAATTAAATCTCCTGTTTTTTTAGTCCGGGTCATGCATCAGAAATGAAACCCGGGCAAGCATGTACAAAATATCGAAACATCATGTATTATTTCAGATAATGTCATAATTTCGGGCCGGTAAATATCTGATTACAGATTCGAATCATTTAAATTGAGTTGTAGCATATTTAACGTTTCAGAGGTCCGGGTTAAAGTTTTTACCCAGTAATATCAAAAGAATCACACTTTTATCATCAATTGGATCATATACCCTAAAACTTAAACTATATGAAACACGTCCTGATTGTTATTTTCATCTTTTCCGGCTTTTTTGCCCGTGCCGAATGGGTAAAAGGAACCGTTACTCTCAGCAATGGACGAGAAAAGGCGGGCTATATCAAGTATTTTACGAAAGTTGATCAAAAGAAGGTTAAGTTCAGGAGTGTAGAGAAAGGAAAGACAACAAGTCTTAAAAGCAAGGAGCTTTCGGAGATCAGATTTGAAGTTAAGGATGATATCAGGATCATAAAAAATCTGTATCTGAAAAGGGAAAATCTGAAAGGAAAGTCACATACATCCAAAACGAAATGCTGGTATGGAGTCGTATATAGAGGCGATTTTGATGTTGTTGGTATATCCACAACAGGTTCAATAAATTCAACGGATTATTATATTAACTGGCCCGGTGAGAAAACCGCTTCTCTGATCTTTACTGATGGCCACCAGAATACCTTTGTGATCGGTGGCAAGGCTTTTCTTAAGAAGGCGAGCAGGGTTATTTTTAAGGGCAGGTGTGATTTGATCGTTACAGCAATTGAAGACGAATCATTCAAGCCAAAGACAATACTTGATATTGTAGATTTTTATGAAAAGAATTGTAGCCCTGTAAAATGAACTCAACCTCAGCCGCATATTATCGAAGATTTGGCTCTTTGGGTTTCCCTGTTTTTAGAAAATGATTGCTCATTGTAAATCGCGTTACCTGGGTCAGGTCGATTTTGGAGTCAGAATAAAATAAATTATCCTTTTCTTTAGGACAGGAGCACGCGTCAGAGGATAAGACGCGCTTATGCATGCAATGAAGGCGGGATAAGACGCCCGCGAGCCTTACGCCTCAGTGGTGAATGTTATCAAAACTTTTTGCCTGCCTTTACTTTGAGCTTTTAACTTTAAGCTTATTGTTTTTTTGGCCTTGGGCACGCGTCAGAAAATAAGACGCGCGCATGCATGTTTCTACAAATAATAATACCTGCTATCTGTGATTTTTATACCTATGGATAAATACTTCCTGGCAAATATCATCGTTATATTCATGTGAATTTTCTGATTGGATGAATTGTCAATTGAATAAATTAAGCATTCCTAAATATCAATACTCCGTTAAATGTTTTTAAACAACTGATTGTCAAGCCATTAAATGCCTGCACTTTAGTTCGATAAAGAGCAGTATATCAACACTTTGCGTCTTGGCGTCCTTGCGTGATTCTTAAACTTACCGAACTATTGTAAATATTAGAAAGCTCATGAAAACCCCCTTAATCCTTTTATCTGTCATAATTATAGTTTCATGTTCTACGCAGACGACCGATTACGATGCCATCGCTGCCATGCAGGATATGAATGTTCCTGAACTTCAGTTGCCCGTTACCGATAGCACAAGAGTGCTGGTTGTGGTGCCTCATGCCGACGACGAGACTATAGCCGGAGGCTTGATCACCTGGCTCGGTAAAAACGGTGCCTCAGTACATCTGCTCACTATGTGCGGACACAGCGAGCTACGTATGAATGAATTGCACTGTTCAGCGGAAAAGCTTGGGATCAACAATGTTGAAACTGCCGGCTTCGTCAACAATACCTGGGACGACCTGATGGCCGGCAAGGTATTGTTCTGGTACGACCAGCAGGATAGTATCAGAAATGTTATCCAACGTAAGATCAGCGCTTTCCGCCCCGATATTCTGATTACCTACGATACGGAAATCGGCGGTTACGGACATGCCGAGCACCTGGTGTCGGCCAAACTGACCGAGGAAATATTTAACAGTTACAATGCGGATCAGGCAAACAGGCCATCGTATCTGCTCCAGATCACACTTCCCGATCAGTTAGAACAGTTTCTGGTGTCAGGTTCCCTGGGTTATGAATTTATGAAAACACAAACCGGCAGCAAAGGCCTGCCTGCTCCTGATGTTGCCATTGATATCAGTGACTTTATAGATACTAAAAATGAAGCAGCGCAATGCCATCAGTCACAGATCAAAATCCTGCGAAAGTTTTATATAACATTTGATCAGGATAACCGTGAAGCACACACAAGGGCTTTTGGCCGCGAGTATTACCGGATGATCAAATAATTTTGGCCAATCCACAAAAAAACCGCCAAGTGTTAACTACCGGTTTATATTATAGATTTACAATGGTCCTGATGAATTCATTCTCTGCTGATGCAGCACTGCAGCAGTCTAAATTGGCATGAGCTAATGTTAAAGTACAAAAGGATTAAATTAGTAGTGCCCTTTAACAGAATGAATTATTATCACATTGCCCAGCACTTCATAAATAATCCGGTGCTTCTGGTTAATTCTACGCGACCATGTACCTGTGAGGCTATATTTAAGGGGTTCGGGTTTCCCAATACCTTCATAAGGGGCATTGGTTATGGCTGTAACCAATGCTGAAATTTTATCCATCACTTTCTTATTGCCTGTACTTTTCCAGAAGTCTATATCCTCTTTGGCTTTATGAGTATAGGCTACTTCCATAGATCTTCCACTTTTATGACTGTGAATTCACCATTTTCAAATTGCCCCCGGCTTTCTTGAATTTTATCAACAAACTCAAGATTATACGTTTTCTCGCTGCTAATTTCAAATTTGATTTTCAATGCTTTAAAAAAAGCTCTCAGGGCATTTGCTTGCTCGATCGTTTCCGGGTGTGCAATAAAAATATTTTTTGATGTCATGATTTTAAATTTTATATGTTTAGTTTCAGAGCAAATAGTTTCATTTAAGATATCTATTAGCTCTAACGCAACACAGGTTATATTTAGGCGAAAACATCCGTTAGTGCAAATTTACAATAAAACAAACAGTTTTTACCCAAAATCAAGCTTGTAGTAACCTGATCTTTTGCGAATCCTTTGACTTATAATTCGTTAAGCACATAAAACCATTTCATAATCATATTCCAATAATTTTAGTTTATACACAAAAAAACCGGCAGTATTACTGCCGGTTTTTTTTATTCTGAAAAATCAAATTTCAATTCGCAAGAATCAACACCTTGTTGTCCTGAACTTTCAATGTACCACCCTCAATTTCAATAAAAAGGGTGTTTTTGTCATTTTCAATAATTTTTATCTTGCCCTTTTTTAAAGATGCGATCATTGGCGCGTGTTTATCAAGGATCTCAAAAGAACCGGACGAACCGGGTAACTGAACCAGCTTTACCTCTCCATTGAAAATGGTCTTTTCAGGTGTAATTATTTCCAGATTCATATCGAATAGTTTTAGCAGGTTGTAAGGGTTTATTTACCTTCCATGATTTTTTTGCCTTTTTCCATGGCTTCTTCTATGGTTCCGACCAGGTTAAAAGCCGCTTCAGGATATTCGTCCATTTCACCGTCGAGAATCATACGAAAACCCTTAATCGTGTCTTCGATGGCAACAAAAGTCCCCGGGATGCCGGTGAACTGGGTTGCTACATGGAATGGTTGTGAAAGAAACCGCTGAACACGGCGGGCGCGTGATACAACCAGTTTGTCCTCATCGGACAATTCATCCATTCCGAGAATAGCAATGATGTCCTGAAGTTCTTTGTAGCGCTGCAGAATTTCTTTAACCCTTTGAGCGGTATTATAATGCTCTTCTCCCACAACATCAGGAGAAAGAATTCTCGAGGTTGAATCAAGCGGATCAACAGCAGGATAGATACCCAATTCGGCGATTTTGCGGCTCAAAACAGTAGTAGCATCAAGATGCACGAAAGTAGTTGCCGGAGCCGGGTCGGTTAAGTCGTCGGCAGGCACATACACAGCCTGAACCGATGTAATGGAGCCTCTCTTGGTTGAAGTGATACGCTCCTGCATAATTCCCATTTCGGATGCCAGTGTGGGCTGATAACCTACCGCTGAAGGCATACGACCGAGAAGGGCTGACACTTCAGAACCGGCTTGTGTAAAACGGAAAATATTATCTACGAAGAACAGAATATCGCGACCACCGCTCTTTTCGTCCCCATCGCGGAAGTATTCGGCCATGGTGAGTCCTGAGAGCGCTACCCGTGCACGTGCTCCGGGAGGTTCATTCATCTGGCCGAACACCAGTGTGGCCTGCGATTTGGCCAACTCGGCCCTGTCAACTTTTTCGAGGTCCCAATTGCCCTTTTCCATTTCCTGAACGAAAGCATCACCATAACGGATAACGCCTGATTCAATCATTTCGCGCAAAAGGTCATTGCCTTCGCGTGTACGCTCACCAACACCTGAAAAAACAGACAACCCCGAATACCTTTTCGCAATGTTGTTGATCAATTCCATGATGATAACGGTTTTACCAACGCCGGCTCCTCCAAACAACCCGATTTTTCCACCCTTGGCATACGGTTCAATCAGGTCAATAACCTTTATACCTGTGTAAAGAATTTCTTTTTGAGTCGTAAGATTCTCAAATTTAGGGGCATCCCGGTGTATTTCGTAGCTGTGTTCGCGGGAAACGGGGCCGAGACCATCGATCGGGTTGCCGATAACATTGAAAAGTCGCCCTTTTACATCATCCCCAACCGGCATTGAAATGCGTTTTCCGGTTGCTATAACCGGCAGTCCCCTGCTTAAACCGTCAGTGGAATCCATGGCAACGGTCCTAACTGTATTTTCTCCGATGTCCTGCTGACATTCAAGCACAATCACCAGGCCTTCGCCGTTTGTTACTTCAAGTGCATCGAAGATATCAGGGAGTTTGCCGTCTTGTCCAAAGGCAACGTCAACCACGGGTCCAATAATCTGGGAAATTTTACCGGTAAGTGTTTCGGCCATAATAGAATAATGTAGGTTGTTATTTTTCGACAAATTTAAGAAACAATCGGGAATGGCAATTGTTCAGCAGAAAATTTGTATGAGATCCCTGATTGGGCCTGACAAAACCTTGAAAATATTTTAAATTTTATGTCAGATTCTTTCTGATTGTTTCAGTTTCAACGCTTTTTTGTATTTTGGCTGCCTTTACCGGGATGCCTTTTTGTATTGTAAAAGGAATATCCCTTTTTAAGAAAAACCAATTATTTCAGACTTAATCAGCAAATCAAATTTCATTACCATGCAATTAAAGAAAAACCTGACTGCAATCATTATTGCCCTTGCACTAAGCCTTGGCAGCACATTTGGCTGTACCAATTTTCTGATATCCAAAGGGGCGACAAACGACGGATCGACCATGATAACCTATTCTGCCGATTCGCATGTTTTATACGGAGAACTTTATTTCAGGCCTGCTGCCAACTATCCTGAAGGTTCAATGTTAGATGTTTATGAATGGGATACCGGGAAATATCTCGGAAAGATTAAACAGGTAAAGCACACTTATTCTGTTGTAGGGAACATGAATGAACACCAGGTCGCCATCGGTGAAACAACTTATGGCGGAAAGGAAGAGCTGGTGGATACTACCGCGATTGTGGATTACGGCAGTTTGATGTACATTACGCTGCAACGTGCCAAAACTGCCAGGGAAGCCATCCGAATCATGGGCGAACTTGTTGCAGAATACGGATATTACAGCGAAGGTGAATCATTTTCTATATCAGATCCAAATGAAGTGTGGATACTGGAAATGATAGGCAAGGGTTCACCGCAGGTCATTAAGGATAAAAAAGGTAAAAATAAAACTGTTTACAACAAAGGAGCAGTATGGGTTGCCAGGCGGATTCCCGATGGCTACATTTCAGGCCATGCCAACCAGGCCCGTATCACTACTTTTCCGCTCAATGACCCGGAGAATTGCATTTATGCACCTGATGTTATCAGCTTTGCCCGTGAAAAAAAATATTACACCGGTGAGGACAAGGATTTTAGTTTCTCTGACACCTATGCACCGGTTAATTTTGGCGGTGCACGTTTTTGTGAGGCCAGGGTATGGTCAGGATTTAATAAAGTTGCAGCCGGGATGGACAAATACCTGGATTATGCAAAAGGAAACGATCTGCAAAACCGTATGCCTCTGTGGGTTAAACCAGATCATAAACTCAGTGTTCAGGATGTTATCAACATTATGCGCGATTATTACCAGGGTACCGAACTGGATATGACCAAAGATATCGGAGCAGGACCCTACCAGTCAATCGTGCGTTGGAGGCCCATGACCTGGGATGTGGATGGTGTTGGTTATTTTAACGAAAGAGCCATTTCAACGCAGCAAACCGGTTTTTCATTTGTAGCCCAGTCGCGCTCCTGGTTGCCCGATCCCATCGGGGGAATTCACTGGTTTGGGGTTGATGACACCTACAGTACCGTTTATGTGCCCATGTATTGTGGCATCACGGCAGTCCCCGAATCTTATGCAGTTGGCAACGGCAGGATCATGGAGTTTTCCGATAATGCTGCCTTCTGGGTATTTAATCAGGTTTCAAACCTTGCTTACACCCGTTATAAAGATATGATAGGGGATATTCAGAAAGTTCAATCGGCACTTGAAAATAAATTTATTTCATATACCCCGGTTGTTGATAAGGCTGCAGTTGAACTTTACAAATCAGATCCTGCCAAAGCACTGGCTTTCCTTACCGAATACTCTGTTAACCAGGGCAACAGTACAGTAGCCCGCTGGAAAGAGTTATACCGCCACCTCTTTACAAAGTTCCTGGATGGAAATGTAAAAGTAAAAGATGGTGATAACCAGAATCCGAAAGTCAGCCAGCCCGGGTATGATGAATCCTATTACAGGATGGTTATCGAAAAGACCGGTGATAAATTTAAACAGCCCGTAGGAAGCGGACACTAGTGGCAAGTAAAAAGAAAGTCTAAAGTCCATTGGGCAGTAAAATTTGTCTATAGACTTTGGAAGACAATGCCCTGATTGATTTACAATTAAAAACTACAATTCAATAGAAAAGCCCCGGTTGAAAAATCAACCAGGGCTTTTCAGTAAATAGCTAATAAGAGTGGTTTATCTGTGAAAAAGAAACTTGCAGAAATTAAAAATCCCACCTTGAACTATGAATCCTACTTTTTACTTTAGACTTTATACTTTTTACTTAACTTTAATTCCTGTCAATGTTGTTCAGGTCTTCAAATGCGGTTTTTAGACGCACTATCATCGACTTTTGTGATTCATTGAGCCACTTGCGGGGATCGTAAAACTTTTTATTGGGTTTGTCTTCGCCTTCTGGATTTCCGATCTGGCTCTGAAGATAGCCTTCATTCTTTTTATAGTAATTCATAACCCCTTCCCAGGTGGCCCATTGGGTATCGGTGTCAATGTTCATCTTGATCACCCCATACGAAATGGCTTCCCTGATTTCTTCGCGGCTTGAGCCAGATCCTCCGTGGAAAACGAAATTCACCGGTTTTTCAACAGTATTGAATTTCTTCTGAATGTAATCCTGCGAATTTTTCAGGATCACCGGCTGCAGCTTAACATTTCCGGGTTTGTAAACCCCGTGTACGTTACCAAATGAAGCGGCAATGGTAAACCGATCGCTGATTTTCAGGAGTTCTTCGTAAGCATAGGCCACATCGGCAGGCTGAGTGTAGAGTTTCGAACTGTCAACACCGGTATTGTCAACACCATCCTCTTCTCCGCCGGTTACACCAAGTTCAATCTCGAGGGTCATACCAATTTTGCTCATCCGGGTGAGGTATTTTTTACAGATTTCGACGTTCTCTGTAAGGCTCTCTTCCGATAAGTCGAGCATGTGCGAACTGAAAAGCGGTTTTCCGGTTTCCTCGAAATGTTTTTCACCGGCATCAAGCAGCCCATCAATCCATGGAAGCAGCTTTTTAGCCGCATGATCGGTATGCACGATAACAGCCACACCATACATTTCAGCAAGCATGTGGATGTGTTTTGCACCTGAAACAGCACCGGCAATGGCAGCACGTTCGCCGTCGTTGCTCAGGAATTTTCCGGCATAAAAATGAGCGCCACCATTCGAAAACTGGATTATGACAGGAGAATTAACCTCTTTGGCAGCCTGCATAACTGCATTTACCGAATCGGTTCCTACAACATTAACCGCGGGTAGCGCAAACCCATTGGCCCTGGCAATACGGAAAACTTCCTGTACATCGCTGCCGGCAACTACACCGGGCTTAACCTTATCGAAAATTCTTTCTGACATTGTAATGTTTGAATTAAATTGAACTGAATGATTTATCTTCGCAAAGGTAAACATTTTTGATTAATACCGGAAATCGGGCAGGAATATCAGCAAATTGTTAACAGGCTAAAAGACTATTTTTCAAACATTTAAACACCATGTCGTTCCAATTAAAAATTCGTGAACTGATTTCTGATAATTATTCTGGATCTGCTGCCGTTCTCGATAAAATTATCCGCTGCATCCAGACTTACGTAAATAACCGGGAAATTGACCAGGAGTTTTTACGGCTCAATCTCGACAAGGTAACCAACCATTTTCCAGATCTGGCAGTATTGCATCATTTTATGCAGCAGTTTTATGATCTGCTTGACGAAGCCACACAAAATGAATGGCCGGTGGAAAAAACAATTACCAGAATTGAAAAGTTTATAGGCAAATACAACGCAACCTGGGATGAAAGTATCGGACAGGCTGCAGAGAGAATGGAAAGGCTGATAAAGTTTCAAAACAAGCGGATTTTGCTGCACAGCAACAGTTCGAGTATCCATGTACTGTTCGAGCATCTGGCCACCCATAATATTTCCCCTTCGGTGTATCAAACTATGTCAGGACCGGTTTATGAGGGTAAATTGCAGGCAAGGGCTTTGAGCGATCTTGGGTGTAAGGTGCATTTCATCAACGAGGCTGCAATCGGACGTTTTATCCATGAAATTGATTTTGCAGTGATGGGGGCCGACAATGTTTTCACCGACGGATTTACCAATAAAGTGGGCACTTATCCCATTGCCCTGGTCTGCCGTGAAGCAGGGAAACCATTTTACGTCATCTGCGACTCCCGTAAGCGGTCGCCACTCGACTTCAAGAGTAGAAACCAGGCAATTTTTGAACCGGAAGAACCTACCGGAGAACTCTGGCATGATGCACCCAAAACCATTACCCCCGTGAATTACTATTTCGAGTTTACCCCTAAAAACCTGGTAACTGCTTACTTTTTTGAGGATACATGGTGGGATTTATCAAAGGCAGAGGCTTAATGCCATGGTTGGTTAGTAATTGATGTGCCGGGATATTCCTTTTGCCAACTAAGCACTAAAACGACAAACTGCACAAAATAACAATTTTGTTGTCGCTATAATGTTGGTGCGCATCTTATTTTCTGATGCGCACCCTAATACTCGTAATATAACTAAGTCTCCTTCTATACTGAAATTCAAAAATTTAATGATTTGATTTTCTTTCAAAGCTAGGTTGTCGGCTTCAGAGATAAGATGCGGACTAACGGCGAATGGCAGCATCAAAAGATAAGATGCGGACTAACAGCGGAAACCCTTGATAACAGGCTTTCTGCCCGGGGACGTGAAAAATATTGGGAATCTGCCGCAGGTAAACGATTTTTAACGAAATTTGCATTCTCCTTTCCGGCCCCGTAGTTCAGCTGAATAGAATGTCAGATTCCGGTTCTGAAGGTCACAGGTTTGAATCCTGTCGGGGTCACAATTAGCAAATGTAACCACTTGTAAACTAACTATTTGCAGGTGGTTATTTATTTTTACATACAATCCTACATACAGTTTTGACATTTTACCCCCCTATTTTGAGCATAAAAAAACCCCCGGGTAAATCACTCCCGGGGCATGGCCAAAAAATTGAAACGTGCATGGAAAAAACACGCTCCAATATTTTTAAATCCTGGGCTGCAGCAAATCGACGAATAAGTAGGTAGTTAACAACCGGTATGCCCGATCTTCATTAATCTTTTCTATTCTGCAAACATGGCCGTTTATTAACTGGCTTAATGATTCGTGAA
>JBBQBC010000002.1:0-59243 GCA_038317155.1 Bacteroidales bacterium
CTTAGCAGCCATAAAAGATAGTCTTGTGCACCAATTTGGTGATGTGTGGTTTTTGTTTTTTACACAGCTAAGATACGTATTATCAATTACATACGCAAGCTATCTTTTATTTTTTATTAATAAATCGCTCAGATTAGGTAAGAGACTGGGAGACTGAGAGACGGGGATGAGAGAAATTTCTAATGTCTAATGTCTAATTTCTAATGTCTAATTGACTAATTAGCTGAGCGACTGAGTGACAAACCGGTGGTCGAGCGGAGTCGAGACCATCCGGTTCTAGGGACTGAGAGACGGAATTATCAACTGGTTTTTGCCAACTGCCAACTGCCAATTGCCAACTTGAACCCTTGAACTTTTGAACCCTTTTTCGTTTCTTTTTACCAACTGCCAACTGCCAACTATCAATAGCCAACTGCCTGCCCGAATGGCCAATACAATATTTATTGAGAAGCACTCAGCTCAAAAACTACCCTTAGCGTCCTCGCTAAGGGTAGCTTAAATTTCTAAAATTTCTGAAACACGCCTTTTTTATGTCGAAAAACACTCAATACCAACAACACTGTAACCCCGCCTGACCGACATAAGTCATAATCAAATACAACATTTTTGAAGTCAGTCGGACAGGTATATAAATCTGTAACCCTGCATCTTTGTAATTATGACCCCCTATCGTCAATCATAAACTAAAAACCCGATCTTTGCAAAGCAATGCAATGCTACTATGAATTTCCGTAAACTGATCAGGCCGCGTGTTACCAATATTTACCAGCAAAAGAAAACCTGGAAACGCTGGCTCTTTTTTGCAGCACTGGTTATTGTGAGTGTTTCGCTCTGGTACACTAATTCGCTGGTTAAGAATATTGCCAGAGACGAGCGGAGTAAGATTACAACCTGGGCCAATGCCATTCAGCAACGGGCCAACCTGGTGAATTACACCGGTCAGTTTTTCGACCGCTTAAGGGTGGAAGAGCGCAAACGGGTTGAATTGCTGGCCGAAACCACCGTGAGGATACCTAAAACCGAAGACGATGAGGCCCTGGGAATCTATCTCAAGATCGTTGAAAGCAATACAACCATTCCGGTAATTCTGGCCAATGCCAAAGGTGAGATTGATCAGGTGAAGAATGTGGATTTTGATCCTGATACCGTCCCGAAACTCACGCCTGCCCTGCTCAAGGAATTTTCTGTTTATCCCCCGATTGTGCTCGATTACTACCATGGTAACCTCATTTACCTCTATTATAAAGACTCCCACCTGTTTTCGGAACTGAAAGTCGTGCTCGATGATCTGGTGAAATCGTTTTTCAGAGAAGTCGTTAATAACTCTGCCTCTGTGCCTGTTATCATTACCGACAGCACCCGGCGCGAAGTGGTTGCCTGGGGCAAGCTCGATTCAACCCGTGTAAACGACCCGGCCTATATAAAAGCCACTGTCGATGCCATGGCTTCAAACAATGAACCCATAGTGATCAACATTACCGGAAGCAAACATTTTATCTTTTATAAGGACTCGTTTTTGCTGACCCAGCTCAGGTATTTTCCTTATATACAGCTTGCGATCATCAGTATTTTTCTGCTTATTTCATATCTGTTGTTTAGCATTGCCCGCCGTTCAGAGCAAAACCAGGTATGGGTAGGATTGGCCAAGGAAACGGCTCACCAATTGGGCACTCCGCTTTCTTCGATGATGGCCTGGGTTGAGTACCTGAAAACAAAAGATGTAGGCAGCGAAACAATTGAAGAGTTGCAGAAGGATGTAAACAGGCTGAATACCATCACCGAAAGGTTTTCAAAAATTGGCTCTGTCGCGAATCTTAAAACGGAGAATGTAGTTGAGGTTGTCTATAACTCAATTGACTACCTGAAGAAAAGGACCTCCAGCAAAGTTTCATTCACCATAAATCCTCCGCGGGGTTCTGTTGTGCTCACTATGCTGAATTATCAGCTATTCGATTGGGTAATTGAAAATCTTGTTAAAAATGCGGTAGATGCCATGGCAGGCCAGGGTGCCATAATTATTGACATCATTGATGAAGAGAAGTTTGTGATGGTTGATGTTTCCGATACAGGCAAGGGGATACCCAAGAAAATGCAGAGCACTATTTTTAACCCGGGATTTACGAGCAAACAAAGGGGCTGGGGCCTGGGTCTTTCATTGGCACAACGCATCATCCGCGAAAATCACGACGGAAAGATCTTCGTAAAATCTTCTGTTCCCGGAAAGGGGACTACTTTCAGGATTATGCTCAGAAAATAGCAAGGGTTTAACCATGAGGTTGGCTGAATTCCCGGGATTTTATGGGTGCTGTTTCATTTTCCCTGAAAATGCCAAACAGGGTTTATTGAATATTGAGTTTCTTTGCTAACCCGAATGGAATCCTGAGGCTAATCGCAATGTTCCTACCAGGATTGAAGTAATTGATCTCTTTCAGGGTCGATAAATGATCAATGTACTTTTTGTCAAAGAGGTTGTTTACTGCTAAACCTATGGTAATCATTTGTTCTGCCACTTTCAACTGTCCACCAATACAAAGGTCAATCAAGGTGTAGCCATTGGTTTTCACCTCTTCTGTTGATGGTTTTTGCTGGTTGAATGCCACAAGCAGGTTCATGCTGAGATAAGCATGATGAAAAAAGGCGAGTTTCTCTTTTCCGAGCCGCAAATCACTATGGATTTTATTGGCCGGAATAAAAGGCAGATACCCGCCATCGGACTTCCTTCCTGTAACATTTGAAAATGTCGTTTCAAAATGCAGCCATTCCATCTGCTTCGGATGAAAATGAATACCGGCCTCAAAACCATAAAGCCGGGCATCTGATTGCAGATATCTGTAAATTCTGTTACCAGCGGTCGATGTGTCACTGGTCGGAGAGATGTAAATGTAGTTGTTCAGTAGATTATAGAATCCGGCCACATCAAAACTTACATTATCGGAATGATAATGAATGCTTATATCAGATTCACTGGCCCTGGTGGGAACAACTCTGGAATCGCCCAGTTCGTAGCGCTCTTCGTGAGGTCCGTTTGATGTCAGTTCTGGCAGGTTTGGCGTACGATAGGCCGATGCAAAATTGAAGCGGAACAAAAGCTTTTCTGACTGATTGTAAGTCGCCCCGAGAGAACCGCTGAAGCTTCCGTAAGTCTTGTCAAGCACAGGACGGTAGGTCTCATCCTCAGGCTTATTGACCGCTTCAGTCAGAATCTGCTTAAAATCATACCGGACACCCGATTGCAGTTTCAGTTTTTCCCCAAAGGTATATTGCAGAAGCCCGAATATCGAGTAATTGCTGATGTTTGCATCTGGCAGCAGGATGGTTTCCCTGTTGTTGAGGTTGGTATTCACCTGGTTTAAACCCTGAAAGCCAATGATAAAATCTGATTTGCCGCCCGAAGGCAGATGCAGCCGGGTTTCATAAGTGAGTGTCTGCAACGCCATTTCAATCGAAATCTCATCAGGCCCTTCATAATGAATCAGTCCCGATTTCTGCCACGCTGAATTGACTTCAAGTTTGAATCTGTTTAGAAAGAAATTATTCCGCATCGACAGTAAATGATTGTCAGTCAACATGTAAAAAATTTCCGGTTTTCTACCCCGGCCCTGCTCATTGATAATATCCACGGCATCTTCTTCGGCAATTCCGGTTTTGTAGCGGCTGAAATCATAATTCAGGTTGAGCGACATCTTACGGTTGTTGTACCCGGTGCTGCCCATAAATGAGTTGCCACCGAAACGTGTATTCGGAACAAATATCCCACCACCCTGAAGGTAGTCCTCGTGGTTTTTATTGCCGAACCTCAGGCCTCCGTAAACTTTACCTGCGGCGCCCTTAATGCCTATATTGTTGGTCATACCCATAGAATTGGTGAACAACTGCAGATTGTAATCGCCTTCAATCTGACCGACAGGTGCAGGTTTCTCCTTTATGAAGTTGATTACACCCCCAAGGGCATCGGAACCATACAAAAGTGAAGCCGGGCCTTTGATTATTTCCACGTTTTCAACCCCGAATTCATCAATGCCCATGGGATGATGATCCGAGAACTGGTAATTTTCGAAACGGACGCCATTGTTCAGAACCAGAATGTCGTTGAGCGACAAACCGCGGATCACCGGTTTTGAAACCCCGCTGCCTTTTGAAATCATATCCACACCTGGAACCCGGGTAAGCATTTCTGCAAAATTGGGAGTGCCAGTCAATGAATTGCCCCGGAGTTTTATAACATCAATCTTTACGGCATTTTCATGCTGGGTTGAGTTGTACCCGCCTGAAATCACAATTTCATCCGCCTCTATCGCTGTTTGATTTAAGGTGATATTCAGAACTGAGCCACCACCTTTTAAACAGCGGTTTCAAGGCGACTGGTGTATCCGACGAACGAAAACTGTATCTTGATTCTTCCTTCGGGCAGATTCTGAAGTTCATAATATCCCCTGCTATCTGAAACAGTACCTTTGTTCATATCGGCAATAAAAACGGTGGCGCCGGTTAAAGGCAGTTTGTTCTGGTCAGTTATTAGACCTGATATTTTATTTTGTGCGCCTGCAGATTGAACCAAAACGATCAATGTGCAGATGGCGAGAATTTTTTTCATGGTTAATTGAATGATTGTTTGGGTTAATGATAAACAATGGCCCGTATATATATGTAAATCAATGTATTGAAAGTCTTTGGTCAGTTATTGTTAACAGCTACCCGAATGGTTGATGGTGCTGTCGTCTATACCTGTCCATTTGCCGGTGGTACAGCTAAGCTGTTAAGCTGATAAAAGAATCCGTATCAGGATGAATGAAAAGATTTATTAACAAAAAAGCCTGAGGAATAGTTGATTACTTACCGGAAGGTCAGTTGCCGGCGGGAAATCTTATAAGGCTGCCGGTGGTGCGCGAAGGGGAGAGAAAAAAATGTTTAAAGAAGGTGCGGAAACAAGAAGCCCGATTATGTTTTCTTTCAGTTCAGGACGAAAAACTTCTTTAATTTCAGGCTCTTCAATCAATGCGGTTAAAAATTCAAAACTACAGATTTTACAGTTTGCCTTTTGAGCATGGTCATGATTCAGCCCCGCGGGCAGGTTACTTCCACACTCCTGGTGGCCATAAGAATGTTTGTGCAACGACTGAACCAGCATCGGGGTAAGCAGCAGTAGCAGAAGCAACAGCGCAATAAAGTTTTTATATCTTACCCGGGCAGTCATTTAATTACTGAAAATTGAATGGATGAAATAGATTATTTACTGCATTTATTACACAAACCTTTGATTATGACTTCCGCTTCACTGGTTTGAAAACCTGCCGGAAGGCGGTAAGGCCCGGGGTGAATTTCTTCGAGACAAACCAGTTGTTTGCAGTTGTTGCAGAAAAAGTGGGCATGATCAGACTGGTTATTGCCGGTTAACCCAAGCGGATTCAATGCGTATTTCACAATCAATCTATCCACAACAATTCTATGCAGTATTCCTGCTTCCTCCAGGGTTAACATGCTGCGGTAAAAAGTGGTTCGGTCGTAATGGCTGCCCATCTTTTCGCTTATCTCTGCTTCGGCCAGCGGAGCATCCACCGATTGCAATGCCTCAATCATAGCCAGCCGTGGAGAGGTTTTCTTTAACTGATGTTGTTGTAAAATATCAATTGCAAGCATAAAATTCCGGTTTCAGATGTATGAACGTTTTAAATGCAACATTGTTGCAAAGGGAGTTGTTTTATTTGGAAAATTAATGGATTAGCGGATTAGCAAATTAGCCCGCCTGACCGACAAACAGTATATAACCGTTAAATCCATTTGGTCAGTCGGGCAGGTCCGAAATCCCCGCCTGACTGCGCCAAGCTGACAAGCGCAACAGAACGAAGTGAGCCCACCTGAATGCTTCAGGCAGACAGGTTCACCGAAGGAAATCCGAAATTCCGTGGAAGGTTGGAATATTGGGAAATGTTACAATCAGCAAATCAGCTAATCGGCTCATCCGCTAATCTCCAAATCCGCTAATCAGCTAATCGGCTAATCCGCTAATAAAATCCGAATTAACTACCTCACTTCACTTCCATTCTTCATTGCCGTACTTGGTGCTACAAAACTCAGCCGTCCATCGTGGTCTTCGGCCATCAGAATCATGCCCTGCGAATCGATGCCTTTGAGGTTTCGTGAAGCGAGGTTCACGAGTATGGTAACCTGCTGCCCGACAATGTTTTCAGGTTCGAAATATTCTGCTATGCCTGACACAACCGTCCGTTTGTCAATACCGGTATCGATGGTGAGTTTCAGCAGTTTTTTGGTTTTGGCCACTTTTTCAGCAGCGATGATAGTTCCGATCCGCAGGTCAATCTTGCCGAAATCATCGAATTCAATAACTGGTTTTGCAGGATTGGCTGTCGCATTTTCAGCCTCATTGGCCTTTTTGGTGTCGAGCAGTTTCTGCACCTGGGCTTCAATCGCGGCATCTTCGATGCGCTCGAACAACAGTTCAGGCTCGCCAAGCATATGCCCGTCAGAAAGAAGGTCAGCGTTTCCGGCTTTATCCCACTTCGAGGTTTGCAGGTTGAGCATTTTGTTGAGCTTTGC
Source organism: Bacteroidales bacterium (assembly GCA_038317155.1). Taxonomy (GTDB): domain Bacteria; phylum Bacteroidota; class Bacteroidia; order Bacteroidales; family Lentimicrobiaceae; genus Lentimicrobium. Next base: position 6,556 of record JBBQBC010000002.1, read on the forward strand.
CGCACTGAACGGAAGAAATGGTTCTCCGAGAATTGCCAGGTTGGCGCAAATCTGCAGGCAGATGTTCAGGTTGGTTTGAACGCGCTCTGGATTGATTTTAAAGGTTTTCCAGGGCTCTGTTTCGGTCAGATACTTATTACCCAGACGGGCCAGGTTCATCAGTTCGTTCAGGGCTTCGCGGAAACGATACAACTCGATGCTCCGGGCAATCTTTTCCGGGAAACCGGCCATCTCGGACAGTACCTGACGATCATAATCATCAACCGGTCCCAAAGAAGGCACTTTCCCCTCAAAATATTTCTGGGTAAGCACCAGGGTGCGGTTAACGAAGTTCCCGAACACGGCCAGCAATTCGCTGTTGTTGCGCGTCTGAAAGTCGCGCCAGGTAAAGTCGTTATCCTTGGTTTCAGGGGCATTGGCGGTAAGCACATAGCGCAATACATCCTGTTTGCCGGGGAATTCCTCAAGGTATTCGTGCAGCCATACCGCCCAGTTGCGCGAAGTGGAAATTTTATCGTTTTCGAGGTTCAGAAACTCATTGGCCGGCACATTTTCCGGAAGGATAAACGACCCTTCGGCTTTCAACATGCCCGGGAATACTATGCAATGAAATACAATGTTGTCTTTGCCGATAAAGTGAACCAGTTTTGAATCGGCCGATTTCCAGTAAGGCTCCCAGTCTTTGCCGGTTTGTTCGCCCCATTCGCGGGTTGCTGAAATGTAACCGATGGGTGCATCAAACCAGACATAAAGCACTTTTCCTTCGGCTTCGGGCAGGGGAACTTTCACACCCCAGTCAAGGTCGCGGGTAACGGCACGGGGTTGCAGGCCATGGTCGAGCCACGATTTGCACTGCCCGTAAACGTTGGTTTTCCAATCGTCCTTGTGACTTTCCAGTATCCATTCACGCAGCCAGGGCTCATATTTATCGAGGGGCAGAAACCAGTGTTTGGTTTCGCGCATCACAGGCACGCTTCCGCTCAGGGCTGATTTTGGGTTTATAAGATCGGTGGCATTCAGTGTGGTGCCGCAATTCTCGCACTGATCGCCATAAGCCTTTTCGAAACCGCAATGGGGGCAGGTGCCGGTAATGTAGCGGTCGGCCAGAAAGGTCTGGTGTTCTTCATCGTAATACTGAAGCGAGATTTTCTCGATAAACTCGCCTTTATCATATAGGTTGGTGAAGAATTCCGAAGCCGTTTTGTGGTGGATCGGATTGGATGTCCGCGAATAGATATCAAAGGAAATACCAAAATCTTCAAACGATTTTTTGATAATACCATGATACTTGTCCACCACCTGCTGTGGGGTTATACCTTCCTTGCGTGCCTTAATGGTAATGGGTACGCCATGTTCATCCGATCCGCCGATAAACACAACATCTTCCCCTTTTGAGCGCAAATAACGCACATAAATATCGGCAGGCACATACACCCCTGCGAGGTGGCCGATATGAATGGGGCCATTGGCATAGGGCAGGGCAGAGGTTACGGTGTAGCGTTTAAAGGTTTTGGCAATGGAATCTGACATGGATCAGGCGATTTAAAATAAGGTTCAAAGATACGAGAAAAGAGCATGTCAAATATCCAATGGCCAGGGGTCTGATAACAGCTGAAACAAAAAAGTGTACGTCAAAAAATGCAATGCACACCAGCCTTTTGAAATATGTCGGCCACTAATCCAGGTACAAAGTCGCAGTTTATCCGGGAAACCTGCAAATGAGAAAAGGCAAGGTTAGTGATGGAATGATGCGGGAGTTGGTGGTCGAGCGAAGCCGAGACCACCAACCGGGCAAAAAAGTATTACCAAGAAAAAAACCTGTTAATCCTGTAAATCCTGTCCTAAAAATGGGAAAACCAATCATTATTGTCGGATCTTCCTATAAACAGCTTAGGGACACGGTTTATCTCTGGATTCAACTCTTTACTTTAATAGTTCTCCTGCTTTTGCTCAAAATATGCCTGCGGATGTTCGCAGGCCGGGCAGTTTTTCAGTGCTTTTTTGCCTTTGTAATGATAACCGCAATGGCGACAAACCCAGATAACTTCCTCATCTTTCTCAAATACCTTGCCCTGGTTCAGGTTTTCAAGTAGTTTTTTGTAGCGTTTATCATGTTCGAGTTCAACACCGGCGATCAGTTTAAAGGAGTTGGCTATGCGCTTGAAACCCTCTTCTTCTGCGATTCTGGCAAATTCGGGATAGAGTTGCGTCCATTCTTCGTTTTCGCCATCAGCGGCAGCTTCCAGATTTTCGGCTGTAGTACCTATCTTTCCTGCCGGATAAGATGCGGTGATTTCGAGCATTCCTCCTTCGAGATATTTGAAAAATACCTTCGAATGTGAATCTTCCTGATTGGCTGTCTCTTCGAAGAAGGCGGCAATTTGTTCATATCCGTCGGCTTTGGCCTGTTTGGCAAAAATGCGGTAACGTCTGGCTGCCTGTGATTCCCCAGCGAATGATTTCAGCAGGTTTTTTTCAGTTTGGGTTCCTTTGATGGTTTTTTCCATGGTATTTTTATGTTTGTTGATTCAACTATTTGCATTAAGTTCAGGTTGTTAGAGGTCAGCCCTTCGGCTTCGCTCAGAGACCGAAGTCGGAAGTCAGCCCTTCGACATGGTTCGACAAGAGCTCAGGGACCGAAGTCAGAAGTCAGCACTTCGGCTGCGCTCAGTGTGACATGGACGATGGACGATTCTATAACGGGATTCTATGCTCCATACCCTGTGCTCTGAGCTCTGCGCCCTGTGCCATAATTCCTTTTCAAAATCGCGCCAATTGATCATAGCTTAGTTTTAGACAAAAATACGTAAGCCGGAAATAAAGCAGCATAAAAATTGATTTAGAATCATTCTAAATTTCTCTCACAGGGAGGTATCTCACCTGTAAAGGTCAGACACCAGGCTTTTACAGTTGTTTGTAAGGTGTGTTATTTTAGGGAATGATGTATCTTTGAGTGTTTAACAGATTATTATGATTACTCCCGCATATCTTAAGCCAGGTGACAAAGTTGCCATAGTTGCCACCGCGCGCAAAGTAACTGCCGCCGAAATGGAGCCTGCCATAAAAGCCATTCAATCCTGGGGGCTGATAGTTATGCCGGGTGAACACCTGTATGACGAAGATAACCAGTTTGCCGGCAGCGACGAAATGCGTGCAGCAGACTTTCAGCAAATGCTTGACGATACCGATGTTAAAGCAATTTTCTGTGCCCGGGGAGGTTATGGCACAGTACGTATCATCGACGTGATTAATTTTACTGCTTTCCCAAAGAATCCTAAGTGGATTATCGGGTACAGCGATATCACGGTACTGCATTCGCACATAAACCGGAACCTGGGAATTGAAACGCTGCACGCGACTATGCCATTGAATTTTCCGGCCGATGGTATTTCCTTGCAGGCTGTTGAAGAATTGAAAAATACCTTATTTGGTAAGACTCCGGAATACAATATTAATACCGGTAAATATTCCCGGCAGGGACAATGCCGTGGTGAAGTGGTCGGTGGCAATCTATCCATACTCTACAGCCTTCGCGGCACGCTATCTGACATAGAAACCGAAGGAAAAATTCTGTTTATAGAAGACCTGGATGAATACCTCTACCACATTGACCGTATGATGATGAATTTGAAACGGGGAGGAAAACTTGACCGGCTGGCCGGGCTGGTAATTGGTGGGATGACCGGAATGCACGATAATACAATCCCTTTTGCAAAGTCGCCCGAAGAAATCATTACAGATGCGGTAGCTGGTTATAAATTCCCTGTCTTATTTGGCTTCCCGGCAGGGCACCAGGACAAAAACCTGCCTCTAATCTTTGGCAGGGAAGCAGTATTGAATGTCGTTTCAGATAGCAGCAGTCTGAGTTTTATGCAACCCGATGCCGGAACCACAAATCAGAAACTCAGATCACTGCTAAAGCCGCTTCTGTTTATTCTGGGCTTTTTTGGGGCTCTTTACCTTTTATATTCGCTTTTATTAAAAAAATAGTTCGGTTAACTTTTATCTCACGCCTGTCTGCTTGATTGCTCAAGCAATCAGGCAATGACGCAAATACTTGATTTATAGCTGTTCGCGAAATAAAATCTTTCATGTATAACAAATTGATTTACAGGGTTATGTAAAAATTTAACGAAGTATTGTTAAAAAACGCAGGGTTCGAAAGGTCTTCTGGCATTTGATCTATTGCAGTTTTTAAATTTACGCTTTTCACTTTTCGAATTGTGCTCAACTTTTTACTTTTTACTTTTTACTTTTTCACTTTGAGCTTTTTACTTTAAACTTTGAGCTTTAAAAACTATGGCCGAACACAACGATTTGGGAAACCTGGGCGAAGAAATAGCCCTGCAGTATTTAAGAGAGAAGGGATTTATCATCCGCGAAACCAACTGGCGCTTTGGTAAGGATGAAATTGACATCATTGCCGAAAAGGATAAATTCCTTGTAATTGTAGAGGTTAAAACCCGCCGTTCATCAGTATTTGGTGAGCCTGAGGTCTTTGTCAACGCCGCAAAGCAACGGTTTCTGATCCGTTCAACACAGGCCTATGTTGAAAGAAACAACATTAACCTCGAAGTCCGGTTCGATATCATTTCAATTGTACTGAACAGCACAACAAAGCGGGTGAATCACATTGAAGATGCCTTCTATCCGGTACTTTAACCGTTAATCCAATGATTTGAATACAAAAAGCGGCTTTGTAATACGGGTCAGCACTTTTTTAGTGATACTGGCTGTGAAGAAACTGGAGAGTAGGCCCCGGTTGTGGTTCGTCATGGCAATGATATCGATATCGTTATTCCGGATGTAGGTTTCTAATCCGTTGATAATATCGTTGCTGATCACAATTTCGCATTTAACGGGATACTTTTTGTACTCTTTGTCGATGAATGCTTTAAGTCCGTCCATCTTGACCTTATCCCACGATTTTTTCACTCCGACACTGATATGGATGCAGTGCAGGTTGGTTTCGAATGGATGCAGCAGGTTAATCAGTTTGCTTATAGCCAGATGATCTGATTGGTCAAAATCAGTGGCATACATCACATTTTTAATTTTCCCGATACGGGTATACCTGCTTTGCTCAGGGATAGCAAGTACCGGAAAGTCTGTTTTTTCAATCAGTTTAGCTGTAACGCTGCCGAGAAATCCAGCGGTTTGTTTGCCTATACCCCGTGTCCCGATAACGATCAGCCCAGGTCTGTATTTTGAAGCAGTGGCAACAATTTCTTCAACAGCCAGGCCGTTTGAGACAGAATAGGTAATTTTAAGATCCGGATTGGATTCTTTTACCTGTTGTTTCAGTTCTTTTACGAGCCTGGCGATCTGCTGCCTTGCATTTTGTTCTGCTTCATGCAGGTAGTTGACCAGGTTAACCTGATAAGCGTGGCTGGTATCGAAAGGGGCGATATCCAGCACCGGATTATAGAAAACATGGAGCAACTTAATCTCAGCTTTTAACTTTTCGGCCAGTCCGAGTGCGAAAGCACAGGCCTTAACAGAGGCATCGGAAAAGTCAACCGGAACCAGAATTTTCCTGACACTGCGCAGGGATTTAACGGCAGCCTCTTTCTGGGTTCCATGCTGTTCAAGCGATGCCTCAATGACTCTCAGCGCTTTATCTACATCCGATCTTCTGACTTTGATTTCCACCCCACCCGAAATTGATGCCTGAAGCAGGTTCTGATGAGCGAGGAAGCAATCAATCCCTTCCGCCTCAAGTCTTGATTTTAACAATAGAGCCCTTGAATTGGGATGGCGGGCTATAACGATAATTTTTTCATCTGAAGGATCCATGGCCAAACGGTTTTTGTTATCAAAGATACGACCAGTTTAACACTGATTGGATTACGAATATACGAATAAAATCTAATAATTACGCGTGTTTCCGATAAAAAGATTCAAAATGGATGTGGAAAAAGAAAGACTAGACAAATATTGAATGCCAAAATGTTTGATTTTCAGCATTCTGAGAAATCTAATGGTCGCGTGTTAATCTTCCTTAACTTTGCAGACTAAAACAATCAGTCAATGTGTGCAATGAAGAGAATTCCCGCTGAATACGGAGCCGGGAAGAAGAAAAGTGCTGATGGTGCCGCCGGTAAAGGCCGCGCCGGTAAAGGCAGGGATTATACCGGAAAACCTTCCGGTAAATCCGATAGATCTCCTGAAAAGGACAAACCAGGAAGTTTTGCCCCTTCCGATCCCGGAAAATTCAGGGGAAAGAGACCTTATGAGAAGAAAGAAGATAGTTTCAGAACGCCTTCATATAAGCCAAAAGGCGATAGCGACGATCGTCCGGCAAGGCCCTGGAAGAAGGACACTGAGCATTCAGCTGCACGATCATCAGGTGCAGGTGACTCAAGAAATTCCGATAACCGGCCATGGAATAAGAGCAGATCATCAGATCAGAAAGACGAATCCGGTGATAAACTCCGTTCGCGTGGAACTGGTACCTCCGATAGAAGCAAGTTTTCGGGCGGCACTGAAGACGGAGCCAGACCTTACAGAAAGCGGATAGAAAAGGATGAAAGACCGGACAGGAGTTCCGGCAATGAGCGTCAGTCTGGCGATCGCGCTGACGATAAAGGTGAAAGTAGTTACAAAAGAACCAGAGCTCCCTATAAAAAGGATGAAGCCGGTGATAAGCCCCGGACTTTTGGGGCTAAAAGATATGATAATCCCGGCCATGTCAGTAAGAATGAGGAAGGTGACAGACCGGAAAGAAGAAAGTATTCGGAAAGTACAGATTCCGACAGAAAGCCTTATAAAAGAAGGGAAAGTGGCTCAACCGGATCAGAAAGAAGGCTTTCAGGCGACCGCGATAAATTCAAACCCGGAAGCCCTGCCGGTGAAAATCGCTATAAGGGAAGAAAAACCGGGGGTATTACAGGTTCCAAAACCGGATCAGATTTTCAACCAAAGCTCAAAAAGACCTTTAAAGATGATGGCACCATTCGCCTGAATAAGTATATAGCAAATTCCGGAGTCTGCTCGCGCCGTGAAGCCGATACCCTGATAGAATCCGGGGCTGTATCGGTCAACGGAAAAGTTGTTACCGAACTTGGTACAAAGATAACCCGCGATGACAAGGTTCAGTTTGGTGGGGAAACATTGAGTGTTGAAAAAAAGGTTTATCTATTGCTGAATAAACCGAAAGGCTACATCACCACGGTTGATGATCCGCAGGAACGCAATACCGTGATGATGCTTGTAAAAGATGCCTGCCGCGAAAGAATCTATCCTGTTGGAAGGCTCGACCGGAATACATCAGGATTGCTCCTTTTTACCAACGATGGTGACATGGCAGTGAAACTGACACATCCGGGGCATAAGGTCAGGAAGGTTTACCATGTTGAGCTTGACAAAGCCCTTTCTAAATCAGACATGATGCGACTCTCCGAAGGTGTGGAACTTGAGGATGGCTTAATGGCCGTGGATGAAATTGCTTACACCGGAGCAGAAAATAACAAAAAGAACATAGGCGTGGTTGTCCATTCAGGCAAAAACAGGGTAGTTCGCAGGCTTTTCGAAGAACTTGAATATGCTGTTGTGAAACTCGACAGGGTGGCCTTTGCAAACCTTACCAAGAAAGACCTGCCAAGGGGCAGATGGCGGATGCTTGATGAAAAAGAGATTAATCTCTTACAAATGATTTAACATCAAAACACAGGGCTGCTACTTAGGCGGCCCTGATCGTTTTCTGCCTGTACTGTTCCTGGTCTTAAATCAGAAGTACAACTGTTACTATTCGCTAATAGTTGATAATCAATATATATAAGTAGAACTACCCACCCCATTATCCCGTAAGGACATTTTAAAAAGTAGTATTTAACCGTATTGTGCTGCCCTGTTTATCGCCTTATTTTTGCTTCTCCTGATACGGTAAATCATTTAATGTATTTGATTGATTCCTGACGGACCATTCATTTGCATGTCTTACTTATTGCATTTTTTTAATAATAATAAAAGAATCACTGTTGAGGATTTGAAAAGAAATTAAGAACTGACTTTCCGGAAAACGGCTGCCTGTAAAAGATTTAAGGGGTTTGAATCATTGCCGGCTGGCCGCTCCGGATAGTCAATCAAGTTAAAATAATAAGGTTTTGTTGCTTCCTGACTTATAATAACCTGATCTGGAATTTTAAGATTTGTGAATTATTCGGGCTTAAAAAACAGATGGTACAGTGCTTTTGAATTGATTGTTTTTCCAATTGCCCCCTAAGTTTCCTTTATATTTGCTTACCCGTGTGAGGTTCGGATTGCTCCGGCCTCACACGTTTTTATGCTATATCAAACTGTGCCCGCTCATTTTAGGAGAAAAAGTAACAGGCAAAAAAAATCCCGAACCATAAGGATCGGGATTAACTCAATAAGATATTTTTTATCCGGCAAGAGTAAATTTGATGGGCATGTTAAACTGAACACGTACCGGTTTTCCTCTTTGCTTACCAGGGCTCCATTTGGGCATGGCTTTTATAACCCTTACAGCTTCTTCGTCGCAACCTCCGCCAATACCCCTTAGCACCCTGACATCGGTAACATTCCCGTTTTTCTCAACAACGAAAGTCACGTAAACAGTTCCCTGAATACTACTTTCACGGGCGATTTGCGGGTATTTGATATTATCTGTCAGGAATTTGATACGGGCCTCATCGCCACCCGGAAAACTGGGAGATTCTTCAACCACAGTAAAGATTTCTGCTTCAGCAACTTCTTCTTCTTCGTTGGAAACAATAGGTTTATATTCAGGAATTTCTGTAAGCTGTGTTGCCTCAGCATCGATGTTAAGGTCTGTTTCCACCTCAATATTATCGTTTACGATATTAATAAGAGTGGTGGTTGGCGGTGGGGCAGGTGGTGGCGGAGGCTTATTCTGGTTGGTGATTTCAATCAGATCTTCCTCAACTTTTTCTACTTTGCGTCCACCAAGGTCAGCTTGCCTGATGTCATAGGTTTTCCATTCGAATGCAACCAGCATAGCAGCAAGCGCGACAATCAGCCCGATCTGAACAAAGAGCATTCGTTTACTCTCAAGATCAGCTTTCGGAGTTTTTTTTGCTTCCATATCGTTAACAGATAGTTAGTTATGCAACTTTTAATTCCACTTCAGGGAATATGCTAAATTACAAAATAATTTAGTTCCCAAGGATATTTTTCTCACTTTTATTTTTAAGAACAGTGAAAATCAAATATCCGGCAAAACAACCGGCAAAATTTGCAATCGAATCGTAAATACTGGCCTCTCTGCCTATTGGTAGCAAGAATTGCAACACTTCTGTTATAATTCCGGACAAAATGGTGACAACCAGAGGGATAACAATTGTATAACGCTTTTTTGTTTCACTATATTGTCTGAACGAACCCTTTAAGAGCAGAAAAGCCAGAACCCCGAAAATGAATAAGTGTATTAGTTTGTCAGGCGAAAAAAGGTTCCAGAAACCACTAACCCTTGGGAAATAAGTACCTGGCGTTAATGTTAATACCACAATAAGGCATAACCAGGCTATTCCAGGCCAAAAGTTTTTAAAGAACAGCTTCATTCAGGGTTCTATAGTTATCCGTTCCTTGTAAGCTATGCACCAATCAACTCATTGTAAGCGGCAGCATCGAGCAGGTGATCGGTTTTGTGCGAATCAGCAAGCTTAATTTTGATGATCCAGCCTTCACCATAAGGATCTTTATTTACCAGTTCAGGATTGGTGTTCAGGGTTTCGTTAAATTCAAGAACTTCGCCCGATATCGGCATAAACAGGTCGCTGACGGTTTTCACGGCTTCAATTGTTCCAAAAGTTTCTCCCTCTTCAAGGGTTTCGCCTTCGGTTTCAACTTCTATGAATACAATGTCACCCAGTTCGCCCTGAGCATAGTCGGTTACACCAACTACTGCGCTATCGCCTTCAAACCGGATCCATTCATGGTCCTTTGTGTACTTTAAATTGGCTGGATTACTCATAATTACTTTTTTTTAACAGTTAAGATGACAGCAAAATTAGCAAAAGGCTTCAAATAACAGCAAGCATTCCGGCTTAAATTGTGTTATATTTAATCAATCTGCTTAATACCGATAAATGTTTTTTTTGACAAGACCCATATCTTGCTAACTTTATGCTCTTGTTGATTTTCAGGTTGTCAGGCAAATCAAATTAAACATCTTTTGTATTATCATGTTAAGTGATAGGTAAAACGTGGAATTCATCATTCAGAATCTACAGCCAATGTATGTAACAGCACTATACAGCATTAAAGGGGGAGTAGGCAAAACTGCGACGGCAGTAAATCTGGCTGCACTTGCCTCTTTTACAGGAGAGAAAACCCTCCTGATAGACCTTGATCCCCAGGCATCATCAACCTTTTACCTTAAAGTTAAACCCAAGATCAAAACGACGGTTAAGAAACTACTGAAAGGGAAATCTCTGGTTGAAGATCAGATAAAGGCGACTGATTACATACACCTGGATATTTTGCCATCAACATTTGCCTTTCGTGACCTGGAGCCACTTCTTGAAAAAGTAAAACGGCCCGGCGATAGGATTCGCGAAATGCTCGAACCCCTGAGCAACAGCTACCACTGGATTTTTATTGATTGCCCTCCGGGTTTAACCCGGCTGGCTGAGGCTATTTTTAATGCCAGTGATTTGGTCCTGGTGCCGGTGGTTCCGACAACGCTTTCGGTCAGAACCTATCACGAACTGTGCGAATTCATTTCCGACCATCCACTAAGGTCAGGAAGCAGATATGCAGGATTTTTCTCCATGGTGGAAAAGCGTAAAAACATGCATCGGGAAATCATGACCGATTGGGATTATAAGAAGGAATCCTTCTGTAAAACAACCATTCCATATTTGAGTGATGTTGAAAAAATGGGCATCTTCAGGAAACCGGTGGTCGCTTTCAAACCTGGTTCTGAAGCTTCCGGTGCATTCGGCAGGCTTTGGGCGGAAATAAAAAAGGCTGCCATTTGACAGGCAGCCATTCAGTCTGTTTATTTTCAATTACTGCGCCAGCGTAAATCTAAGACTTACCCCCGCATTGGTGGTCGAATTCGGGAACTGTGATGAAACAAATGGATTGGTAATGGTTTTGTCGAAGAATAACCTGACATTGAACCGCTGATTGATCACGTAGTCGGCCGAAGAATTTATGGAGATCATCCTGTTACCGGTCGAAATCTGGTTGATGGCTTCATCAAGCCTGCGCAAAACGGTTTTATTGTCGCGGATCGAAAGGTCCATTTTTACATTCAGGTCACTTTTCAATTGTTGTTTTCTTCCTCCTGATGATATGTTCAACTTCACATCTTTAAAGCGGTAGCCCAATCCGATCACAATTTCCTTGCTCGACACTTCGGTTAGCTGGTTATTCACAAAACTGAGCGAAAGGTTGCGCGATCGTTTATATTCCAGTTTGGAAATAAGGCTGTTTTGCCAGGTCATATCAATGCCAATCAGCGGGCTGAACTGTTCGGTGAGGGTTACTACCTCAATTTTGTTTTTTGGTATGAAATTACCGGCAAAATCAAAGGTTGTGGGGAATCCCATATCTTCGAGGTAATCGATGTTTGTAACATAATTGCCCACCGCATAAGTTGACCTGTAAGTATGGGCAATATTAAATGTTTTGAAATACTTTTTGAAGAATTCGACTTTGGACAGCCCCCCATACCTGAAACTCCAGTTTGGAATCGGGATTTTGGGGAAGGGAGAAAGGGAAACCTGTTTTGCATCGCGGCCCGAGTAGGCAGCTATAAACGCCGGGATAAGTACTTCCTGGGAACCGGGGCCGTAGCCGATGGGATAACCTGTTGAGTCAATCCCCGTCGAGAACGGGTTTTCAGCACTTAACCTGGCAGAAATGATCCGCCTGTTTTCCTTAAACTGCTCAAAGGTTTCTGATATATTCTCTTTCCCGTCTTTTTTAAATGCTGTTTTCCATGCAATAAATGAAATGCTGAATGATCCGCGGTCTTGTGGTGTGGTGCGTTTAAATTCACCTGCACTGTTAGCCTTAAAATACTCCTGGTGTCCGAAAGACTCAGTTTTATCAGCTGTAAATTCAATCCTGAATTCTGGAAAAGGTTCATAAGTTGCCCTGGCAGTCAGGTTTTTGGTTAACCGGGTTATATATGCTGCGTTCATCAGCGTATCCGTGGTAAGCCAGTTTTTATTAACCGCCTTCTGCCTGATATCCTCCTGGCTGCCAAAGGCAAAGCCAAAGCCCGGGGCCATATCTGTCAACCTGCTTCCAAACACATCGGGTTTTGGGGTAAATCCCGGCAGCAGTGTACCATTCGATTCAGTATAGTTCAGTTGAACATCTTTAAACCCGATAACCAGTTTAACGAATCCGGTTCCCAATGTTTTGAAAATGACCGATGATTTTTTGGCTTTGGTAGAATCAGCTGCCAGGGCTACAATCGGTTCTTCTTTTTTAACATTTTTATCATCACCCCCCTGCCTGTTGCCCGGTCCGGGACGCTGAGGTGCGGCTTGTTTGCCCGATTGTCCGATTTTCCTGAGGAAGGGAACTTTATTATAGAGGTTCGTAAGCCGCGCACTTCCGTTGATATTAATGGTATTGGAGTTCTCAATGGTATTTGCCATGATGCTCTGAATAGAACGGGGTGAGGCTTCCCAGCGGAAAGTGCTCGAATACCTGGTGTTCAGGTTGATCCAGTTGAGTAACGGAATTTTATTAATTGGAACAATGTAGTTCAGGCTCATATTTTGGGTGAACCGGTTCATGCTGCCGAAATTATAAATCTCATCCCAGATGGAGTCGCGTTTAAGCTTGTAGTCATCGGCATTGCGGTCGATGCGTCCGGGAGGTTCATTGACGTAGGCATTGGCATTGGCCTGATATTCAAGCTTAAGTGATTGAGCCAGATCATATTTCAGGTCAAAAAGACGATTCCAGTCCCAGGTTTTGGTAAAAGTAGGCTCAATCAGCACCAGTGCCCCCGTTTTGTTTCGTAGCAGTCGTTCGCTGTATTGGCGGTTCATGTCGGTGCGGAACGAGAACATCTTTGGCATGTAATAAAAATTGAAATCCTTTATAATGGCCAATGACTTACTCTGGAGGAATTTTACACCCTGAAATGGCTTTACAGGTTTGGGGTTATTGATAAAATTGTAGCCAACACCACCCCGGTATTGCTTACGGCTATCATATTCAATATCTATATTCCGGTGGTAAATGTGCGAATAGGCGTAAGTGAAGTCGAAGTTTTCGATGTCATAAACCTGTGGTTTGCCTTTTGCCCCCACTTTTTCCTTTCGCATATTCACGAAATTGATGTTGGTTCGCCTGGTAATGTCCTGTACCTGATTACGCACCGAATCTTTCCCGGCTTTGTCAAGGTCGCGGATTACCTCGTTGAAGAGGATATCAGGATCGAGCGGATCATATTTTGGCGTGGTACGCATTTCCGAATAGTCAACGTGCATCGGGATTTTGATACCGGTTTTTTCGGGGAAGAATTTTCCCAGTTGAATATTGGCAGCAGCATCAACCTGACTGATGGCTGCCTGTTGTCGTTCATTTACTTTCTTTTCGATGCTGCCAAAGCCAGGTGTGGAATAACTTCCTGAGAGGACCACATTACCCAGATCGGCGAGGTTAGCGGAAATACGGGCAGTAGCAGCCATTCCGCTCTTTTCGTCAAAATCGGTAAGCCGTAATTCATTAACCCATACTTCACCACACTTATTCTCCCCGTCGTCAAGATCGGATATATTTCTTTTTTTAGGATTCCGGACTCCGATCATAAAGGCCTTGACATCACTCAGGCTGGGCATACCAACAACAGTAATCCGGTTATTGCCGTCAAATACCTCATAAGGTGTTATTACGGTAATCATTGAGCCGGGTTGCCCCATCGCATCGTTGCGTTGCTGCTTTGCATCTACCAGCTTTGATAATTCAATTTCCATACGGTCGGCATCGGGCCAGATTAACCGGTCGTTGGTTACGGAAGTGTACCAGGGTGTGAATTCAACCGGAATTTCATATTCATAGTAGTTTTCGGTAAAGTCAGATCCAATTCTCACAAAAACCGTCAGATCACCTTTTTTAAGTTCTTGGTTTTCAATCGATTTCTCAGCATGAATGTACATTTTGAGTTTTTTGTACTGCCTGAAATCGAAATCGGTTGTTTTGTAGGTTCCGCGGGCATCGCCATCGAGCAGATTGCATACTTTAAGCACCATTGCCTGCTCGTTGAGTCGCTGGTAGTTTGTGGTACCTACATTTATTTCGCGTTCGATATCAGGAGGCAACACATAGGGAACGGGTACTCTGCTTCCGTTTTCTTCAATACTGACCGTTGAAATATCGAATTTGGTTTCACTCTGGTTGGGATCGGGCACATATTCGCCCGGAGCAAGCAGATTGCTGTAATATTTGCGCCATTCACCTCTTACCAGTTCGAGTGTAGCAAGGCGGATAACCACTGGTTTTTCGAAATTCTTAAGGAACATACGCATAAAACGAATGCTCTTAAAGTCCTGAATATTTCCGACAACCAGATCGGGGCTTTGAACCGGTATTTTAAACTGATACCATTTAACCCGCCCCTTTTTCCCGTTTTCTAGCGGGATATCTGTGGCCTCATACATGTCGGCTATGTAATTCTCGCCAACATTCATGCGGTCGGGATCGAGCCTTATCTTATACTGGAAATATCGCTCCTGTTCATTGAGCGTATTGTCCCCGTTGATGTCTTCAGTGTTTGGCCTTCTTGTTGACTGGCTGTCATTATTGGTGGTTTGCTCCGAAGCCGGTGAATTGCCATCCACCCCGTTAAAATTCTTATACCGTTCTGTTACACTGTTATAGGCCGCATTAAGGTCATAATCATTCCCCAGATAATAATGGTAATTGTCACTTGACGGGTCATTGAATGCCTGCTGGAATGCTTCGGATGATGTGCCGTACATATTGGCTATCCTGTTCAGGTATTCATTTTCAAAAAACAATCGTTCGTCATCGTCTCTCAGACCGTCGTAACCAACATCCTGAAAAGGCCGGGCATCTACATTGTTATCAAAACCGTCAACCAGGGCCTGTAAGGTAGGAACCCTTCCCCATATGGTGGTATCAACATTTTTTACCTCGGCTGAAACAGGCAGGCCATTTTCATAGCTCTTGCGGCTATCCCTCAGAATATCCTCCGAGACATCACCAAGATTGAAATACATATCCCCTCCGTTGTGCAGGCTGTCTTCGGAGAATGGATCCATCATCCAAAACTCGATGTATTCAACATTCGAAGCCTCAAAATCAGTTGATTCAATCTTACGCATAATGCCACCCCAACGTGTTTTGGGCATCAGTAGTTTTCCTGTTTCCGTTAAACCTTTTGAAAGGCCGGTAGGTGTTACATCGTAATTGTAAGGACCTTTTTCCTCAGGGAAATAAGCCAGATTGAACATAGAGATGTTCATCGGGGTTCCGTTGGGAGCGTCAGCATTGGGGAAAAGTTCAGACTCCCTGACATTCCTCACTGAGTTGCGCGAGAGCTCATTTTTTTTATCGTTGCCAAGATCGGGCTGCAGGCTGCTTTTTTTATCGTAGAAGAGCTGTGCAATGGTGTACCACGAAAATTTGGCCCTGTTGTATCCGTAGCTAAGTCCGCTGCCCGGAACTGACTCCGGAAACATATCTCTTGAGGTTTGCCCCTGTGGGGTGCTTGATATAAACCAGGTTCCGATATTTTTTAGGTCGATTGTTGATTTGGCGCCTTCAAAATCGTCAATGTAAGAGGTGCCGGTTTTGCCAACTGCCCTTGAATGACCCGGGATAAAATGTGCAAATTCCCCGTTGAACTGAATGCGTGATATGGTTTTTGTATTATAGAACGGCAGTTTGTCAATCAGCTTTGTCAGGAACATCGATTCTGTCTGATAACTCAGATCAACACCCCACATGGTGTTTGAAATAGGTTCCTGTCCGAAGTTGGTTTTCTGCGTGAGTGGCCTTTCGTGCAGATTGAGCAGGGTTGCCCCGATCAAGAGGTCTTTATTTACCTTATAATCCACATGCATTCCCATCAGCGTTTGAGTCTGAAGGTTGAAGGTAGCATTGTTTTCGAGCGAGATGCTGATGGGCGTTCCCGAGTTGAGAATACCTTCATTTATAATCTTTACCCTTCCAAGGGTATAGTCAACCGTGTATTCTACATTCTCGGTAAGTGGAATACCTCCTGCCGTTACACGCACCGATCCCTGGGGAACATTGAGTGCATTGAGCGATATTTCAGATCCGCCCGATGATTTGTACAATCCTTCGAGAATATACCTGTTTTTGTCGGGATATTGCTGAGCGCCACTTTTGGTAAGGGTGTAGAGCGAATCGTAGCAGTATTTGTTAGCCAACTCTTCGTTGTTAAGCTTATTGCGCAGATAACTGCCGAATGGTTCACGGATCGTGAAAAACACACGCCCGTTTGATGCCTGTATGGTTCCTCCCTGGCGGGCAGCATTGTCGATAAAGTCGAACATTCCATCGTGTGGTGGGTTCGACTGGTTGTCGAGGTTATCAAAATTAAACACACGGATCAGCGGAATCCCTTTAACGCCCTCAGGCCCTTCGGTAAAATAGCCGGTTGGTACCGTATTTTCATTCCCTGAATAAAGTATGTTCAGGATAAAGTCTTCGCGGTTAAGCTGAAATGCCCCGATGTTATAAACGTTTTTCATCATAAGGTTCCATAGCGGAACTCTTGTGTTTAATGCCGCGCTTTTTAACAACTTTACCAACAGGCAACGCGGGGGAGCAATACCTTTATCTGAAAACTCACCAACCTGATAAATGCTGTCCTGGCCAATTACCGTGTATTGATAGGCAACGGCCAGAACCTGGTCGGGATTCAGGGTGGCGTTGAGCGAAATGAAACCAAGTTTTGAGTTGAAAGAATACTCGCTGCTGTTTAGTTTTCGGGCATTCTCTATCTTTTCATAATCGATCCCCGATACATAACCAAATGGTGCCCCGGACAGGTAATCGGTTATCTTGTTGATATTTCGGATGTTGGTAGTGTCAAATTTGGAAAGCAGGTTGTTCGACCTGTTATCAGGGTAAGTCTGCCAGGCGTTAGGAAGAATGCTCTGATTGTATGGATTTTTCTCAGCCAGATCCATAAAAGCCACAATGTTCCTGTTGTCGGTTACCGCCGGTCCGATATTGGTAATCCAGACTTCTATATTGGTAATGTTGATGTTGGAATTTACGATTGGCAGTTTACTGAGGGCATTGTCGTAATTGTCGGCAAAATACTGGGCAATAAAAAAGTGTTTATTTTCTTCGTAATCAAGTGCTTTTACACTGAATTTGCTGGTTTGGGCACCACCCTGAACCGTAATGGTGGATGTTTCACTCTTTTGTTGTGAAAACACCCCTGTAACGGTAGCCCGGCCGAACTGCAGTTGAGTCTTCAGTCCGAAGAGACTTTGACTTCCGGTAATCAGGGTACTGTTGAGTGGAAAGGTAACGTCACCGGCTTCAATCAGTTTAAGAATTTCATCTTCTTTACCTTCGTATTTGAGCTTGAGTTTCTGCTCGAATTCAAAGGTGGCTTCTGTATTGTAGTTGGTGTTAAATTCAATTTTATCGCCGATTTTAGCCATTACACTCATCTGAATGCGCTGCTCGAAATTGAAGTTTGAGTTACGGCGTTGCCTGGGATCGAGTGCAGGATCATCGCGACGGTTTGAAAGCACACCAAAGGTAACTTCAGCGCTTCCCTGCGGGCGGATGTCAATCGTATTTCCGCCAAAAATGCGGTCGAATGCTTCGCCACCGATGTGTATCTGTGGAATAATTCCTGTGCGGCTTGCTCCACCAGATGAAACAGCCCGCTCGCGCCAGTAGTTCTGCAGCGAACGGTTCATGTCGAGTTGCTGGTATTCGTCAAAGCTATAGGGCGTTGGTGAGCTAAGCTGCAGATCGCCGGCTTTTTTTATGTAAGTGTAGGTCTGGGTAGCCGGGTCGTAGATAAAATCCTCGGAGAAATTTGAAGGGTTGCCCAGGAAAAGTTTATTCTTATCAGTAGGTACGGTTGTAGTGCCCGGTTCAGGCTCGGGCAGGGGGTAAGGCAATTCACCACCGGGAAGGGTGGTGTCTGGCGGAGTTACAGGCACGCCTTTGTCTTCAGCATTGTATTGAAGACCAGGTGATGCCGGGATGCCCCAGGCAATGGAAACAATAAAAAACAGTACAAAAAGCCGTAACGAAAATTTTACAAGACGCTCCAAGAAACTTCAGTATTTTGTGTGTTTAACCGATCGGGTCAACGGAGAAATCAGGTTCCCACAGCCCTTTTTCATTAAAAGTCCCCGTATTCGTTTTTAGTATTACATAATTTTTAAAGCGCTCTTAATCAGTTGTTCTACTGATACAGAAGTGCTTTCGTCTTTCAGGATTTTATCAATCGTTTTTTCTGCCAGCGTTTTATTAAAGCCCAGCATAGTTAAAGCAGATAACGCCTCTTCTTTCTTTGTATTGTGCGGGGTTCCCAAAAATTCCTTTAATCCCGGGTCTTTTCCAAGCTTATCTTTCAGATCAATGATAATCCGTTGGGCTGTTTTGCCACCAATGCCCTTAACCCGCTGAAGCAGTGGCACATTGCCGGATGCAATTGCTCCCGATACCTCCTCAGGTGTGAGGGAAGATAGTATAAGGCGGGCAGTTCCTGCACCGACACCCGAAACCGAAATCAGATGCCTGAAAAGAACCCTTTCCTGTTCGTTTGCAAAGCCAAACAAAACCATGGCGTCTTCGCGAACGGCCAGATGCGTAAGTAACCTGCAACTGCCAAGATCCTTTATCTGGGAATATGTATTAACAGAAATGGAAATATCGTAGCCCACGCCATGACAATCTATGACAACCGATGCAGGTGTAATTTCACTGATCTTCCCTTCAATAAAAGCGTACATAAGCTGACATAGTTCCTGTTAACCGGCAAAAATAGAGATAATTGTTTGAATTAGGTGGTTTTTTGTCCGAAAACCGATTTACACCAAACTAATTTTAATTATTCTGTACTCAAAGATATTTAATTGTATCAGTAATGATATGAAATCAGGACTCATCAGACTTTCGGCCTGAAGGAAGCCGTTAATTTTTGCGGGTATTTTAATTGTTAAAAAGTGCTTTGTGAAAAATGCCCGAAGGCCAAATGTTGGTGCGCATCTTATTTTCTGATGCGCAGCTTTTGCTGATACTGCAATTAGGTCACCTTTTATGCTGAAATTCAATTATATAATGATTTATTTTTGCTTTTCAAAGTTAGATTATCCGCATCAGAAGCGGACTAACAGCGACCTGTTGCCTTGATTAACATTCCTTTTTTTATGACTAATGGTCATTTTAATATTTATTAGTGTGAATTGTTACCTGATTTATTTTGTTTTTCATATCTGGTTTCATACATTTGTGTACTTGTATTTTACCTGTTTCTGCCTACCTGAACCCATAAAAAATTCTGAAAATGAAAATCGCGCTCAATAAAAAGAATGCACTTGCCTATCATGCCGAAGGACGGCCCGGAAAAATAGAGGTTGTTCCTACCAAACCGCATCATTCACAGTACGATTTGTCGCTTGCCTACAGTCCCGGAGTTGCCGAACCTTGTCTCGAAATCAAGGCCAACCCCGAAGATGTTTACAAATACACTGCTAAAGGGAACCTGGTCGCGGTAATATCCAATGGCACGGCAGTACTTGGTCTGGGCGATATCGGCCCCGAAGCCGGCAAACCCGTTATGGAAGGGAAAGGCCTTTTATTCAAAATATTTGCCGATATCGATGTTTTTGACATCGAGATCAACGACAAAACCATTGATGGTGTGGTAAATACTGTTAAAGCAATTGCACCAACTTTCGGGGGCATTAACCTCGAAGATATCAAAGCGCCGGAGTGTTTCGAAATTGAGGACCGGCTTAAGGCAGCCCTGGATATTCCTGTTATGCACGATGATCAGCATGGAACCGCCATCATTACCTCGGCCGGACTGTTGAATGCATTATTGATTATTGATAAGAAAATAGAAGAAATTAAAGTGGTTATTAACGGAGCAGGTGCAGCCGCTGTTTCATGTGCAAGGTTGTACCTTTCGCTCGGCCTCAAAACGGAAAACCTGGTTATGGTTGATTCAAAAGGAGTGCTTAACAAATCCAGAAATGACCTTAATCCGGTTAAGCAAAAGTTTGTTACTGATAGAAACATTAATACACTTGCTGAAGCAATAAAAGGCGCAGATATGTTTCTGGGATTGTCGGTGGCGGGGGTGGTAACTCCTGAAATGCTGCTAAGTATGAATAAAAATCCTATCGTTTTCGCGCTTGCAAACCCCGTTCCGGAAATTGCCTACGAACTGGCAGTTGGCACACGTGATGATATCATTATGGGAACAGGCCGGTCAGATTATCCGAACCAGGTTAACAATGTGCTGGGTTTCCCCTACATATTTAGAGGGGCGCTTGATGTGAGGGCAAAAACAATCAATGAGGAAATGAAACTGGCGGCAGCAAGAGCTTTGGCCGACCTTGCAAAACAACCGGTGCCCGAAGAGGTTAACATTTCGTATCAGGTAACCAATCTCAAATTCGGGAAAGATTATATTATTCCTAAACCAAACGATCCCCGGTTGATTACACATATAGCACCTGCTGTGGCAAGAGCAGCCATGGAATCAGGTGTTGCCCGCAAGCCCATCGAAGACTGGGATGCTTACCGCGATGAACTCAATAAACGCCTTGGTCTGACTAACCCGCTGATACGACAGATTAAGGCCCGTGCCATGAAGAACCCCAAAAGGGTTGTGTTTGCCGAAGCGGAGAACTATAAGATTCTGAAAGCGGCTGAGATAGTTCTCGATGATGGAATTGCAATACCCATACTGTTGGGTAACCGCGAAATCATTCTCGATATTATTAAAACCAACGATCTTGAACTGGAAGGAGTTCAGATTATTGATCCAAGGTCACCCGAAGAGAACGATCGCAGGGAAATGTTTGCACAGCAGTTTTATGAAAAGCGGAAAAGAAGGGGAATCAACCTTACCGGTGCCCGCGATATGATGACACACCGTAATTATTTTGGCCCCAGCCTTGTGAATAATGGCTTTGCCGATGCCATGATCTCCGGCCTTACCAGCAGCTATCCGGCCACCATCAGGCCTGCACTGAGAATAATTGGTAAAAAGAAGGGCGCCAACATCGTATCGGGCATGTACATAATGCTCACCAAAAGGGGGCCAATCTTTTTTGCCGATACAACAGTTAACATGAACCCGGATGTTGATACGCTGGTTGAGATTACCCTTCAGACAGCCGCCGCAGTCAAGCAGTTCAATATTGAGCCCCGAATTGCAATACTCTCCTATTCAAACTTCGGTTCAGTAGAAGGACGGATTCCTATCCTTGTCCGTTCCACGGTGGAGAAACTACACCTTGAGCATCCTGATTTAATTGTAGATGGTGATATGCAGGCTAATTTCGCGCTGAATAACACCCTTCTCCGTGAGAATTTCCCATTCTCAAAACTGATTGATGGCCCGGCCAACACCCTTATATTCACGTAACTTACGGCCGGGAATATCGCGTATAAACTCATTCAGGAGTTGGGTGGTGCTGAAGCCATTGGCCCGATACTGATGGGATTGGACAAATCGGTTCATGTATTGCAAATGGGCTCAGGCGTTGCTGAAATTGTAAACATGGTAACCATTGCCGTAATTGACGCACAAATACAAAGCAACAAATAAGCACTTTAAACCGGGAATCTACTTTTTTGTAACACAGAATTATGAGAACTATCGTGATTCTGCGTTGTGAATTATCCGGGTTAACTATTTTCGGATTTTGTTTAAAAGTTATATGCAATTTCCTACTTTTGTAGATGTGAATATCCTGATAAAAGTTAAATGCTGTCGCGAACCATAAATTCTGAACAATAATCATCTTAACATGAAAAAAATCACTGTAATTGGCGCCGGAAATGTAGGTGCTACCTGTGCAAATGTGATTGCACACAAAGATCTGACCCGCGAAGTTGTGCTTGTTGATATCAAGGAAGGCGTTGCCGAAGGCAAAGCCCTCGATATCTGGCAGACATCTTCCATCAACAACTTTAATACCCGTGTAATTGGGGTTACCAATGATTATTTGAAAACAAAAGGTTCATCCATCGTTGTAATTACTTCAGGATTGCCCCGTAAACCGGGAATGAGCCGTGATGATTTGATCAAGACCAATGCTTTGATTGTTAAGGAAGTAACCGAAAAGGTGGTTAAATATTCTCCGGAAGCCATTATTATTGTTGTTTCAAACCCGCTCGATGTGATGACTTACGCAGCTTACCGAGCGGCCCGCAAAATCTCAAGCAGGGTGTTTGGAATGGCAGGAATTCTCGACACCGGCCGTTACAAAGCTTTCATAGCCGATGCGCTTGGAGTTTCTCCAAAAGACATTCATTCATTGTTGCTTGGAGGCCATGGCGATGCAATGGTTCCCCTGCCAAGATTTACTTCGGTTTCCGGTATCCCGATTACTGACCTCCTGAATAAGGAAGAAATTGATAAAATTGTTGAAAGAACCAAAAAAGGGGGTGGTGAATTGGTGAACCTGATGGGAACTTCTGCCTGGTATGCTCCCGGTGCGGCCGCTGCCCAAATGGTTGAAGCCATTGTTGACGATCAGAAACGGATATTCCCGGTTTGTACACTTCTTAACGGCGAGTATGGACTGAAAGATGTTTACATGGGTGTTCCTGTTAAACTTGGTTCTAATGGAATCGAAGAAATTATTGAACTCAACCTGAACAAAGATGAGCGGAAAATGCTTGAAGACTCAGCTAATTCAGTTAAGAGTGTTATGAAAGTGCTTGACGACATGAACCTCTTCGAAGACTGATTCAGGAAGTAATCCTATGATTAAGCTGCTGCCCAATTCGCCGGGCAGCAGCTTTTTTATCCGGCGGAAGCAACAGGGGCTCATTTTCTCATCGTGAATTTTTATATTTTTTCTAAATTTGCTATATGAAAAAGAAGGTTGTAGTATTGACAGGCGCTGGCATAAGTGCCGAAAGCGGACTAAAAACCTTTCGCGATTCCGATGGGTTATGGGAAGAATACCGTATTGAAGATGTAGCAACCTATGATGCATGGATGCGCAATCCTGGCCTTGTTCTGGAATTTTACAATAACAGACGGGCCCAACTTGCAACGGTATCGCCAAATGCTGCGCACCTGGCACTGGTAAAACTGGAACAAAAATATGATGTTCAGGTAATAACCCAGAATGTTGATGACCTTCACGAAAGAGCCGGATCATCTGAAATCCTGCACCTGCATGGGCAGTTGACAAAAGTAAGGAGTACGCGATTTCCGGAATTGATTACCGATATCGGCTACCGCGAAATTAAAATCGGCGATTTATGTGAGAAAGGTTTTCAACTTAGGCCGCATATTGTCTGGTTTGGTGAAGCAGTGCCGCTTATTGAGGATGCGGCTGAGCTGACAATGCAAGCCGATATATTGCTGGTTATTGGCACTTCATTGGCTGTTTATCCGGCTGCTGGTCTGGTAAATTATGTCAGGCCCGGTTGCCCCATTTATTTGATTGATCCGGGATCATTAAAGGTTCAGGGCATTCCGAATCTAACATTCATTCAGGAAAAGGCCGGGATTGGGTTACCTCCCCTGGTTGACAAATTACTTAATGACTAATACTGCAAATTGTTTTAAACTAACTTAACCCACAACCATGAAAATATCCTTGATTCGCATAATTCCCATAACCTTGGTGCTCTTTCCGCTCCTGTTCTTAAATTCATGTGCCAAAGAGACGGATTATTCCAAACGCGATGATAAAAGTATAAACGAATATCTTCTGACGAAAAACCTGACAGCTCAAAAAACGGCTTCGGGTCTTTACTACCTGATAACTGCTCCCGGAAGCAGTCAGAAACCTGATCTTAATTCACAGGTAAAAGTTCACTATAAGGGTTATTTTTTAAATGATTCGGTTTTTGAGTCATCCTATTCAGGCACTGCACCTACCTTTCCGCTGAAAGATGTGATAGCCGGGTGGCGTGAAGGGATTCAATTGTTTGGTAAAGGAGGCCAGGGAACCCTTTTCTTACCTTCACATCTGGCTTATGGCAATAAAACAATGCCCGGTATCCCGGCAAACTCGGTTCTCATATTCGATATTCATCTGATTAATATAGAATAGAAATTTTTTGAACCATCTTTTTTATCAATACTTTCCAGCGATTTCGTTGCATTTTCCGATCAGAAATTGTATATTTGCATCGAAATTAAATGTTTAAACTTTCTAGATATGAGAGAATTTGAAAAACATCTGGCAAAGATGCGCCGCTGGTGCGCTATGCAGGAAAGGTGTCCTGTTGAAGTGAGAATTCACTGTAACTCAGTTGGAATCTCGGCAGCAAATACTGAAAAGGTCATCAATCAACTTAGTGAAGAGGGATTCATTGACGAAGAACGTTTTGCAAAACTTTACGCCGGTGGTAAATTCCGGAATAAAAAGTGGGGTCGTGCGCGGATTATCGGCGAACTTCAGGCAAGGCAGATTCCTGAGGATATGATTAAAATCGGACTCAGCGAAATTGATGAGGAGCAGTATCGCAAAAATATTGCATCAATGGTGGAGCATAAAATTACCATCACCGATTCCTCCAATAAATTGCTGTTTAAACACCGTCTTGCCAAAACTGCCATTAACAAAGGCTATGAGCCTGATTTGGTGCACGAAATTATAGATAAATTAATGAAAAAGAAGGGTATCTGACTCAAGCTCAAAGTTCAAAGTTCAAAGTCTAAAGTTCAAAGTCTAAAGTCTAAAGTAAAGGAGTTCTGATGATGATCATTAGGAGTTCAAAGTGCTCAATACGCTATTTTTTCAGAGACATAATATCAGATCATGGTTCAAAAAGATCAATTGAATGACATTCAAAAAAGGCTCGATGCTTTAAGGAGGTTCCTTTGACATTGATGCTAAAATTGAACAGGTAAGAGAAGAAGAAGCGATAACTCACCAGCCCGGATTTTGGGACGATCCTAAAAAAGCCGAGAAAC
Organism: Bacteroidales bacterium; assembly: GCA_038317155.1. GTDB lineage: Bacteria > Bacteroidota > Bacteroidia > Bacteroidales > Lentimicrobiaceae > Lentimicrobium. The sequence continues at coordinate 31,658 of JBBQBC010000002.1, forward strand.
TGATGCGGGCTATACAGGAAAAGAAACGCTGGACAGTTGATTATGAGGCTGCCAATACGTCTATGGAAGACCTGCAGGTGATGTATGATTTTTATGAAGCCGGTGAGGCTACCGAAGGGGATCTCGACAAACAATATTCTACCACGCTTAACCAGGTTGAAGACCTGGAGTTGAGAAATATGCTCAGTGCCGAAGAGGATCGCCTGAGTGCTATTCTGCAGATTAATGCCGGAGCCGGCGGGACCGAAAGCAACGATTGGGCCGAAATGCTTATGCGCATGTATGTCAGATATGGCGAACGTAATAAATACAAGGTTAAGGAACTCGACATGCACGAAGGTGATGTGGTCGGGATTAAATCCGTTACACTTGAATTTGATGGTGAAAATGCCTTTGGCTATCTGAAAAGTGAAAACGGGGTGCACCGCCTGGTAAGGTTGTCTCCTTTCGATTCGGCCAATAAACGGCATACCTCTTTCGCTTCAGTTTACGTTTACCCGGTTGTTGATGATAACATTGACATTCAGCTCAATCCGGCCGATATTTCGTGGGATACCTTCCGATCGAGCGGGCCTGGAGGGCAGAATGTAAATAAGGTTGAAACTGCCGTCAGGCTGAAACACGAGCCTTCGGGTTTAGTAGTCGAATGTCAGGAGACCCGCTCACAGGGGCAAAACCGCGAAAAGGCCATACAGATGCTTAAATCACAGTTGTATGAGATTGAACTTCGTAAACAGAAAGAGGCCATCGCCGTGATTGAAGGTAAGAAGAAGAAAATTGAGTGGGGTTCACAAATCCGCAGTTATACGCTACATCCTTACAAACTGGTGAAAGACGTTCGCACCGACTACGAAACCAGCGATACAGCAGGGGTGCTTGATGGAGACCTGAACGATTTCATCAAGGCTTATCTGATGGAGTTCGGAAGGGATGCCATTTGAGTGCCAAATTGAAGAAGTCAATCCAGGGAGGGAACTGATCCGGTTTCCTCCTTATTATTTGCCTGAAACTCTGTTGGGTTAAGGAACTTTGGCAGAAACCTGATGGTTGTTGTAAAATAGCGATGAATTATCCACACTCATGCGATAAACATCTGTTCCTTCTTCCCTGATCAGCAGATCGTCAATAAACAGTGGCCCTTTAGCATCCTTGCTTCCAATGGTGACAATGTAAATTCTGCTTTGCGGATTCTTAACTTCAAAATCAAGTTCAACCAGCGACCAGTCACCAAAGATCACCTCGCTGTGTTCGGGGAACTGTGTGGTTGAAGTCCAGGTGTCGGTAGTTTCGTCGTATTCCTCCACAATAAACCTGAACCACATGTTCAGGGCATCAGGCATTCCGTTGAACATCCAGGTGTTGACATTATATTTTTTACCGGCTGCAAAGGTTCCGGGTCCGAATTCAGCCAGGACATTCTTATCTTTTTTTACCGTTTGCAAGCCTCCCTTGCCTCTGAATGGCTTTTCTGATTTACCATTTTCAAAATCGTTGTAATACAAAAATGAGGAATCTTTGGTAAGATAAAATCCATCTTTTTGAAACATGCGGTTCTCCGACTCCCTGAAACCCGCAATTACCTCCCGTGCGCTGCTTCTGAACAGTTCTGATTTTTGAAGTGAGTAGAGCGAAATTTCATTGCTCAGGTACAATGGTTTGCACTTCTTTAATATGGCTTCTTCGTAGCCGGTAATTCCATCGCTGCTTCGAAGAACCAGAAAAGGCCGGTTATCAGGCAGGTGTTTCTGAATCTCTTTTTCATAGAAGTCAGGAGAAACAAGTTGCACTATGTTTTTGCTTTCCTGAACGGAGACCCGTGTGAGGTTGGTACATACCAGCGGGATATTTGTATTATAGGAAAAAATGATAGATGCACGGGCGGTTTCATCGTTTCTCGGTCTTGAGTAGCTTTCGGAACCCTGATAAAAGAAAGGCAACGATATAATCGCCTGGTAATCATCTGCTTTTATGGCATCTATGGCTGAATTGAGAGATTTATCAAGATTTTTCCTTTGAAACAGATTTGGAGATTGGGTGATGGTCCAGGCCATTTCGTGGTGATAGGGCAAGCCTTCAACGATATTTGCCAGGCCGGCCACTATGGCCAATAGCAGCGCAAGGTATCTGCCTTTGCTGCTTAAAGAATCACTATAAATTTTATTTATAACGGTAACAGTAAAAACAGTTGCCACGAAATAAAACGGCCAGGTAAACCGGCCGAGCGCCCTGAACTGCTTTACAAACGGAATAATTTCTGCTAATACCGGGAACTGCCTGAAAGGGATTGCCATGGCAAAAAGAAGTACGACAAAAGCAGCTATTAGAGAAATGTTCATAATTGGTGAACCAAAAAACCGGTCAATTGTGGTTCTCTTTCTTTTTACCATCCTGAAGATACCCATAAATATAAAAATGAGTACCATCAAAGTTGTTACAATCCCAACATAACCCCATGCTTCCCACTGTTGCCTGATACCGTTACCCGTCAATAGATCAAGCAATGGCCTCAGTGGTGGATGGCTAGGTACAAAAACATCGTCGGCTTCGGCCACGTAGAGGAAAAATCCTGAAGGATTGTTAGTGCGGCCTGTATGGGTATCGGTAAGCGCCAGGAAAAGGTAGAAGAGAACGATTGGTAAAATCGTAGTGGAAGCAAGGCCCAGGTAATGCATGGTGTTTTTCCGTCTTCCCGGATCTGAAATTATTTGAAAAACCAGCATTGCAATCAGGAAAAACAAAACAATAACGCCCAGATAAGCATGAATAAAAAGCCAGAAGGTATTATTTATAAATAGCAGAATCTTTAATGAATAGTTGGTTTTATTTTTTAAACACTTGATTATCAATAGCCATGAAAGCGGGATCGCGACACTGTATGACAGTGCCAGGTGGCCGCCCAACCTGAATATCTGAGGTGCCAGCATCGTAATCCCGATACTAAACAGCAGGCTTAGCCAGCGCGTTACGCTGAGTTCAGTTAAAAGAAGATAAATGACAATAAAAGTCAGGAAAATCGAAACAATCATCAGGAAATTCAGCAACCCGACACTGTAGTTGCTGAAGAATGGGAAAATTCCCGAAAGGGACCTGAACAAGGTGGCCAGTGCAGGGTGACAATCGGTATAAAGAAAATGTTCCCCGTAAGGGTAGTTCATCCCTTCGAAGTTTACCAGCGAAGTGTCGTGTTTAATATGGTAACTATAGGTGAAATAGTTCTTTAATCCATCTCCGCTGTTGGCGAACATATAACTGTTGGGGTGCATAACTACTTTTCCATAAAACGAAAAAGTAATCATCATTCCGATGAAGATCAGCAGAAGAAAAGGTAGTTTTTGTTTCATTCCGGAAGCTGATTCAACGCCTGGGGTTTATCAATGTTCGATTATCTGCAAATATAAGGTTGTTTTCCTGTCCGTCAATATAGTGGATCAGCCATTTTCGATAAACGACTCCTGCTATTATATATTTTTTCATGATTATACTTATTATGCGATTTTCACAACACTTTATTCCCGAAACAGGTTTATATTTCCTCTATAAATAAATTGAACCTAAGTTGAGCGATTTAAGCAAAGCGAAAAATCGCTCAACTTAGGTAAACCCCGATTTGGAAATTGTTGCAATTCACCAAAGCCATGAAACTGTTTTACTGTGAATTGCTTGCAATTTCCTGATCGATTGAGCTATTTTCCTTTTCAAATTGCTCAGTTTGGGTTGAATAAGTTGGCCGGAGGGAACCAGTCAGCGGGCTGATACCAGCAGATGGGCAGGACTTCATAAAATTTTCATCCGATGTTTGTGAATTTGCATAAATTCGTGTAAGTTTGAACTGCCGTGGAAACTATTCCTGGGGGATCAGATCAGGCATCCGCTTTTTATTTCAGGATTCTTCAACAGATTTATTTTAAAGATTTTACGTATCATTTTATCCATTTACTAATTGTCCGGAATGCAGGCATTGTCTAAAAGTTTATCCAGCCATGGCGCAACTATACTGAAAGCTTTGTTGTTTCTTTTGGTAATCTACTGCCCTTTCTTTCTTCACCTGGGTGATCTGCCCATCAGGATCTGGGACGAAGCCAGGCTGATAGCCAATACCCTCGAAATGGAAAAGAATGGCAATTACCTGGTTACGTATTTTGACGGTCAGCCTGAAATGTGGAATACAAAACCTCCGCTGATGATATGGTGCCAGCTTTTTTTTCTCAAACTCATAGGGAATGAAGAATTATCTTTCAGACTTCCCTCCGCTATAGCAGGTATGCTTACAACACTTGCCATAATATTGGTTTTTGCAAGATATTTAAAAAGTTATTGGTTTGGATTAATTACCGCGCTGGTGCTGGTCACGGCTAATGGGTATATTGGGGATCACATTGCCAGAACCGCTGATTATGATGCGCTGCTTACTTTCTTTATGATTTTTTATGCGCTTTGTTTCTTTCTGTTCCTTGAGACCGGCAAGCAGAAATACCTGCATCTTTTTTTTGCCGGACTGGCATTTTCTATCTTGACCAAAAGCATTCAGGGCATGTTGTTTATACCGGCAATAGGCCTTTATCTGGTGTTAACCGGTAATTTACTCAAATTCCTGAAGAACAAATGGGTGTTTATTGATTTTGCGCTGGTTATATTAGTGGTTATGAGCTATTACCTGCTCCGGGAATCGGTAAATCCCGGTTATATGGAAGCCGTATATATTAATGAGTTGGGTGGGCGGTATGCAGGAACAACAGAGAATCATCAGCAACCATTTAATTTTTATCTGAATCTTTTGATTTCGGACCAATTCGCAACATGGTTTTTGTTTGTTCCAATTGGATTTTTTGCAGGTTTGGTTTTTCCAAAAGGGAGAATCAGAAATATGATTTTATATACAGCTCTTCTCAGCGTGGTATATCTTTTGGTTATTTCTACTGCGGGTACCAAACTGGTATGGTATATGGCTCCAATGTATCCACTGCTTTCAATCCTCACAGCTTTCGCGATTTACAGAATATTTCTTCTGATAGTAGAATTTAAAGGGATTGATGGACGTTTATTCAAAAAGGTTCTTCCTGTTTTGTTTTTGGTGGTAGTTTTTTATCTGCCTTATCAAAACATCATCGCCAAGGTATATAAACCAAAAGAAAAGCCCAATGAGTATGGGTTTTACATGATCAGTCATCTACTTCAGGATGCGGTGAACGGTAAAACTGAGCTGAAAAATTGTTTTATCTGTTATGCAGGCTATAATGTTCATTTGCAATATTATACCGACAGGTTGAACGAACAGGACAAGCATGTTTTTCTGAAGGATCCAAAATTACTGACAGAGGGTGACCTTGTGATTTATGAACAGGATTATATCCGGAAAAAAATAGAAGAAGAGTTCTTATTTCACGAAACTGGAAATTATTTTAGTGTCAAATTCATAAAAATAGATGGCGTCAGAAAAAGTTACGATTAACCTGAGCGTGGTTATACCGGTTTTTAATGAGGAAAAAGTTCTTGATGAGTTGATCACCCGGCTTAAGAAGACTTGTGAAACGATAACCCCCGATTTTGAGTTGATTTTTGTGAATGACGGAAGTTCAGACAACACACTTCAGAAGCTCAGAGATTTTGCTGAAACCGACAAACGCATACGATATATAAGTTTTAGCAGGAATTTCGGACATCAGAATGCAGTTATGGCGGGGATTACGAGGAGTCTTGGTGGAGCCGTGGTTCTGATCGACGGTGATCTGCAGGACCCTCCTGAACTCATCCCTGAGTTATATGCAAAATACCGGGAAGGGTTCAAAGTGGTATATGCCAGGCGCATTCACCGGAACGGGGAATCGGTTTTCAAGAAACTGAGTGCCGGAATATTCTATCGGGTATTGAAGAAAATTACAGCTATTGATATTCCATTAGATACCGGGGACTTCAGGCTTATCTCAAGAGAAGTGGTAAATCACCTGGTCAGTATGAGTGAATCCAGCAAGTTTCTCCGCGGTCAGATTGCCTGGCTTGGCTTCCGTCAGGTCAGTGTTGAATTTGAGAGGCAGGAACGAAAGGCCGGAAAGACAAAATACACGCTCAGAAAAATGATGAACTTTGCCATGGACGGAATTACTTCTTTCTCCAATTTCCCGCTCCAGATTGCTACATTTCTCGGTTTTCTGTTCTCCGTTATTGCCTTCTTTATTATTCTCTATGCCCTGTACTCGAAATTTATTCTGGAAGAGGTTGTAACCGGCTGGACTTCCATCATGATCAGTTCCATGTTTATCGGCGGGATACAGTTGCTTTGCATCGGCATCATCGGGGAGTACATCAGCAGGATAGCGGTAGATGTAAAAAAGCGCCCCTCGTTTGTAATCGAGGAAACCAATTGCAACCAGGGCATCAGCCCTGACGAGGCAAAATAAATCAGTGCTTTCAACAAAGATTTCAATCATGGTTACTTGACAGCCTGACATCAATTAATTATCTTTACAGGATGGAATGACTTGTATTTTCCCCTGTCAGCATTCCTTTTTGGGATGTTTATGAGCACATTAAAAAGCCAGGTATGGTTACTGTTTATCACAATCCAAAATGCCGCAAATCGAGGGCCGGCCTTGAATATGTAAAAACGCTCGATAAAATGGTTGAAGTCAGGGATTACATCCGCGAAGGGATATTCCCCGATGAAGTGAAGCAGCTGATAACAATGCTGGGTATCAGACCTATTGAACTGGTTAGGACGCAGGAGGATTATTACAAAGAAAACCTGAAGGAGCTTACCCCGACGGATGAGGAATGGTTGGCCATACTGTCAGAAAATCCCCGGTTGATCAGGCGGCCAATTGTGGTTAGTAACGGAAAGGCTATACTTGCTGATCCGCCGGAGAAGGCAGATATAATTTTAAAATAATTGACAACAAAATTATCATAATCAAAGTTTTGAAAAAATGAAAACAAGAACCGAACACGACACCATGGGAAACGTTGAAGTTCCCGCCGATAAATATTGGGGAGCACAAACACAACGCTCATTTGAAAATTTTAAAATTGGGGATGGCACTATGCCCAAAGAGATCATCAGCGCTTTCGCGATCCTGAAAAAGGCTGCTGCATTCACCAACCGCGACCTTGGTGTTCTTACTGCTGAAAAGGCAGTTCTGATTGGGAAGGTGTGTGATGAGATACTTGACGGAAAGCTTGATGACCAGTTCCCGCTCGTTGTCTGGCAAACCGGGTCGGGCACGCAATCAAATATGAATGTGAACGAGGTGATTTCCAACCGTGCCCATGTGCTGGCAGGCGGAGTTCTTGGTGAGGGCAAAAGCCCGGTGCATCCCAACGACGATGTAAACAAGTCACAATCATCGAACGATACATTTCCCACAGCAATGTCGATAGCAGCTTATAAAATGGTGGTAGAGGTAACAATACCTGGGGTTGAAAAACTTCGGAATACATTGAATTCCAAAGCTAAAGCATTTAAAAACATTGTTAAAATCGGCCGCACTCACTTGATGGATGCCACGCCGCTCACCCTTGGGCAGGAATTTTCAGGTTATGTGTCGCAACTGGATCATGGCATTAAAGCTTTGCGAAACACCCTGCCCCATCTGGCCGAACTCGCTCTTGGCGGAACAGCTGTCGGAACCGGAATCAATACCCCGAAAGGTTATTCAGAGCTGGTCGCTAAACACATTGCTGAGCTTACGGGTTATCCGTTTGTTACAGCCGGAAACAAATTCGAATCCCTCGCTGCCCACGATGCCATGGTAGAAACCTCAGGTGCCCTGAAGACACTGGCTGTTAGTCTGATGAAAATCGGGAATGACACCAGATTACTGGCTTCGGGCCCCCGTTGCGGTATTGGCGAACTGATTCTTCCGGCAAACGAACCCGGCTCTTCTATTATGCCGGGCAAAGTAAATCCAACCCAGAATGAAGCGTTGACCATGGTTTGCGCCCAGGTGATCGGCTGCGATGCCGCCATTACAGTTGGTGCCATGCAGGGTCATTTTCAATTGAATGTTTTCAAGCCGGTAATCATTTATAATCTGCTAATGGCCGCCCGCCTGCTGGGTGACGCCTGTGTTTCGTTCAACGACAACTGCGCCATCGGAATCGAAGCCAATGAGCCGTTTATCAAACGCAACCTTGAGAATTCGCTGATGCTGGTTACGGCGCTCAATACCCATATTGGTTACGAGAATGCTGCAAAAATTGCCAAAAAAGCCCATTCCGAAGGCTCTACTTTGCGTGAAGCTGCCATAGCACTCGGGTTGCTCACTAGTGAGCAGTTTGATGAGTGGGTTGTACCTTCTAAAATGATATAGCGCAGGGCTCAGGGCTCAGGGCGCAGGGCGCAGGGCGTGAAGTCCTGAAAGGGAGAAACAATCAGCGCTTCCCGGTAAAAACATTTTTCCCTGTCAGTTCGTCTGAAGGCATAGTAACCAATCCCCGCAGTCGCCATACATAGTGGTACATTACCAGGCGTTTATTCCGGTAAACCGGGATGGTGTCCGGCTTTTCAATGCGTATAAAATAATCCTTATAATAACTGTTTGGATCGGCAAAATCATAGCTGGATGAAAAGAAATATGCATCCATGCCCGGATAAAAGCCGCCCCGGTACTGCGTAATCCAGGCATATTTGTGGGTGCGTTCAATCTCTGCAAGCGTGAGCAGTTTAATGCCCATTGGCCTGGCAACATAGTAGTCAAGGTTGGCCGCGGGGAACCAGCGCTGCGAAAGGATAATGGCATCCTTTTGCATGTGGCCTGTGGTAGTGTCATGCTGATAGATTTTATAAAATCCTTTGTGCAATTGTTCCCATCCGTAAAGATCAAGGGTGATATCCTTTATGCCTGATCTTTTTCCTGTTGCAGGATCAATGCCCTTATTGAGAAACCAACCCTTGTTGATTTGAAGCAGGGCCAGCGTTATCACAAGAATCAGAAATCCAAGCGCTCCAACGACAGCAGGAGGATATAGTTTCCCATTTTTGCCTTTTTGGGTGATATCTCTTAAATACATTGCAGCCAGTGGAATCAGTGTCATATAGGCCGGTCCGGTCCAGTGGGGGAGGGTGCGGCGAAAGAGCGAAAACCCCAGAAAAAGCAGGATTACCGGTAGGGCAATTGTAACTAGTATCCGGAGTTCAGGTTTCTGATCCGGAAAACGGCCTTTGAAGAATGCGATAAGTGCAGCAATGATCAGGACAAAGACAACAGGATTGTTGTAAAAAATCTGTCCACCCAGTTCGGTGGCCAGCAGGTCGGGACGAAGTATGGTTTTTACTAATTCAACCCGGTCGCTGTGAAAGGTGAAACTCACAAAATCGTAGCGGATGTTCCAGAGTATAACCGGTGTAAACAACAGCAATGAAATGACAATTGCTGCATATACCTGCCACTTTTTAAGCCATTGACGTTCATAAATAAGGAAATAGAGCGCGGTACCGAAAAAAAGGAAGACAGAAGTGTACTTCGACAGCAAAGCCAGTCCACCGGCAAGCCCGGTCCAGAGAATGATTTTGCCACTGATACTGGTTCCCGGCCCTGCCCTTAATGCTTTTAGCAATAAATAGAGCGTGAGCAGCCAGAAGAAAGTCTGCGGTGCATCGGGCATCATAAATACACCTGATATCACAAAACAATAGAAAGAAGCAGTGTAAAGCAGTGCAGCATACCATCCTGTATGTTCATCCTTAATTTTTCTTCCAATCCTGAAAATCAGCCAGGTGTTCAGGGTTCCCAGAACCACAGCACCAAGCCGGATAAAAATTTCACTTTCGAACAGCAGATTGAGACTGAAAAGTTGAATAATCCAACCAATCATAGGTGGATGGTCAAAATGACTCAGTTCGGGGTAAAGGGCGTAGTTGATGTAATAAACCTCGTCGTTGCCCAGTTCGGTGAATGCCGCGATCAGCAGGCGAGCCAGGGCTGAAATGGCGAGCAAAAGCCAGAGACGGTTTTTACGAAAAAAAACAGAGGTCATGAAATCGGGTTCGTTGGTGCAAACTTACGAAAAAAGGCGATGAAGCCGAAGGGGGAATTCCATGTTGCCAATGCATTGACAAAGAAATAAAAATTACTGGTAATCAGGACTTTAGATTTCAATTTACCATCAATGAACCTGCCTGCCTTCATGCCGGTCAGGCTTCCCCCGGTCGGTTCAGTATTTCAGTTCTTCAACTCCGCTGGCAGCTTTGCAATCCGGGAAACCGCCGGCCTGCTTATTTTCAAATTTCTGCCAATACTTTTTGCCATAACTGCAGAATATTTCTTCCCCGGCCTTAATGTCTCTTATGGCAACAAGGCAAACCTTATTGTCATCATCGAGTGTTATAACTGAATTTGAACTGAACCCGGTTTTTATCTGTCCTTCCGCATCGTTGGCATATTTGGCAAAACACTTTACATTCATCGAATCCATGATGGATCCATCGGGCATATTCATAAAGAATTGATTGCGCCCTATTTTTGCCCTTTCATTTGCTTCCTTTTGGGATAAAATCTTCCCTTTGAACAGGGAAATTATTTCATTTTTCCAAATCTGAATAGCCGTGAATAAACCATTCCCCGCCCCGGAAATCTGAGAGTTGGTAATATACAGGTAATCTGATTCTCTCGTATCAATGCGATCGAATGATGAATCTGTGATGGATTTTGAATATTTTGTGGTTGTCATCTGTAAATAAACATAGGCTATGCCAAAGATTATTTACAGTAAAAGTAGTCTAAAATCAAGACATTTGATTTCAGCTCTTCTCCACTTCTGCAGTTTAATCTAACGGTTTAACTGTTTTACTTTGAGCTTATTATTCCGCTTCTATCGCGGCTATGCCGGGTAAAATCTTACCTTCGATAAACTCAAGCATGGCGCCACCGCCGGTACTTACATAGCTTACTTTGTCGGCGAGGTTGAATTTATTGACTGCAGCCACCGAGTCGCCGCCGCCAACGAGCGAAAAGGCCCCTTTTTGGGTAGCGTTGGCAATAGATTTGGCAACCTGAATAGTGCCTTCGGCAAAGCTGGGCATTTCGAAAACACCCATCGGTCCGTTCCAGAGGATGGTTTGAGAGTTCATCAGGATTTTGTCGAACAGGGCAATTGATTCGGGTCCAATGTCGAGGCCCATCCAGCCATCGGGCACTTCACCGGCTTTCACGATCCTGGTTTCTGCATCATTGGCAAATCCGGCGGCTGCAACAGTATCTATAGGAAGTATAATATTAACGCCATGTAATTTTGCACCTTCCATGGTATTTAAAGCCAGTTCAAGCAGGTCGTCTTCAACCAGTGAATTGCCGACTTTCCCACCCATGGCTTTTAAAAAAGTAAACATCATTCCGCCACCAATGATCAGGTTATCAACTTTATCGAGCAAATGATCGATGATCTGAATTTTACCGGAAACCTTAGCTCCGCCCAAAACAGCGGTAAACGGTTTTTTGCCTTCCTTCAGCACCTTGTTGAGGCTGCTGATCTCTGCATTCATCAAATACCCGAACATTTTATCGTTGGGGAAGAATGCTGCTACCAATGCCGTTGAAGCATGGGCACGGTGTGCGGTTCCGAAAGCGTCGTTGATATAACAATCGGCATAGCTGGCCAGTTGTTTGGTAAATTCTTTCTGTTTCTCTCTGGTAACGGCTTTGGCTGCTTTCTTTTCGTCGTCGGTGGCTGTTTCCGGAAGGCGGGGTTTCCCTTCTTCTTCTTCGTAATACCGGAGATTCTCCAGTAGCAGAACTTCGCCGGGTTTCAATCCTGCACTCAGGGTTTTAGCCGACTCGCCCATACAATCGTCGGCAAATTTCACATCCAGCTTCAAGACATGATTGAGATAGGGAACAATATGTTTCAATGACAATTTTGATTCAAAATTCTTTTTAGGGCGTCCGAGATGAGACATCAGTATTACCGAACCGCCTCCTGACAATACTTTTCGGATAGTGGACAATGCCGAGTCGATGCGGTTTGTATCGGTAATTTTCTGGTTATCATCAAGCGGAACATTAAAATCAACCCTGATCAGCGCACGCTTGCCTGTAAAGTTGTATGAATCAATCGTTTTCATATTCATTGATTTAAGTTATAAACGTTTACGAAGATAGGGTTTTTCAGGGAAAACTGAAAGAGGGATGGATAGTTAATGTTTTTGGACAATCGGGGAATAAGACAAATTAGCAGATTTGTGGATTAGCAGATTAGTGGATTAGCAGATTTGTGGATTAGCAGATTTGGTGATTAGCAGATTAGCGGATTAGCAGATTAGTGGATACGCAGATTAGTGGATGAGCAGATTTGTGGATTAGCAGATTAGTGGATTAGCAGATTTGGTGATTAGCAGATTAGCGGATGAGCAGATTAGCGGATGAGCAGATTAGCGGATGAACAGATTTGTGGGTTAGCAGATTTGAGGATTAGCAGATTTGTGGATTAGCAGATTAGCGGATTAGCAGATTTGGGAATTAGCAGATTTGGGAATTAGCAGATTTGTAGATTAGCAGATTTGTGGATGAATAGATTTGTGGATGAGCAGATTAGTGGATGAGCAGATTAGTGGATGAGCAGATTTGTGGATGAACAGATTTGTGGGTTAGCAGATTTGTGGATTAGCAGATTTGGGAATTAGCAGATTTGTGGATTAGCAGATTTGTGGATTAGCAGATTAGTGGATTAGCAGATTTGGTGATTGGCAGATTTGGTGATTAGCAGATTAGCGGATGAGCAGATTAGCGGATGAGCAGATTAGCGGATGAGCAGATTTGCGGATGAGCAGATTTGTGGATGAACAGATTTGTGGGTTAGCAGATTTGAGGATTAGCAGATTATCATGCTGTTAGTCCGCGTCTTAACTTCTGACGCGAACATACTAACTTTGAAAATGAAAATCAAATCATGATATTATTGAATTTCTGAACAGAAGGAGACCTGATGCAATAAATAGTAATAGGATTCAGAAATTAGCTGATATGGTTGAAACTAATGTCTTTGATTGTATCAATTCTGAAACAAAATATGAAGATTAATCATTTGCTAATCTGCTAATCATTGCATCTGCCAATTAACGAATCAACTTATCAATACACTAACTTTTTTCTACCTTTGCGTGATACCAAATTACCGATTCAATGGATAATTACACAGGCAACCTGGTTTCGAAATTGCCGTTTACCGGAACCAGTATATTTGCGGTTATGTCGGCTCTTGCCCGCGAGCACAACGCCATCAATCTTTCGCAGGGATTTCCTGATTTTCCTGTTTCAGAAGAACTCATTAAACTGGTGAACAGTTATATGAAAAAGGGATTCAACCAATACGCGCCCATGCCAGGTATTTTACCTTTGCGGGAAGGGATCGCAGCCATGTTTCAGGAGAAATACAAGGCTGACTACCACCCGGAAACTGAAATAACCATTACAGCCGGTGCCACACAGGGGTTATTTACAGTCATTGCTGCATTTATCAAGCCCGGAGATGAAGTGGTGGTTTTCGAGCCGGCTTACGATAGCTATGGCCCGGCGGTTACACTGCAGGGCGGCATGGTTAAATATGCCAAACTGCAGGCCCCTGATTACTCCATTGACTGGGAAACATTTCCTGGATTAATCACGGGCAGTACCCGAATGATTATCATCAATTCGCCCCACAACCCCACCGGGACCGTCATTAAGGCAGATGATCTTAAAAAGCTCGAGGTGTTGCTGCGTAACCGTGATATTCTTATTCTGAGCGATGAAGTTTACGAACACCTTATTTTTGATGGCCTCACGCATGAAAGTATATGTAAATATCCTGCCCTCTCTTCCCGTTCCCTGATAATCGGCTCTTTCGGAAAAACTTTTCATGCCACCGGCTGGAAGTGTGGTTTTGTGCTCGCCCCGCCTGAGCTTACCGCAGAATTGAGAAAAGTTCATCAGTTTGTTGTATTCGCTGTGAACACTCCTGTTCAATATGCCATTGCAGAATTCTTGAAAAATCCGGAAAACTATCTGCATCTTCCTGATTTTTATCAGAAAAAGCGGGATAAATTTCTGAATCTGATCAAGGGCTCCCGCTTTAAGGCACTGCCTGCCTCAGGTACTTATTTTCAATTGTTGAACTATGCGGAAATCAGCAAGGAGAAGGAGATGGCGTTTGCCCAAAGACTGGTAAAGGAGTTTAAGATCGCCGCCATTCCGGTATCTTCTTTTTACAACAAACGGGAAGACCATAAAATGCTGAGATTTTGCTTTGCGAAAACCGATGAAACACTCGAAAAGGCAGCTGAGGTGATTTGCAGGATATAAAATAGATTTCTGATTTCTGATTTCGGATTGCGGATCACTTACCTCCAAATTTATCATCCAAAATTGTCAGTTGTCAGTTGGCAAAAGGCAGTTGGCAATAAGTAAAATCCCACCTTCGTCCTTCATTGGTCGCTGAGTACTAGAAGAGATTTCGGATTTCGGATTTCGGATCACTTACCTCTGATTTCGTCATCCAAAATTGTCAGTTGTCAGTTGGCAAAAAAAGTTGGCAACAAGTAAAATCCTACATTCGTAAATCGTAAATCGTATATCGTAAACCGGTCATTCGTCATTCGTCATTCGTCATTCGTCATTCGTCATTCGTCATTCGTCATTCGTCATTCGTCATTCATAATTCGTCATTCATCATTCGTCATTCGTCCTTCGTCTTTCGTCATTCGTCATTCGTTGGTCCCTGAGCTCTCGGTTGGTGAGCTCTTGTCGAACCATGTCGAACCATGTCGAAGGGCTGACTTCTGATTTTGTCATCCAAAATTGTCAGTTGGCAGTTGGCAAAAGGCAGTTGGCAACAAGTAAAAATCCTACATTCGTAAATCGTAAACCGTATATCGTAAACCGGTCATTCGTCATTCGTCATTCGTCATTCGTCCTTCGTCCTTCGTCCTTCGTCATTCGTCATTCGTCATTCGTCATTCGTCATTCGTTGGTCCCTGAGCTCTCGGTTGGTGAGCTCTCGGTTGGTGAGCTCTAGGTTGGTGAGCTCTAGGTTGGTGAGCTCTTGTCGAACCATGTCGAACCATGTCGAACCATGTCGAAGGGCTGACTTCTGATTTTGTCATCCAAAATTGTCAGTTGGCAGTTGGCAAAAAACAGTTGGCAACAAGTAAAATCCTACATTCGCAAATCGTAAACCGTAAATCGTAAATCGTAAACCGTAAATCATAAATCGTAAACCGTAAATCGTAAACCGTAAATCATAAATCGTAAACCGTAAATCATAAATCGTAAACCGTAAATCGTAAACCGTAAATCATAAATCGTAAACCGTAAATCGTAAACCGTAAATCGTAAATCGTAAACCGTAAATCATAAATCGTAAACCGTATATCGTAAATCGTAAACCGTAAATCATAAATCGTAAACCGTATATCGTAACTGTCAGTCGTCATTCGTCATTCGTTGGTCCCTGAGTTCTCGGTTGGTGAGCTCTCGGTTGGTGAGCTCTAGGTTGGTGAGCTCTTGTCGAACCATGTCGAACCATGTCGAACCATGTCAAAGGGCATTCGGAATTCGGAATTTATACTTCTGACCTCCGACTTCTTACCTCTGACCTCCGATCTCTGACCTCCGACTTCTTACCTCCTACCTCTGACTTCGTGTCTTGCATTAAAAAAAATCCAATCATCCAAAACAAAAGGAATTTTTTATAAATTGCTAAAAATTTCATTTTACGATGAATAAAACAGATGCTACGCCAAAATTGAACCTTACCGTGGTTCAGGCACCGATTGTCTGGGCTGATAAAAAAGCCAATCTGGCCAATTTTACAAAGACCCTTTCACCACTTGTTGGGAAAACCGACCTGGTTGTTTTGCCTGAAATGTTTGCAACAGGTTTTATAACCGATCCTCAGGAACTGGCTGAGCCTATGAACGGACTGATTATGGAATGGATGGCTGATACAGCCGCCAACCTCGGTTGTGTTATAACCGGCAGTGTTACCATCAGGGAAAATGAAAAGTTTTTTAACCGGCTGGTCTGGATGCGACCCGATGGGAGTTTTGAAACAGCCGACAAACGCCACCTTTTCAGAATGGGGAATGAACATCTTCGCTTTACAGCCGGAAACAAGCCATTAGTGGTTGAATTGAAAGGATGGAACATTAACCCCCTGGTCTGTTACGATCTGCGCTTCCCTGTGTGGAGTAAAAATTGTTATTCTGACGGTAAGTATGATTATGACTTATTGATCTATGTGGCCAATTGGCCGGCCAGCCGCAGTTATGTATGGAAATCGCTGCTTATGGCCAGGGCAATCGAAAATCAGGCATACTGTGTTGGAGTTAACCGTATTGGTGATGATGGACATGGTTTACCCCATTCCGGTGATTCATTGGTGCTCGATTTCAAAGGCCGTGAAATGGTGAAAGCACCCGCAAATCAACCCTTTATGAAAACCATTGAGTTGGATTACGAGCAAATTCAGGATTTCAGGAGTCGGTTTGAAGTGGGGCCTGACTGGGATTTATTTCAAATAGAACCATAAAAATCTATTAGGAGAATGCCGGCGAAGACCGGAATCATTATCTTATTTTAGCAGCCTTAAGTTTGCCTGTATAAAGGTTAACCAAAAAGCTTGAAGGCAACGCCATTTTGAATTACTTTTGTGGCACCTGGCGCTATACTGTTTTTATTGACAGCATAATTCAAACTGCCGGGTTATTCAGCAATGAGATTTGAAGATTATTCTTTTTCGCCGGTTATCAAAAAGAACCTGGCTTTAGCGGGATTCACCAGGCCAACCGATATCCAGTACAAGGCCATTCCCCCGATTTTAAAAGGCGAGGATGTATTGGCCATTGCCCAGACCGGAACCGGTAAAACTGCCGCTTTTGTTATTCCGATCCTCGATATGCTGATCGCTGACCGGGATGCTGAAACCGGAATCCGCTGTATGGTAATGGAGCCGACCCGGGAACTGGCCCTGCAGATTACAGATGTTTTTAATTCATTGGGGAAGGGTAGTAGGGTAAAAACCCTGTGCGTACATGGTGGTGTTGAGCAGGACCCTCAAATCGCACGCCTTGAGAAAGGTGTTGACATACTGGTAGCTACGCCGGGCCGTATGTTCGACCTGGTGAGTCAGGGTCACATTACCACCGATAAGGTTAACATATTGGTGCTTGATGAAGCTGACCACATGCTTGATCTCGGGTTTATCCACGACATCAGGCAGCTCATCAGTATGATTCCGCGAAAGCGGCAGACACTTTTCTTTTCGGCTACCATCGATTCAGCTATAAAAAAACTGGCCTATTCGATGGTTAACAATCCCATCCGCATTCAGATATCGCCCAAAGACCCGGTATCTAAAAATGTTGACCACTCGGTAGCTTTTATCGGTATGGATGATAAGCGGTTTTTTCTTGAGCGTTTGATTAAAGAACATCCCGAAAGCCGGATCCTGGTTTTTGTTCGCACCAAAATAAGAGCCGCCCGGGTGAGCGAAGCCATGGGAAGAGTCGAAATTCAGAGCCTTACCATGCACGGCGACAAAGATCAGAATGAGCGGATCAGTGCATTGAAAAAATTCAGGGATGGGGAATTTATGGTGCTGATTGCCACCGATGTCAGTGCCAGGGGTATTGATATTGCCGGGGTTGAATACGTGGTGAATTATGACCTTCCCGAACAACCTGAGAATTATGTTCACCGTGTTGGACGTACCGGAAGGGGAAACAAAAGAGGCATAGCCATCTCTTTCTGCAGCCCTGAAGAAAAGCCTTTGCTTGAAGCTATTGAAGAATATACCGGCAACGAAATAAGTCATCTTTCTATCACAAAAGCCGATTATGCAATGACCCTCGATCTGGCCAGTGAATCAAAAGCCGACTGGAAATCGTTAGTGATAGAGGCCGAAGCTGATGAACAACGGAGGAAAAAGAAAGGGAAGAAGAAGTGAAGAGTGAAGAGTGAAGAGTGAAAAGAAATAAATGAGAAATGAGTTGTGATTAATGAGTAGTGAGTGCTCACCGCTAAGTATTTATTAAAGTAATGTACCATGAAATGAACGATTGATCTGCAAAAGAAGCGACTCACAACTAATCTGTCCTGAAGCACAGCAAAGTAATGAATCCTGATAGCCTCAATTAATGAAAAGGGTTTATGTTTTCATTGTATTTGTTCCGCAATCCCCAATCCGCAATCTGAAATCTGAAATCCGAAATCCAAAGTTGGCAGTTGGCAAAAAGCCCGTCTGACCGGCTAATGATTGTTATCTGTCACATCCATTTGGCCAGTCGGGCAGGCAGTTGGCAATAAGAATTAGGCAAATCCGCAATCCGCAATCCCCAATCCGCAATCCGCAATCCGCAATCCGAAATCCAAAGTTGGCAGTTGGCAGTTGGCAAAAAGCAGTTGGCAGTTGGCAAAAGGAATTAGGCAAATCCGAAATCCGAAATTCACAATCTGAAATCTGTCATCCGAAATCCGCAATCTGAAATCCGAAATCCGAAATCTGAAATCCGCAATCTGAAATCAGAAATCTGAAATCTGAAATCCGCAATCCGTAATCCGAAATCAGTCTTTAACCACCAGCTTAAACCCTACTCCGTGCACATTGATCAACTCAACTTTTTCGTCGGCTTTCAGGTATTTGCGTAGTTTGGCGATATAAACATCCATGCTGCGGGCATTAAAGTAGCTGTCGTCCTGCCATATTTTGTTAAGGGTGTAACTACGATCGAGGACCTCATTTTTATTTTCACTGAGCAACCTGAGCAGTTCGGTTTCTTTAGAAGTTAGTCTGAGTTCCTGATCGTCCCACTTCAGGGTCTGGAGGTTATAATCAAAGGTGTATTTACCGAATGTGGATATTTTGCTTCCGGAGGTCGTATGCCCCGACCTTCTGAGGATTGCTTCTATACGAAGCAATAGTTCCTCCATGCTGAAGGGTTTGGTCAGGTAGTCGTCAGCACCGGCCTGAAACCCCTTCAGTTTGTCCTCTTCGAGAGATTTGGCTGTAAGAAAAAGAATGGGAATGCTCTTGTCGTGTAGCCTGATGTCGCGGGCAAGGGTGAACCCATCTTTAACCGGCATCATTACATCCACAATGCAAAAGTCGAATTGTTCCTTGCTGAAAAGGTCATAAGCCTCCTGCCCATTGATACACAGTTTGGTAGAATACCCTTTGGCTTCGAGGTACGATTTAAGGATATTACCCAGGTTACGGTCATCTTCGGCCAGTAGAACCCTTGTTTTCTCATTTACCATAATTCAAATATGATTATTGTTTAAAAAATTCCTGAGTATTGTTATACCATCCCACAAAAGCCCTCAAAATTTATTAAAATGTTTTTCGCTTTCTTCTGCCTTTATTCACCATTATCTTCAACACATAGAATCATAGATTAATAATAGGCACATAGTTAAACATTTATTCAGTCACTCTGCCCTGTGCCCTGTGCTCTATGCTCTGTGCCCTGAGCCTTCCCGACGAAGAGGTCAGGATTCCGCTTCGCTCCATGTGCCCTGTGTTTTGTAATTGAATCTTACAACTCAATCGCTTTGGCACTTAGGTTGCTCTTCGGGTCTCCTTGTCCCCCCCTCTCCGTATTGGTCACTGAGCGAAGTCGAAGTGCTCGTTGTCAATCAATCCTGAATTTCCGTTCCTCGTCCCATTTAATCCTCCCCTGTCCCTTTTTAGAGCCCCGAAGGCAGCCAGACCCTGAAAGTAGAGCCTTTCCCAGGTTCACTTTCAACAGTAACTTCTCCTCCGTGTTTTTCAACGATCAATTTTACATAACTGAGTCCCAGGCCAAAGCCTTTCACATTGTGTAAATCGCCGGTTGGCACCCGGTATAGTTTGTCGAATATCTTCTTCTGATTGGTCTTGTTTATTCCGATGCCATTGTCGCAAATGCTCAGCAACACGCCATTTCTCTGGTCTGCTGTAGAAACAACAATAACCGGTTTTTTTGGTGTGTACTTGTTGGCATTGTCAAGCAGGTTATTGATCACATTGGTGATGTGGACCTTATCAGCCAGAATTTCGGGGTTTTTTGACCTGAAATCAGTAGTAATGCTGCCATCCCTGATTTCGACCTGTATGCTGATCTTCCTGATGACATCTGAAGTAACTGAATGCAGATCAATATTTTCCTTTCTCAGGTTCAACTGCCCTTTTTCAAGGATGGCAGTCTGAAGTATTTTTTCAGCCAATACGCCTAACCTTCTGTTTTCCTGGCTAATGATATCGATATATGAATGAACCAGTTCGTCGGTTTTACTTACATCAGGATCGTTGAGTACCTCGCAGGCCAGCGAAACAGTCGATATCGGGGTTTTGAACTCATGGGTCATGTTGTTGATGAAATCGTTTTTCATCTCAGTCAGCTTCTTTTGCCTTATTACCGACATAATAACAACGACAAAGGCGATGATGATAATCAGCATCAGCGCTCCCGAAATGATCAGCATTCCACTCATCTGTACCAGCAGGTAACGGGTTTGTTCGGGAAACCAGATGAGAAGATAGTCTGGTGCAGCGTAATTGTTACCGGGGAATAACTGGAAAAAGAAACCTTCCTCCATCAGTTCTTTCTGAAATCCGGGATTCTTTTCAATTACCATAATATTACGTCCTTGGCTGAAGACGCCGAACTCATATTTGGCTTTAATCCCTTTATCGCTGAGTATATGATGCAGCAGGGTGTCGAGTTGTCCTTTGGTGATGCGGCTTTCGATGTTTGGCACGAACGGCGAGTTAAACATTTCGTCAAACATCTGGTTTAGCAGGAATGCTTTTTTTCGGTTGAGTTGCACTGCCCTTTCGCTCAGTTTCTCGTTTTCCTTTATTTCTTTACCTGATCCGGGATATTTCCACTTTGCGGAATCTGATTTTTTAACCATTTTCCACTGATTATTCTCAAAAACCTCACTCCATTCCTGTTGTCGCTGATAGTTGAATGAACCAGCAGTATCTGGCTCAATACCAAGTTTTTTCGATTCCTGAAAAATCAGATAATCCAAAGAATCAATGGTATGCATCAGGCTGTTATATGCCTGGTTCTTTTTAACCTGCCTGGCAACTTCGGCCTTTTCAAGCCGTACCATCAAATCGCCGGCCGCATCGGCCACGCTGCGCTGAAAATTTGCTTCACGCAACTTAACGGCACTACGTATCCAGTAAGCCTGTATGCCGGTGAGAATAATCAAAGCGGTACTTACAAGAATGGCAATAAAAATGATAACCCGACGGTTCATAGGTGCAAAGGTAAGTGCATGACAGCATTTTGATGTTTTTGATTAACAACTTTTAACGTTTGTTAGGTTTCGTTAACAAGTCAGCCACCTGACCGATATTAACTTTGCGTCATCGAAAAGTATAACTGAGTTCTCAATATACCATGATGTTTTCAGTTAGATATGTTTTGTGTGTGTAATGTGTTTTAAATGGTTTTGTTGTGTAATGATGCAGCCTCCCCACAAGGCTGCATTTTTTTTGTTTCCGGAAGATATGCTGATTGAAGCCCGAATAATACGCAAATCTTTATCCTAATAGTATGAACCCCAAGGGCTCAGCAGAGCTAATTTTTCTGACGATAAAGAAAAACTAAAATTTTGGTGTGCTTCGTTTCTAACCTAAGTTGAGCGATTGGAGTGCAGCGATAAATCGCTTTACCAAGGTGTACCCCGATGTGGAAATTGTTGCAATTCACCAGAACCCTGAAAATGATTATCAGTGAATTGCTTACAATTTCCTTATCGATAAAGCGATTTTATTCTTCAAATCGCTCAATTTGGGTCCAAAATTTAATTTTTTCTAAGTCGGGGTTAACCTGCATTATTCCAGTACATTGAATGAAGTTTATGAATAATGCAGCGTAGAATGAGAAATTGGATGGCTAAATAAACTTTTGCCTTTTAAGATTTTCTGTGTTGTATGAAGAATAAAATATGATAATTTAGTTATGAGAATTTTTATTTTTTTGATTTTCAGGTAAAAAACTCTTATATTTATCGTGTTTTTAATCAAAATATCATGGATAATCTGTTGCTTAAAATAATGGCCGATAGTTTCGAGCGTAAAAAAACCGATGACCCCGGAATTTTAGGGAATGTCCCGTTTATAACGATCTCCAGGGAATTTGGTTGTCAGGCTAATACGCTTGCCACCATGCTGAAAAAGGAACTGGATAAATGCGGTAAAGGTTGGCTGATAGTGAATAAGGAGATAATTCAGGATGCTGCAAGAGAGTTGGATATGGATTCTGAAACCATCTCAAGAATAGCTGGCTCCTTAGAACGAAACCAGATGGATGAAATACTGCAAGCCTTGTCAACTAAGTATTACAAGAGCGACCGTAAAATACGCCAAACCATTGCAACGGTTGTTTTGAATGCCGCGCATATCGGGCATGCTATTATCGTGGGAAGAGGAGGAGCTGCCGTAACCAGTGACCTGCACCCAGCCATCCATGTACATTTAATTGCTCCTATTGAATGGAGGTTAAATTCGCTGATGACACGGCATGGTCTGAAACGTGAAGAAACCTTCAAGCAATTAACAGAGATGGATCATAAACGGTTTAAATTGATAAGGGATAACCTGAAAAAAACAGATACCATCGAACATCTTTTTGATCTTACAATCAACTGCAACCTGGTCTCGCATGAGGAAATGGTAGAAATAATTATGAAACTGGCACATCTTAGGAAAATAGTATAGACAGCAGTCAGGTTTTTTTGCCAGATCATTTGATGCAACCCTGATTGCTGAATAAACGGGGTTTATTTCTCAGCAACTATATTTGCTGAAACCCCCGTTAGAAAAGGGATTCCCAATCAAATTTTAGTGCTTCCTGTCTGCCTGAGCATTCAGGCTGGGTTGGTGTCCCGAGCCCGTTCATACGAGATCTATATGGTGTTTTAGCGGCATTTTTACATTTTTTACTTTTCGAAGTGGACTCAATTTTTATACTTCATTTCTATTGTGATATTTTGAATACATTTGCATCAATCCTAAACACTCCCTTTTATGCGTAAATACATCATTCTCATGGCAATGGTAACTTTGCTTGCCATTAGTGGTTGTGGCAAAAAACAACCATCAGCTTCAGGAAACGAAACAATGAAGACATTTATTGAACAACCCACCGTGGAAAAAATCACCAAAGCCCTCACAGACTCCATCGGCGGAGTATCTGCATTCAGGATTGAAAGAGGTGTGAAACAGGTAGCAGCCCTGTGGCGCGAAAGCGATGGCACTTCCGCCGATTTTGAGAAATTCTGCAAGGATAACTTCATAGCTGACGATGCAGCACTAGAAACCCTTTACAAAAAACTTGAGCGTAATTTTGAAATTTTCAGGGGCTATTTTCATAAAATGGATGTGCTGCTGAAAGAGCCGATTCAGATCACAGGCCCTGAAATTGAACCGGTTGACATGATGTTTGGCAGTTACGACGCCTCTGCTCACCTGGATGATGACTTCTTCAACAACAAAATCGCTTTTCTTACCGCGCTCAATTTTCCTTTTTATCCACTGAAAGAGAAAACCGAAAAAGGCGAATCCTGGAGTCGCAGGGATTGGGCTTATGCACGCATGGGTGACCGCTTTACTTCCCGTGTACCAGCCGATATTATACTAAAAGCATCTCAAACCCTGACAGAAGCCGATGCGTACATCTCAGATTACAACATCTATATGGGAAAACTTCAGAATGCCGATGGAAAATTCCTTTTCCCGGCCGATATGAAGCTCATTACCCACTGGGGCCTGCGCGACGAACTGAAATCAAACTATACCGGCGAAAACGGGTTGGAAAAACAAAAGACGATTTATGCGGTAATGAAACACATCATAGATCAGAGTATTCCACAGCAAGTGATTAATAAGGATGAATATTCGTGGAATCCGCAGGTAAATAAAATTTATAAGGATGGTAAAGAAGCTCCTATTACGCCTGAGCCTGATACGCGTTACAAGGTGCTGCTCGATAATTTTCAGGCAATGAAAGCCATTGATGCTTACAGCCCCAACTTTCCAACCTTTATCAGCCGGGCTTTCGAAGGTGGAATGGAAATACCGCAGGAAGATGTTGAGCGCCTTTTCACCGAATTTGTTTCTTCCCCTCAGGTAAAAGAGGTTGCAGCCTATATCAGTAAACAACTTGGTCGCCCGCTGGAGCCATTTGATATCTGGTACAACGGCTTCAAATCGCGTGGCGGCATGCCTGAAGAACAACTCACAGCCATTACTTTAAAAAAATACCCTACCCCGAAAGCATTTGAAGCGGATATGACTAATATCCTCATCAAGCTTGGTTGGGACAAAGAGAAAGCTGCTAAAATCACTTCCCTGATCACTGTTGATCCTGCCCGGGGATCTGGTCATGCCTGGGGTGCTGAAATGCGCAATGATGTGTCCCGCCTCCGCACCCGCATCAATGAAAATGGAATGGATTACAAAGGCTATAATATTGCTGTTCATGAATTCGGACATAATGTGGAGCAAACTGTAACCATGAATGATGTGGATTATTATATGCTTCAGGGTGTGCCAAATACATCATTTACCGAAGCAGTCGCCTTCCTTTTCCAGAAACGCGATCTTGAGCTGCTGGGTATGCCCAATGCAGATCCCAACAAGGACAATATGATGGCACTCGACAATTTCTGGTCGTGCTACGAAATTATGGGGGTTTCTCTGGTTGATATGAAAGTATGGAAATGGATGTATGAAAACCCAAATGCTACGCCGGCTCAATTGAAAGAGGCGGTGATTTCAGCGGCTAAAGAGGTCTGGAATAAATACTATGCAGGAATCATGGGTGGTAAAGATGAACCGATTCTGGCTATTTATTCACACATGATCGATAACCCGCTATACCTCTCGAATTACCCTATGGGTCATTTGATTGAATTCCAGGTTGAACAGCAGGTAAAAGGCAAGCCATTGGCTGCTGAGTTTAACCGCATGTACACACAGGGCCGCCTGATACCTCAACAGTGGATGAAAGGTGCTGTTGGCCGTGAAATTTCAATTGAGCCAACCCTGAATGCTGCAACTGAAGCACTGAAGGCGTTGAAATAGTATTTTCAGGGGCTGCCACTAAAAGCAGCCCCTGTTTATCTCCCCGGTTCATCAGAAAGTTTGCGCCTGCTCCGAAAAGTCAATAAAAGAGAATAGACACCAAGTCCCCAAGACACCAATCCTGCCGAATCAGCCATTCGCCAATTTTTGTTATTATAAGTTTGGGGAGTTTGGCAATTTTGCCTCACCTAAAAGTAACTTTTAAGGGCTGATTTTCTTTTCTTATTAAGCAAAACGTCTCAGGAAATTGCAGGATTGGCCGGAAAGGATTATTTTTACTTTTCTGTAGCCAGTGAAAATCTGAATTAACTTAAACTGAAAAATTATGCAAACAATACTTGGCGCGAATGGCGTCATCGGCAAAGGCCTTGCTAAAGAACTTTTAACCTATACCAGCGATATCAGGCTGGTAAGCCGAAACCCCAAAGTGGTAAACCCGAAAGATCAACTGATGGCAGCTGACCTTACAAAAGCCGAACAGGTAGATAGGGCCGTAGCAGGTTCTGATATCGTTTATCTTGTCGTAGGGCTGGAATACAATATCAGAGTTTGGCGGGCTCAGTGGCCTGTTGTCATGCGAAATGTGATTGATAGCTGTAAAAAACACGGAGCCAAATTAGTCTTTTTCGACAATGTGTATATGTACGATCGCAACCTTATGGGCAATATGATCGAAGAAACCCTCATCAGGCCGACCAGTAAAAAAGGGGAGGTGAGGGCTCAGATCGCCTCAATGCTGAAAAAGGAAATGGATGCAGGAACCTGCAACGCTTTAATTGCCCGCTCTGCCGATTTTATCGGGCCGGCAAACAACATGCTTGTAGAAGTGATTTACAAAAATTTCGCTAAAGGCAAAAAGGCCAACTGGTTATCAAAAACTGACAAAGTCCACAACTTCACCAACACCCTTGATGCTGCCCGTGGTACTGCCAAACTTGGGAATGCACCGGATGCTTATGGTCAGGTTTGGCACCTGCCAACTTCTGATGTCAGGTTAACCGGCAAAGACTGGATAACGCTGTTTGCAAAAGAGATGAATGTAGAGCCTAAATTCAGTGCTTTGCCCAACTGGATGCTTGGATTGATCGGTTTGTTTGTTCCCGTCATGAAAGAATTGAAAGAAATGGCATACCAGTATGATCGTGACTATTTTTTCAACAGCAGCAAATTCAACAAGCGTTTCAATTACACACCGATAACTCCTGAAGAAGGGGTGAAAAATCTGGTAAGGGAGTTAAAGGACAGCAAATAGTTCAGGGCAAATAATGCGTAGAGGAATCCTGCTCTTTTTGGTGGGAAGGCTTGTAAAAAGTGCCTCCGCTGCGCATAAATTTGTGCTGTTTTTCGAGTGACGAGTTAGCCGGGTGAGTGGATAAAAAAATGGTTGGCGGTATAGAAAATTGTCGTTTACTGCTGATTGCCTGTCAAGTTACGCAAAAGTTGTAACGGGCTACACTGTAAACCCATCCCCTAAACTAATTTCACTTTTTAAATTCGTTTGATTTTGTTGTGTAAAAGAATTTGTTGCGACGAATATAAATAAATTGGTATAGGCGCTTAAGTCGCTGTTAATTTAGAGAAGTGCGTTACCTTTGTAGCGTGGAAAAGAGAAAACAATATACCGGCGTGAATTCGATAGAGTTTAATAGATATTTTCAGACCGACGAAGATTGCTACAGCTATTTGTCTGCAATAAAATGGTCATCAGAGAGTCCGCACAAGTGCAAGAAATGCGGTCATACGAAGTATGGAAAAGGTAAAAAGCCATATTCACGTCGTTGCGCAAAATGCAATTACGATGAAAGTCCAACGGCAGGAACGATGTTTGATAAGATAAAATTTTCATTACTCATAGCGTTTCATATCTGCTTCAAAATCAGCACAAAAAAGAAAGGAATGTCTTCTTTGGAATTGTCTGAAGAGTTTGGATTACGGCAGAAAACAGTTTGGGAATTTAAGTGGAAAATCCAACAAGCAATGGCAAGCAGCCGAAAAACCCAATTGGCAGGCAAAGTCCAGATTGACGAGTTTCTGATTGGCGAATACGAAAAAGGCAAAGTAGGACGTAGTGGGGACAGCAAAAAGAAGTTAGTGATTGTAGCACTTGAAATTTTGGAAGAAAAAGGCGGTGTTGGGCGTGCTTATGCACAAGTGATCGACCGTGCTTCGAGCAAAGAATTCAGACCGTTTTTTGAGACCTATATCAGTAAGGGCGCACACGTTATTACTGACGTTTGGAAGGGGTATTTGCCATTGAAAAAGGATTATCCAAACTTGGAACAGACACCTTCGGACAAGGGAAAAGGCATGCAACAACTGCATATTCACATAATGAACATTCAGGGTTGGTTGCGAGGAATACACCACCATTGTTCCAGGGAGCGAGTACAAGGTTATCTTGACGAGTATCATTTTAGGTATAACAGACGTGCAATGATGGGGTCAATCTTCGATTTACTCCTAAAAAAGATGGTTTTTAGTGAGCCTAAAAGATTGTATATAAACAATATAACAACAGTGGTCTAAACGCCTATACCAATAA
>JBBQBC010000003.1:0-54042 GCA_038317155.1 Bacteroidales bacterium
TTTATAGATAAAGCCATTAAAAACAGGCACCTGCAATGTAACACCCGCCGTAGGGCCATAATTCCGGTTCATCAGCAAACTCCCCTTACTAAGATCAGATTGATAAAAATCGTAACCGGCATTCAGTTTTACCGAAGGATAGCGTTGTGCGGAAACTTCCTTAACCAATTGTTCGTTAATCAGTATCTGTTGTTCTGCAATCATTAACTGTGGATTTTGTTTCAGAAAGCCCAGTATGGAATCTAATTTCAGCGTTTTATCAACCGATATTGTATCTGTAACCACAAAAGGGAACTGTTTCCTGGCACTGATAAGCAACAACAAATCGGCCTTATTCTGCTCTATGATCATAGATTGCATTTCTACCTGCTGCCCTGCTGAATTTAAATCGGTCCGGGCCTGAAGGAGTTCAACTGCATCGGCCATGCCAATTCTACTCTTTACTTCAACAATGTCGAGTTTTTGCCGGGAAACATCCAGTGAATTCTGAATAATTTTAAGGTAGTCCTGCTGCCTGATGATATCATAGTAAGTCACCATAATGTCTGCAATCGTCGCCTGTATTTGTTGATTAAGCTGAATTTCGCTTTGGTTTTGCAAACGGTTAAGTCTCTCTCTGGTCGCAATAACCTTAAAGCCGTTAAATAAAATTATTCCCGCTGAGACGCCGGCATTCACAACATTACCGTCCTGGTTTGATATATTATTTTCAGTATTATCGCTGAATTTCTGGTTAATATTATTATCCGAAACCTGATCGCCTGCATTGACCGATACGTAAGGCAATCCGCCAGCAAACCCATAAGAATTATTTATCCTGGCAATTTCAGCATTGTTTTTGGATATACGGATGTCAAAATTGTTGCACAGCGCTGTGTCAACAGCACTTTTCAGGGAAAAGGACTGCTGGGCCTGCACAAAGGAAACACTTAATACTCCAAGCAGCAGAAACAGATTTTTAAACTTGAATTTCATTGTTTTAATGTATTAAAACTGAATTTTCCCCAAATTATAAGTGTTTCCAAAAAACACAACAAGTTTTATCAGGCATTAATTTATCTCTTCAGGATCAGTTGCTTCATGCTCTCCCTTGCCTGAAATATAAGTATATACAGCCGGAATTACGAAGAGAGTAAGCATCAACGAAAATAAGATTCCTCCCACAACCACAATTCCCAATGGGATGCGACTGGAAGCGGCAGAGCCAAGGCTAAGGGCAATGGGCAATGCACCGAGGGAAGTCGCCAGACTGGTCATCAGAATAGGCCTTAAACGTAAAGTTGCCGCTTCGATTACTGCCTGTCGCTTTGACAGGCCCTCCTGCCGCTTTTTGTTGGCAAACTCTACAATCAGAATTCCATTTTTGGTAACCAATCCTATAAGCATAATCATACCAATCTCTGAAAAGATGTTCAGGGTTTGATTGAAGATCCATAGACTGAGCACGGCTCCGGCGATGGCCAAAGGAACCGTTAGCATAATGGTGAGTGGATCCCTGAAACTTTCGAACTGAGCGGCCAATACCAGAAAAATCAATACAAGGGCCAGGATAAAAGCGAAAGCTGTATTTGAGGCACTCTCCGAATAGTCGCGCGAAGGACCACTCAGAGAGGTTTGGTAACTCTCATCGAGCAACTTGTCGGCTATAACCTGCATAGCTTTTACACCGTCACCTATTGTTTTGTTTTCAGCCAGTGAGGCAGAAATGGTGGCAGATTTATAACGGTTATAATGGTATAGCGATGGTGGGTTTGCATTTGGTTCTATCTTCGTGACCGAAGCCAGAGAAATGTTTTCGCCCTTATTGTTTCGCACATAAAGATTTGAAATATCGGCCGGGGACTGCCGGTTGCTCAGGCTAACCTGGCTGATTACCTCGTATTGCCTGCCATTCATGATAAAATAAGCCAGCCGTCTACCACTGAAAGCACTTTGCAAAACCTGTGCGATGTCTGTTACAGTAAGCCCGAACTCCCTGGCCTTTATCCTGTCGATGGTGATGTCAACCTCGGGTTTGTTAAACTTTAGGTTCACATCAACATTCTGAAATGTCGTATCGTTTCTTGCTTCATCTAGAAACTTAGGAATTATTTCCTTTAGCTTTTCAAAATCAAGGTTTTGAATTACAAACTGAACAGGGAGCGATCCCCTGGACCCCAGGCCTACGGAAATAGTTTGCTCTTCGATGGGAAAAACCCTGACATTATTGAACCGGCTGAATTTCTGACCCATATCTCTGGCTATCTCACTTTGCGTTCGACTGCGTTCACCGGCGGGGACAAATCCAATCCGCCCGAATCCACTGTTTACTCCTCCACCTCCAAAACCAGGTACTGCAACAAATGAAAACGCCTCTTCCGGAATTGAATCCATCATAAAGTCAGCTATTTTATTACCGGCTTCCATCATATAAGAGTAACTGGAACCCTCCGGGCCAATGATCTGAAGGCGAACATTTCCCTTGTCTTCAAGAGGCGCAATTTCCCGCTGCAGGTTGGTGCCTATGAAGAATACCAGGACAAAGCAAATAGCGACAATAACCCAGGCCAGCCAACGGTAGCTGATAAATTTAGTGATCAGATTTTTATACCCACTCTCCATTCCGGTAAAAAAGGGTTCTGTGCTGTTATAAAAACGGCCATGTTGCGCACCCCGCCTGTTCAGTAAAATATTCAGCACAGGAGTAATCGTAAGCGAAACAAATGCTGAAACCAGCACAGCGACCGCAAGCACAATTCCAAATTCACGGAACAGGCTACCCACAAAACCCTGAAGAAACAAAACCGGAAGAAATACAATAGCCAAAGTAACTGAGGTTGACAACACCACAAAGAAAATCTCCTTACTTCCATCAATGGCCGCTTTACGAACCGGTATGCCTTTTTCAATCTTCCTGAAGATGTTTTCAGTTACAACGATGCCATCATCCACCACCAGTCCTGTTGCCAGTATAATTGCCAGCAGGGTTAGTATATTGATTGAAAACCCAAACACATACATGACAAAGAAGGTAAATATCAGGGAGATTGGAATATCGACCAGTGGGCGCAAGGCAATAAGCCAGTTTCTGAAGAAAAAGAAAATAACCAGAATTACCAGCAGAATAGCAATCAATAAAGTCTCTGCCACTTCATTGAGCGATTTACGGACATTCTGTGTTGTGTCAAAAAGAATGGTAAATGAAATATCACCCTTCTGGGCTTTGACAATTTCATCCAGCCTTCTATTAAATTCATTGGAAATGTCGATGTAATTGGCTCCGGGCTGAGGGGTTATGGATATCCCAACCGAACTGACCCCGTTGAGTTTCCAGCTTTGCTCATAGTTTGCGGGGCCAAGTTCAACAATAGCAACATCTCCTAACCGCACAATTCCGCTTTCACCGGCACGAATGATCAATTCTCTGAATTCACTTTCTGTAGTCAGGTTTCCAATGGCCCTGATGGTAAGTTCTGTTTTATTGCCATAGATTTTCCCGGAAGGAATTTCAACATTCTCTTTATTTAAAACATCGGTTACATCATTGAAAGCCAGGTTGTACGCATTCAATTTATCAGGATCTATCCAGATACGCATGGCAGGGCGCTTCTGGCCAATGATGTTTACCCCGCTAACTTCAGGAATGGTTTGGAATTTGTTCTGCAGGACATTTTCTGCATAATCGCTTAACTCAAGAAGTCCTTTGCTAGGGCTCTGAACCGCCATGAGGATAATCCAGTCGCTGTTGGCGTCAGCCTTTGAAACAACCGGTGGCGCATCGATATCCTGCGGAAGGTTGCGGGAGGCCTGGCTGACCTTATCACGCACATCGTTGGCTGCTGCTTCAAGGTCAGCATCAATATTAAATTCAACGTTGATATTGCTCCGCCCAACCGAACTGGTTGATGAAATGGTGCGGATACCCGGAATACCATTGATCGATTTCTCCAATGGTTCAGTTATCTGACTTTCGATAATATCGGCATTTGCTCCCGCGTAAGAAGTACTTACAGTAATCATAGGCGGATCAATAGCCGGATACTCCCTTACACCCAGATATGTATAACCAATCACCCCAAACAGGATAAGAAACAGGTTCATCACTGTTGCCAGAATTGGCCTTTTGATCGATAGTTCAGATATATTCATTGGCAATTATCATCAGAATTAAATTGCATGCAAATTATTTTTTGGATTCCGGGAGAATTTTCTGCCAGGTTTTAAATCATTAAAAAATCAAGCTAATTCTTTATTTTTCTGATTTTTACAAATCCGTTAGGCCTGACAAATAACACTCCGCTGACAATTACTGAATCGCCGGGCTGAATGCCGGTTGTAATTTCGACAACATCTTTATTCCGAATGCCGGTTTCCACATTCTGAAATACTGCTTTACCCCCTTTAACCAATACTACCTGATTCGAAATAGCATCCGGAATAATAGCATTGGTGGGAACAACTATTCCACTTATTCTCTCGTTAAGCAGCACTTTAACAAAAGCACCGGGGCTTAGAATTCCATTGTTCAAACGTGCCCGCACTTTAATATTTCGTGTGGCGGTGCTTATTTGAGGCTCAATGGCACTGATGGTCGCGGTTAATTTCTCTTTAACAGTATTGGTTTCTATCTCAACTATTTTGCCAGGTTTTACCATACTTTCATAAGCCTCCGGAACCGAAAAATCAATCTTTACCCTGTCAGTCTTCTGAAGCGTTCCAATCAGTGAAGAAGGGGAAACAAAAGCACCTTCGCTCACCAGCCTGAGCCCAAGGCTGCCGGAAAAAGGAGCTCTTATAACGGTTTTATCAATTTGTGCTTTTAAAATATTGATATTGGCATTGTATAGGTTAACCTGGCTGAGTGCTGCATCGTAAGTAGCCTGGTCAACTCCATTTACCGCGAGCAGTTGCTTTAACCGCTGCTCCGTTTTCGCGGCCAGTTCGAGCTGAACGTTCTGTTGCTGAAGCTGAGCCTGAAGATCAGCATCGTTGATACGCGCCAAAACAGTTCCGGCCTTTACATGGGCTCCGTCTGGAATATTCAGGTAGATCAGACGTCCGCTTACTTCAGGATAAAGGGAAATCATCTCTTCTGATAAAACAGTTCCGTTTACTTCAATATCAGAAGAAAAATCGGTATTCCCTGCTATCAGAATATCAACATTAACAGGAGGTTTCTCCTTCTTTACAGTATTGTCTGGACCCCTTTTACAGGATAACAACGCAAACACCAGCAATAAGGCCCATACAGGTAACAGATTAAATCTCATACGTTTTGAATATTTTCGTTGATGTTGATGTTGATTTTATAAATGAATGCGTTCAGTGCTGAAACTTCCTGTTCTTCAAATCCATTGAGAATCAACTCATTGATTTCACTGATGGCGGTTTTGATTTCGGGTAATGCCAGTTTTGCTTTATCGGTCAATGACAGATGGTGTTTTCGCCTGTCACCGGCTATGTTAATTCTGGTAATATAGCCCTTTAAAGACAAATAATCTACAACCCTGACAATGCTAACCTTATCTGAATCAAGCAATCCGGCAAGTTCCTGCTGGCTGATAAATCCATCCCGGGAATCAATCAGAACCAATGCAAAATAATTACGGTCAATGTCCAGATGTCCGAGTTTTCCCCTTAAAAGATGCAGATAGCCTTTCCCAAGGGTTGACAGAATGCGTCCCAACGGTGGTTCAGCCTGAGAGTGGGCTAAAGAGTTCATAAACGAATTTTTGGCAAAAGTAGTTGAAATTGTTAATGGTTTACATTGTTAACCACTTTTTAACAATTTCAGTACAAATCCACCAAATGCATGAGGACCCACATTAGGAAACACGCGTCACCATATTATGATAATCATGTGCCTGTTATATCGGAAATGTCAGACGCACATTTTCGGCTAAAGCCAGGGATAGTGCATAAATTGGCATTCTGCACCGGGCTGAAGCCCGGAGAAATTGAATTGACTTGGTAAAGAAAAAACCAGTTCAGTGCCATATCACTTTGGACGATATAAGAAAGAATCGTTTCAAATACCCCCGGCTTCAGCCGGGGGGTAATGAAAACGAACAATAACCGGGGCTTTAGCCCAAAAAGCGGCGTTAGTATCCTGGGTGGGATGAATTCGACAACCGTTCAAAAGGGCCTTAAAGTGGGAATGACAATGTAGTATCTATTAAATTTGGCAGATAATTTATGAATGGCGAGCGTTTGCAAAATGAGTTCAGAAAGATTAGCTAACGAGCTAAATTTGCAACTAGTTAACATACTGAACATTGCATAAAGTTATCATTGGTAGCCTGCCTGATTGCCGTCAGGCAGGCAGGCGAAGCGAAGAATCTCTTAATTTTCTTCCAACAGTGATGATCAACGATATCAATCCGCACCCACCCTGACCAGTCTTGCGGTTCTGCTTTGACCACCGGCTGTAAGTCTGCAGATATAGATTCCATTGCTCAGTTTAGCGCCATCCAGTTGAACCGAATAACTTCCTGCATGCTGGATTGAATTGACCAGTGTAGCTATTTCCATGCCTGTAATATCATACAAAACCAGTTTAACGTCTGAGGTTTTAGCCAGATTATAGCTAAGCCTGGTACTCCCGGCAGAGGGATTTGGGTTAACATTAAAAGTTAGTATAGGGCTCTGCACATCAGCTGAAGTTATATTGGTAATTACCGGGGTAATACGGCCGTAATAGACATCCTGTTCTCCATTCAGGGTGTTTGTCCATGCAAGATGGGCATTCCCGTTATCAGAAATCATATCGAAATAATCACCCATTTTTTCCTGGTTCGGCCATCCTACATGAGGGTCGAAAGAATCAGAAAGCAACTCATTGTCCGACCATGTTTCACCCTGATCGAGGGAATAGGAGTAGTAGAGTGCCGACCACAAAGGGGTTAACGCCGGAGCATCGCGCGTATCGAGCCATACCACATCAATCCGCCCGTTTGGCGCTACCGACATGGTTCCAAACCACTGCGTATTGCTGAATGAAGGATCATCGTTGATGCGGATCGGGCTACCAAAAGTTAATCCTCCATCCTCACTTTTAGCGAACATCACATCGCCTGGATCTCCATTGCTAAGCCGACCGACTGATGCGAGTACAAAAACATTACCATAACCCGGGCCGGGAGCCGTATTGACTGCAATGCTTGCCTGGCCAAGTAACCCGGCCGGATTCACTTCAGGGCCTGCACCCATAGCACCATCCATATAAACCTGGGTATAATAATCCCATGCAACATAGGCTTCAGGATCAATGGCATTGTTACTTCTGGCTACTACAATGCCATCGTTGTATCCCGCACCGGCAATATATAGTTCGCCTGAAGGGCCTACAGCAAGTGTACCCCAGTAAGGGTCTCCATCAACGGTTATACAATCTTCATAGGAGTTCCCGCTATTCGTGCTCCGGGTAAAATTGCCAGGATAGCAATAACTATAGTAAGAAGTCCAGTATGCATAGATGTTTCCCTCGCCAGGGCTACCGGTTTTATCAATTTCCATCCATTGCTTATCGCCTCCCTGGGCCGGAGTTCCATTGTCCCATGCTTCACCACCATTGTCGCTCTTATACACCCTGCAAAAATAGCTCCCTCCGCTTGAAGTGAGGCTATTGTAGTAAAATATTCCTTGATTATCAGCTTCGAGCACCGGATCAGAGCGAAACACCCCGGGGTCAATGACACCCGGAAAAGTCCAGGTTATACCCGCATCGGTCGTAAATCCATTGCCCGCCTGCCTGAAATTGCTTCCTATATAATCGAATTGCCTCCAGCCGATGGCCATGTGATCAGGATTGAGAGGATCAACGGCCAGAGAAGGCTCATTGGCTGCATCGCCGAGAATATTATATCCATCAGCGTCAACATTTACCTGTGTAACAAAGAAAGTCGAAGTCTCCCATTTTTTAGCAGGTGATTTATGCTGAGCACCAAATGGAGAAGGCATATACGCATCCTGAGGCACTTCGTTGTGAAAGGTCTTATTAGCTTTCTTATCAAAGGTGACTTTCTGTGCGAATGAAAGCACTGAGAACATAATCAGCAACAAGGTGATGAGGCTGAAAAGAGAGGTAAATTTCTTCATATTGCCTTGCTTTTTGGGATAGGTAAAATATAATAAAAGTAGAATGGCCTGCTAACTTTTTGCCGTTAACAAACCATTCCAAATTTAAGATAATAGTTTGATCTTTTGGCCGGATTTATTATAAATATCTGAAAGATAAGGTTGGCAAGAACGATCAGAAAAAACCAGGCCAAAAAAAAGAACCACATATTCAGGTGGTTCTATTTTTTATAAAAGTTGTCTGACTATTTTAAACCAAGTTTTTTCTTAACCATGACCATAATATCATCAGCCGAATCGGTGTAGAGCAGGAGGCCTTCAGTTGAGTTAAAGATGAAGGTGTAGCCATTTTCTTTAGCAACTTCTTTAACGGCATTTCGTGCTTTTTCGATTACCGGAGCCGTAAGTTCAGATTCCTTAGTCTGTAAATCTTCCTGAGCTGTCTGTTGGAACTCCTGAATACGTTTCTGAAGATCGACTATTTCTTTTTCCTTTGTCTGCTTAATTATGTTTGACATGGTAGCCTGATTATTCTGGTAATCAGTAAGTTTTGTCTCATACTCAGTTTGCATGGCCTGAAACTGGGTTTGAAGCTGACCCTGATATTCGGTAAAAGCTTTCTTAATAGTATCCTGACCAGGCATCAATTCATAAAGCTGGGCAAAATTAATATGACCTAGTTTCTGGGCTTTCTGAGCACTCACCTGCATGGCTGAAACAGCAATCGCAAGAATAAGGAAGAATTTTAAAATGTTTTTCATTGTAAAGTGTTCTGGGTTAAGATTTATTTGAGGTGCAAAATTAGTAAATTTTCTTAATATGTTGTTATGGTGATCATCCCGTTATAAAATGGAATTAACTTTTCCATCAGGTTCATGTACCGGGCTTTCCCGCGATCTGATTTTCAACACACCAGCATACGGACATCTGAATAACTTATTGCTATTTCCTGCTTTTATAGGAATAGCCAAGTTTGTCGAGCACTTCCTCGCTGATGTCGTATCTCGGGTTAGAGTACATCATAGATACACTACCGGCTTTATCAAAAATAACAGCGTAATTGTCAGTCGTAGCAATTGATTCGATGGCGTTGTAAATTTTTTCCTGTATGGGTTTAATGAGTTCCTGACGGCGTTTGAAAAGATCACCATCTTTGCCAAACCGCTGTTTCTGAAGATCCTTGGCTACTTTTTCCTTTGCAACGATCTCTTCTTCCCGTTTGTTCTTAATATCATCCGGAAGTAATACCGCTTCGGCTTTAAAATTCTTGTAGAGCTGGTCTATTTCGCTGAATTTTGCCTCGATATCGCGCTGCCACTGAATGGAGAGTTCATCAACTTCTGTTTTTGCATCGGCATATTCAGGGATGCTTTCCAGTATAAACTCACTGTCAACATACGCAAATTTCTGGGCAAAAGAGGTTGCGGCTGCCGCGATCAAAATAGCGGTAATCATTAAAGTCTTTTTCATTTTATCTCCTCTGTGTTTTAAATTGAGGTTAATTTAATTGATTTTTTCGTTTTCGTGCAATCAAAAAACCTGCCATAATTCAACGGTGTTCCAAACAGGTTTCACGCATAACTTCATTCTTTTCAGACTCTCTATTAATCAATACTCTGGTTGATTGAGAAGTGGAACTGTCCTTTATTGGCCGATGGAAGCCCGGGCACGTCGTCGAAGCCATAACCCCAATCGAGGCCAAGTAAACCGAACATCGGCAGAAATACCCTAACACCAACACCCGCAGAACGTTTCAGTGCGAACGGATTAAAGCTCTTGAAATCTTTCCAGGCATTACCGGCTTCCATAAAACCCATTACATAAATGGTGGCACTGGGGTTAAGTGAAAGCGGGTACCTGAGTTCCAGTGTGCTCTTGTTATAAATGGTCGCACCTACGTTTTTATTTTTGTAATAATCAGGTGTAAGGCTTTCGTTGGCATACCCGCGCATTCCGATAATTTCGCGGCCATCGAGGTTGTTGGCGCCCGAAAGCCCGTCACCGCCAAGGTAATAGCGATCGAAAGGGGTCACCCCTATATCGTTGTTGTATAGTCCCAGAAAACCGTATTTAGTGCGTGCACTCAGCACCAGATTACCAACAACCTGCCTGTATAATGAAGCACTGAATTTCCATTTGTGGTATTCAATCCACTTGAATTTCTCCTGGTCATCCAGTGTTATATAGTCTTTATTGCTGAAAAGTGAATAAGGAGGTGTAACATCAAGGCTCAGCGAAACTTCGGAACCTGAGCGCTGGAAGATCGGGCTGTCGATTGAATTACGCGCCAGTGTTATACCATAGCTGAAGTTGTTGAATGTTCCATTTCCATTACCAAAAGCAAAAATATTTCCGTAGTTATTGAGATTGTATGTTTGCAGACTGATGCGGTTCATCAGGGTAAAGAAATCATCGGGCCACTCAAGGCGTTTGCCAAGCATAAACGTTAACCCATCAATTTTAAACGCCTGATAGTTTTCTTTCGATTTGGAAACCCCATTCGAATACAGCGAATGGTAATAGCTTACGCTGAATGAGTTGGGCTTTTTGCCACCCAGCCAGGGTTCAGTAAAGGAAGCACTGTAACTGATATATCCCTTTCCGTACGACTGCATACGTAGGCTCAGTTTCTGACCATCGCCCGATGGAATTGGTCGCCAGGCACTGCCCTTGAAAATATTTCTGGCCGAAAAGTTGTTGAACGACAATCCAAGTGTACCTACCACCCTACCGTATCCCCAACCTCCTGACAATTCGATCTGATCGCTTGATGTTTCTTCTACATTGTACTCAATGTCAACTGTTCCATCGTTGGGATTGGGTATCGGATTGGGAACAATCTTCTCGGGATCGAAATAGCGTAACTGGGCAAGTTCGCGTGTGGTACGTATAATATCAGATCTGCTGAACAATTGTCCGGGGCGCGTACGTAACTCGCGGATAACCACGTGGTCGTTGGTTCTGGTATTCCCCTTCAATATAACCTTATTTATCGTTGCCTGTTTCCCTTCGCGGATACGCATCTCAATATCGATGGTATCGTTTTCAACCCTTACTTCAACCGGGACGACCTGGAAAAACAGGTAACCATCATCGAGGTATAGCGTGCTGATGTCAATTTCATTGGGGTTGTAGTTTAGATTTGCATCCAGTTCTTTCTGGTTATAAACATCGCCCCTTTTAATTTTGAGTACATCGTTCAACTGTTGGGCAGAATATTTGGTATTCCCAACCCACTTAATATCGCCGAAATAATAACGGATTCCCTCATCAACTTTGATATCAACCCTGATTGTATTCTGATTTACCCTTGAAACAGAATCAGAAACAATAACAGCATCCCTGAACCCTTCTTCGTTGTATTTGGCTATGATTAAAGCCTTATCTGCCTCATAATCGTCTTTGATAAATTTGGAAGCTTTAAAAATTCTGAATTTAAAATTTTCAGTCACTATCCCCGATGCGAATTCAACAATGGTATCAGCATTAAGTGTAAGGAGATTCCGGGGAGATTTCAGGATTAGATCATCAAGCGCTCTGAAAGGCCTGAAAACACCTTTATCTTTAGTGCTTTTCATAGACCGTTTGAGCCTGAGATCAGACAGCTGACTGTTGCCGGTAAAATTGATACGGTCGATGCGTACTTTACTGCCTTTATCGATACTGATTGTGAGGCTTACGTCGTTTGACTTCAAAGAGTCGCGTTTTTGGATAATATCAACCGAAGTGTTTAAAAACCCTTTACCGGTAAAATGTTTTTTAATGATGTTTGAGGTTCTGATGACGACATTATCTGTAACCACATCGCCTTTAACCAGTTTGATTTTTTCGCGCAGGTCGTCAGCTTCTGATTTGCGAATGCCCTTGAAAGAGAATTTCGATAACCTGGGTCTTTCCTGCAGACGGATATCGAGGAAAATAAGGTCGTTGGTGATGCTGGTGGCAGAAATCCTGATGTCTTCAAACAATCCCTGTGCCCATAGCTTTTCAATGGCTTTACGGATTTTATCGCCCGGAACTTCAATGCGATCAGCCACCTGAAGGCCCGAAAGCATAATAAGAACATTGGGATCGAGAA
This sequence comes from Bacteroidales bacterium, assembly GCA_038317155.1. Taxonomy (GTDB): domain Bacteria; phylum Bacteroidota; class Bacteroidia; order Bacteroidales; family Lentimicrobiaceae; genus Lentimicrobium. Next base: position 12,134 of record JBBQBC010000003.1, read on the forward strand.
ACTGCACTCCGCTGATGGTAACGCCACCAATAATATATTCTTTGGGGCTTGAATAATCGATTTCGCTCAGGTCGTCGCCAAGGCGAATCTGCGCCTGCGTAGCAATAGAGAAAAAGAAGAGTAGGATAACAATTAATCGGCGGCTGGAATTCATTTATCGGTAACTTGTTTTATTTGTTCACTAATCATTCCAAAACGACGTTCGCGGTTCTGGTAATCAAGAATTGCCTCATACAGATCATCTTTCCTGAAATCGGGCCAGAGTTTCGGAGAAAAATAGAGCTCCGAATAGGCAATCTGCCATAAAAGGAAATTACTGATCCTGTTTTCCCCGCTGGTTCTGATCAGCAGCTCAGGGTCTGGTATATCACATGTTTCAAGATATTTTTCAAAAATATCCGGGTTCACCGATTCCGGATTGAGCTTACCTACAGCAACTTCCCGGGCAATTCTGCGGGCAGCCTCAGCAATTTCCCAGCGACCGCTGTAATTCAAAGCCAGAATCAGGTCCATACGATTGTTGTTTTGGGTCTTCTCCATGGTTTCCATAAGCTGCGAGTAGCATTCCTGCTGAAGATGACTGAGATCACCAATAGCCTTTAATCTAATGTTATTGTCCATTAAGGTACCAAGTTCCGAATTAAGAGTTAGTACCAAAAGGTTCATTAAAGCATCAACTTCACATTTCGGCCTCTTCCAATTTTCTGTAGAGAAAGCATACAATGTCAGATACTTAACTCCAAGCTCTGCTGCAGCGGTTGAGGTTTGCCGAACCGATTCAACGCCATTTTGATGGCCGAATACCCTCATTTCGCCTCTGCTTGTTGCCCACCGGCCATTTCCATCCATGATGATGGCAATATGTGAAGGCAACTTTGCCAGGTCAATTTTTTCTTTTAGATCCATCTCCTTGAATCACAAAACTAAATTAGGCTGTATTCATTTACACCCGATAGTTTGGGTTGTTAATAATTGTTAAGTGCTTTAATAAAAAATGTTAAGACAACGGGATTTCTCAAGGTAATTAAGTCTGAGCGAGATGCTTGCAGATATTACTGAATACCAGTCATCGTTTGTTGAATCACCTCGCTGCATTCCGGCATTGTGCCTCAGGGAAGGATCTGAAGCCAGCGCGCCTGCAGTGACTTCACCCGGTGTAGTTCCCGCAAGATCGAGGTAGTAGGTTGTGCTGACATCATCCAGATAATCGGTAAAAGTTTTGTGCATGCTCCAGTCAATCGATAAGCCCACAAAACTACCCAGACTGTATTTTATTCCAATACCAAAAGGAATGGCAAACCCGATTTTGCTGTATTGTTTACGTGCCGGATAGGCAACATTTCCCTGGCCTTCAGTGCCAAGGGGCCTGAGTTCCATGAACGTTCCGTTTACATTCCCCTTTGGATTAAACATGAAAACCGAAGCACCACCATACATGTATGGAGTTACAAAATAACGCTGACTACCAATAAAGTAGTTGAAAAAATTGAACTCGAAAGTGCCTGAAATGTCGGTAACTGAACTTTGAAAATTGAGGTTTCGCAATGGATTTTGTTTCGAAACAGCATCGTCGCCTTTAATGGTGCCATAGGTCAGGCCAGCTTTAACTGCCAGCCTCTCATTGAAGTTATGTTTTACAAAACCACCGAAAGCTGGTTGCATCAGAAGAAAATGTTTCCCGGGATTAAGGTCACCAAGATAATATATGCCACCGGCTGAAATGCCGATTTCACCATAGTCCTGGGCATAAGCTGACAACCCGGCTAACAAAAAAAACAAAATTGAAAATCTTTTCATACTCTTTATCGGCCCTGTTTGTAACAGGCCTTTTTTACCGGATGAATAAAAAAAATACGATCCGGTCCCTAACCGCTTGATTCGGCTTGCAAAAGTATAAAAAAAAATGACCGGAAAGTAATGATAAGTTGTTGCCCTGAATTAGTTACGGATATCTTGTCCCCAAAGGAGTTTCTGCCTTATGGTTGCAAAGAAATTATAACTCCGGGGCTGCACCAGGTTGACAGAAAAAGCCGCTTTTCTAACAACGACCCCCGTCGAAGAATCGATAACAACTGACCTTGAGTCGAGACTTGCCAGATATTGCGACATCCGTCCGTCAACTTTAATCTTAATCACACTCTTGTCAGGGATAACGACCGGCCTGACGTTTAAATTGTGCGCAGCAATAGGTGTAATGACGAAATTCTCGGAATCGGGCGTTATAATAGGGCCATTGCAACTGAGTGAATAGGCAGTTGAGCCTGTAGGAGTCGCTATAATTAAACCATCAGCCCAGTATGAATTGAGTAATATTTCGTTGATATAGACATGAACGAGGATCATTGATCCAGTGTCTTTTTTATTGATGGTGAACTCATTCAGTGCATAATTAAGTTCACCAAAAAGATCTCCTTGCACATCGATAGAAAGAAGAGACCGCTTTTCGAGCGTAAACTCTTTGTTTAGAATGGCATCAATCGCTATACCGATTTCGTTTTTCGAAATGCTCGACAAAAATCCCATTCTGCCAAGGTTTATTCCCATCAGCGGAATGCCTGAATCTCGTATAAGTGTGATGGCATCAAGCATGGTACCATCGCCGCCTATCGAAAATAAAAAATCAACATTCCCTGATAAGTAGCGGTAATCATTGAAAATTTCAGGAGAATTGGTGAAGATTGCCCTGTTTTTGACAAAATCGTAGAAGGGAGCATAAATCGTTACCGACACTTTGCTTTGTTCGAGTTTTTCAAGCAGTTGCTGAAAATAGAAAAAGCGGTCGTCGGCAAAACTTTTTCCGAAAAGTGCAATTTTCATTTTTTTGAATTTTATCCGGATAATCAGTCGCGGTCTTACCAATGCAAAGGTACAACAGTGAGTCAGGTTTCAATCAGATGGCCGCCATAAAATGCAGAAAAAAACCTGTTTCACCTTTCCCATTGGCTGAAAACTCAGCCCTGAACACTTTATCATAATAGGTAACAAAGTCCAGCCCGATGCCTATTCCCTTCAGCAGTTTACCCGGCAAACTGTTAAAACCTGAATCACCGGATGAGCCAACTTTGCCGGCATCGGCAAAAGCACCCAGATAAACAGCGTATGGAACTTTATTGAACCGGTCGGAAGGCAGCCATCTGAGTTTTTTCATAGCAGGCTTAACCAAAGCATATTTCAGGTTGACCTTGGTTAACCAGAAGTTGCGGCCATCAATCACATAATATTCATAACCCCTCACATAATCGCGCCGATATCCCAGCGCCTGTGAAAAATTATAGGGTAAATTAGTCTTTGTGATCAATTGTCCTGTAAAGCTGCCAGCTAAAAAGAAGTTATGGTTCAACCTATAATATCCTCTCAGGACAATCTTCGCGGAAGCGAAATCGAGATCATCGGAACCGGTAAGCCCTTTTTTAGCCAGCAATACTTCTGCATACCAGCCATTGAGCGGATAAGCGCGTTGGTCGCGGAAATCGGCTTTCAACAGATACGACAGTTCCATGAATTGCTGAGTGCTTTTTCCGTACTTTGTAAAATAAGGGTTCAACAGCAACAGTGAATCACTTGCTTTCGACATGTTATGCCTGAACTGTATTGTATGCGAAAAATGTATGTCAGGGCGCCAACGCATAAATACAGCAATGTCGGAAGTGCGGAGCAGAAAATCATCAGCCCGGTAATAGCGGAGTTTATCCTTTTCGGTTATGTATCCCGTTTCACGCTGCCTGCTCAATGAAAACAGCACACCAGCCCCTATCGTTTTTTGCCGGTTCAGGTATGGTTTCTCGTACAAAAAAGTTGCTTCCTGCTGATAACCAAGTCTCAGTTTGAGGTGAAGTTTTTCGAGTCGTCCCCTGAAATTTTCCTGTTGAAAAAATAGCCCGTAGGAAAGACGGGTAACATCGCCCCTTTCGAACCAGGTATTAAAGTTACGGTCTGACAGTTCGAAAACAGGCCATAACCAGGTGTACCAGCGCTCTGTGAGATTTACGGTAAAATTTAGTATGCCGGGTATGGAGTTCTCTGATGTATCAATGGTTACAAAATGAAACAGCGGCAGGATCAACAGGTTTTTTACCGACTTTGCAATAATTTCACCTATTCTTTCAGCGGGTAATGTATCACCCCGGCTGAATTCCAGTTCCCGCATTATAATTGCCTTGCGCGTAACCTTATTCCCAATGATGGTGATGTCGCCGACAACGTAAACTTCGCTGGTTTGAGCAGGAAGCAGCGGACAAAACGTAATATAAATAGCGAGCAGAAGAAACAGTTTTCGATATAAAACCATGTGTAACGATCAGATATCGAGGTATTTCATGAGAGAATCATAACGATCCTTCAGGGCTTCGGTGAGTTCACCCTCGAAAAATGAAGCTTTAATCAGGTAGTCAAATCTGATAAAGGTTTGAATAACAGGCCCTATATCCATACGGTTAATTTTAATAGTCACTTCCATTCTGGCGGAATCAGGCAATGTGGTGACATACAGGCTCAGAATACTTGCATCACACGATTCAACAATACGGGCAATTTCACTCAGTGAATAATCGCGGATACCCATCTCAAGCACAATGATTCCACCCGGATTATCAACAGCAGCAAGCCGGGCAAAATACTTGACCAGGCATTGAAGGGTAATGGAACCAAGGTACTTGTTTTTATCATCAATAACGGGTATCAGGGTTAGCTTTTGTTCATGCACCTGCCTGATAACATCGTAAACATGCTGATTTTCAGTTACAAAAGGCTTATACAACGATAAAACATGGTTCCCCAGCGGCTCCTCGTAACTGTTCATTTCGTAAATATCTGATTCTGAAATCAATCCAAGAAAGTCAGAGTCATTCACAATGGGCAGGTGTGAAACCCTGAATTCCTCCATCCAGTTAAGCGCGATCAGACCACTGTCGGAAGTCTTCAGTGGCATTATCGAATCGCTGATAAGTTCCTTGGCTAGCATAAGCTTATTACTAATTGTTACTGGTACAAACTTAATCAATTAACGGTTACAAGTCCGTAAAGTATCAGGATATAAAAGAAGGAACCCAGTCTAGTCCCACACAAATTTCCATTTACCATCGGGTTGACGCTTCCAGACCGTATGGAAAAATCCTTCCTGCTTATGAATAACGCCGGAAGAATCCGGAAAAGTATAAACATACCCTCCATAAGTATAGGCGAGGTCACCTGATTTCGAAACAGAGATAAATTCAGGGAGCCAGTTGAGTTCGGCTCCTTTCTGTTTGTTTTTATAGAGAAAGGCAACAATTGAGTCACGCCCCAGGATCAGCCTGTTTCCTCGCTTCAGCACGGCATCCGGGGCTGCATAGGCACTAAATGCAACTTCAATACTACTATCCATCGCCAGGCGGGCAAAAGCGAGTTCGGTATCTTCAATCTCCTGCTTCAGCACGTGCATGTCCTGATCTTGGCCTCCGCGGACACATGAAAGCGTGATAAGAATCAACAAAAACAATGTAAATCTCATAAAAACAGGCTTGTTTGGTAATTGGCAAATTCTGTGTCCGGCCCTAATGATGGTTAAATTTCTAACTTTGCATCATCAAAAACATAGATATGACAAAATTAAGCATAAATATAAATAAAATTGCAACACTCAGAAATGCCCGGGGTGGCAATCTGCCGGATGTGCTAAAAGTGGCCATGGACTGCGAAAGGTTTGGTGCCCAGGGGATAACGGTACATCCCAGGCCTGACGAGCGGCACATTCGTTATCAGGATGTGTATGACCTCAAACCATTGGTTACCACTGAATTTAATATTGAAGGTAACCCCGGATCAGCATTTATTCAACTGGTTTTAGCAATAAAACCGGCTCAGGTAACACTTGTACCGGATGCGGACGATGCCCTGACCTCAAATCATGGCTGGGATACAATCACTTACCGCGATCATCTGACAGGCATTGTAAGTGAGTTTCATAAGCATGGCATAAGGACTTCCATTTTTGTTGATCCCGATCCCCGGATGGTTGAAGCTGCCGCAGCGACAGGCACCGACCGCATTGAATTATACACTGAAAGCTATGCCGCACAATATCACACTGGAAGAGAGAAAGCAATTGCCCCTTTTATAGCAGCTTCAGAAGAAGCTCTAAAATCAGGTCTGGGGCTGAATGCAGGTCACGATCTGAACCTTGATAACCTGAGGTATTTCGCACAAAATATTCCAAACCTTCTCGAAGTTTCTATCGGCCATGCTTTGATTGCTGATGCACTTTATTTTGGACTCGGAACTACTATTCAACTTTATCTGAGGGAACTAAAACCGTGGCTTCCGGTTTAATTTCGGATTGCGGATTAGGAATTTCGGATTGCGGATTGCGGATTGCGGATTTCGGATTGCGGATTTCGGATTTCGGGTTGCGGATTTCGGATTTCGGATTGGTGATTTCACTTCTCATCCACCAACACTATAACCCTGAAACCTTGAAACCCTGAAACCCAGAATTTCGAATTTCGGATTGGGGATTTCGGATTGTGGATCTCAGGAAACTTTGAAGCCCCTGAAACCCTGAATTTCGGATTTCGGATTGGGGATTTCGGATTGTGGATCTCAGGAAACTTTGAAACCCTGAAACCCTGAATTTCGGATTTCGGATTGGGGATTTCGGATTGTGGATCTCACTACTCAGCCACCTAAACTCTGGGCTTCGATACATTTTGCGAATTATCAATTCGTCATTAAACACAATTATGTCGCAAAACACTCAGCCACCTGAACTCTGTAACTTTGAAACTTTGAAACATTGAAACCCTGAAACCCTGTAACCCTGTAACCCTGTATCTTTGTAACTTTGAAACCCTGAAACTCTTAAAACCCTGAAATAATCAGATGAAACTCTTCTACCGTCACTTTGGCGAAGGCCAACCAATCATCATACTTCACGGAATTTTTGGCATCTCCGACAACTGGGTCACGCTGGGAAAACGGCTGGCTAAGAAATTTTCCGTTTACATACCCGACCTTCGTAATCATGGCCAATCGCCCCACAGTCCTACTTTCAATTATATAGCAATGGCCGACGACCTGCACGAATTTATTGAAGAGCATGAACTGGAAAAGCCAATAATCATTGGACACTCAATGGGTGGTAAAGTTGCCATGACCTTTGTACTTGAGCATCCTGAAATGGTTGAAAAACTGGTGGTGGTTGATATCAGCCCCCGAAAGTATCCGGGCCGTAACGTCCATTTCGATATGATCAACGCAATGATGGCCGTTAATTTCGAAACTGTAAGTACCCGCGATGAGGTAGAAACGCTGTTGGAACAAAGCATTCCCAACAGAAGAATCAGGCTTTTTATTATGAAAAACCTTTACCGGAAAACCAGGCATACATTCGACTGGCGGCTAAACCTGCCCGCGATCAGTAGCAATATGGACTGCGTGTTCGATGGTATTGAAAGTAATGCAAAATATACCGGACCTACCCTGTTTATTAAAGGCGGCAAATCAGATTATATCAATCAGGAGGACCTTCCATTAATCAGTTTGAACTTCCCAAATGCCAGGGTGCAGACCATTGCCAGCGCATCGCATTGGGTTCATGCCGATGCACCGGATGAATTGTGCAGGTTGCTCAGCATTTTTTTAGGAAAAGAATGTTCAATAGCCACACCAGAAATTGAATAATAGCAGTGCATTAATAAAAACCGCCGGACCTTTAACAGATCCGGCGGTTTCATTATTCATTCAAACTGATTAATACCTGTCAACTTTGACGCTCGAGACACCGGCATCGACGCTGATCATGATTTTTTTTCCGGCAGTACTAAAATTATCAGTTCTGAATAGGCCATCGCCTACCTTTTTAAAGCCTTTGAAACTACGGCTTGAAAAAACGGTTTCTGTCCGCAATTCGGCACCAACACCTTCAGGTATCAGAATGTTAATGGAAGAAGCTCCGGCTTCAATGTCTACCTCAGTCAGGATGTTGAGATCTCCCAGTTTCATTTTGATGGAGGAAGCTCCGCCATCAATACTAAGTTTGCCAACTTTAAAGCTGCTGAGATCGAAATTGATACTGGCTGCTCCAATATCGAAGTTAAAGTCCCATATTGGTTTGGGGTTTAATTCGAGTTTAACCCGCATTCCCTCATTGTGGAATTTCACCTTCGAATCCTCGATTTTAAGATTTATTGTCCTAAGGGCACTGTCTCCTTCGGAGGTCATGCTGTAGTTGCCAATGTTTCCTTTTTTTTCGAAAGTGAGCAACTTATCCGCAGGTGAAATTCCTTCGAGTCTGAAATCGCCGGCGGCTGCATCAAGATTAAGTTGAACCCGCTGAATTACAGAATCATATGATTGAAAAAGCACCTGCTCTGAGGTTCCCTCACTCCAATCATTATCACTCCAGTTTTTATCGGTATGATGATTATTATTCCATCCAAAATTGTAGTATCCTTCTTTGTCATACCGGCTCACAAGAATTACCGATAATCCGATGGCTGCAACGGAAAAGATAAGTTTCAGATAATCCTTGACAGGTATGAGTGAAATACCCCAAAGGATCAGAATTAAAGGCCAGAGCCTCCAAATGGTAAACCAATTGAAGTAGATAACACCTACATTCTTAAGTATAAAGAGTATCCCGATTATAACAAGGACTACTCCCCAGAATATTTTACGATAGCTCATCGGTTTTAAACTTTAAGTGAAATATTGGTATTTATTAAACCTCGCCGCTCTCTTCGCGGTTTTTATTTTTGCCTGGCAAGCTGTTGAATATCAGCACAAGGCCAACAACGACCAGCAGTAAAGGCCAGAAATCGCCGAAGTTGATGTTCGGTATGAATTTTTCAGCAAGAAAGAAAACACCAATCAGAATAAGTATGAGTCCTCCGATAAGACTACCTTCAAATTTCCGTTTGGCTACCTGACCGGGCTCCGGAGTAAATCCCCGTTCTTTGTTTTCAAATCCCTCAAAGGTTTCACCAACACCGCTATCATTACTTCCCAAATCGGAGTTTGGTGATGAAGAAGATGGCGGTGAAGAAGGTGTGCTGTAAGCATTGTATGTGCTAAAGGCATGTTTCTCAGGAAGCACTATCCATAAAATAATATACAGAAGCACTCCGCCACCACCGAAAACAGCCAGCAATACAAAAATAAGCCTAACGATCGTGGGATCCATTCCGAAGAAATCGGCCAATCCGTTGGCCACCCCACCAATAACCCGTCCGTGAATGGAGCGGTACAATTTTGTCTCTGCCATAGTAGTTTATTGTTGTTTCGGAAAGTTTGACGCAGAAGCAAACAAAAGGTTACACATTAGGCACCCGCCTGTTTTTGTTTGCTGATTCGCTGTGAAACCAGGATACTCAATTCGTAGAGTGCATAAAGTGGGATTGCAACGAGAATCTGGCTTATAATGTCGGGAGGCGTTATAATTGCTGCAATGGTAAGAAGGATTACGATGGTGTATTTACGATTGCGCTTCAGAAATTCAGGGGTAATGATGCCAACTTTTGTCAGAAAATAGACAAATACGGGCAACTCAAAAACCACACCCAGTGAAACCGTCACCGAAACAACGGTACTGATGTATGAAGAGAGTGCTATCTGATTATTTACCGCCTCGCTGACCTGGTAGGAACCAAAGAAGCTAAGCGTAAGCGGAACAATCAGAAAATAGCTGAACATTACACCAAGTATAAAAAGCACCGACATACTGACAACTGCACCAGATGAATATTTACGTTCCTTTTCATATAATGCCGGCTTGATGAACCGCCATATTTCCCATATTATATAAGGAGCAGCCACTACCATACCTGCAAAAAAACTGATGTACATGTGGGTGGTAAACTGACCGGACAGATCGATGTTAATAATTTTAAGTTCAAGAGCCGAAGGACATAGGGAAGGAACATTCATCCATTCGCCTATTCTGCATAGAAAACGGTTGGTGATAAATCCAGAATCTTTGGGGGCTAATATAATCTTATCAAAAATAAATGTGCGGTTGAAAAATGCCACAATCGCCAAAACCACGACCGCAATAACAGAGCGGAAAAGCAGTCCACGAAGGGCGTCAAGGTGATCCCAGAACGACATTTCAACTTCCGGATCGGGATCAGCATGTTTCTTTTTGCTTGTCAGCACTTCAGGCATATTCGGTCGTTAATTTATGGTTCAAAATTAAGCAATCTGAATGACTTGATGAACAGTTGTAAAAAATAGAAAACCCAGTAAATAAGGCCGGGTTAAACCTGTGGTTCTTTCTTTTGCAGATGATCAAGCCATTGCTGCGAGCTCTGCAATGCATTGGCAACTGCTGTTATGGGATGCCTTATCAGTTGGCGTGCCCCGGGAATCTGAGCAATCATGTATGGCAACGCGGCAAAAGCGATGGAGATTCCAAAATAGAGATTTTGCATCCCTTTTTTCTCAAGAAAACCCCTGACCACCGGGTTGCGGAGTTCAACGCTGAAAGCTGAGAAAGCCATGATTACCACAATGGCCCTCAGGCTCATAGTCAGACCAGCCCTTAAACCATTCATGCTAAAGCAAATAAAATAGTCGCATTGCTTCTCCCAGAAAAATGTTGCAATCAGAATGATTATCAGGAATTGCATCCACAATACAGGCTTACGGAATCGTTTGTAAACATAGGGGTATTTCAGATATAACAAAAAAGCCCACAGCATAACGGCTAAAGTGCCCGTCAGAAGACCGGTTTTCAAAATGAGCAGGATTAACAGCGGAATGGAGATTAAATGTAACATAAGCAATAGCAGCGAGTACTTGCCGACTACAGCAGTAAATGGCGATAACTGAAGTTGCTTATCATCATGAAACCGGGCGTCAACTGTTCCTTTGTCCCCAACAGGAATGGAAAGTCCGATGGTAGCGGCTGTAATTCCAACTATAAAATAGATACCCAGAAGAGCAAAGACAGCCAGCCACGGGTCAGCATCAGGAATACCTATTTGCTTGACCGCAAACTTATAGATATTCAGATAGATTCCAATAATATCATTTCCGTAAAGGATCAGGATACTTACAACTTTATGAATCAATGCACTGCAAACGCCTAAGACACCACCAACCAGGTAGCCAACTTTATTGAACCCAAAAGTCCTGATAGAAAGTTCTAAGAGTAAGGCTTCTGTCATAATGCCAATCATAGGTCCTAAAATCAAGGCACTTGGCGAAATAGACTTCATGAGCGCACAAATCAAACCTGCCCGCCAGATTAGTCCTTTAACAGGCCATAACCGATGAAAGGAAATCATCAGTACAACGCCAAATGAAGCCAGAATACTGCCGGCAAAAGGAATACGCAGGTTGTGCAGAAAACTGCCGATGATGATTTCGAAAGCTGCCCAGAGTCCACCGGCAACCGCGGCTTTCATCCAACGTTCATCAGGTAATTTCAGCATTCCCTGATCTTTTTCCGGCACAGCAACTTCCATCAATATTTTTGGTTTAATAAAGGGAGGCTAAATTAGCAAACTAAACAGCTAAATGAGCCACAAACTGAAAATATCAGAAATTGCCGGCTATGTCAAGATCACTCATGGTGTTGACGTTCATAAACCACTTATCGTGAAACGGCACAGGGTATTCTTCAGGGCCTACCATCAGGGCAGGGGCATGTCGGAAAAGTTCGGTCATCCTGAAACTTTGCAATGAAAGCAGTTTATGCATAATCAAAAGGCTGTCTTTTTTATAAACGCCGCACAATGGTTCAACCCGCTCCTGACTATCAAGCGGAATTACAAATGTATAATCGTCTGATAATTTCAATAACATTTGAAATATAACCGGATCGACGAGTGGCATGTCGCAGGAAAGTACAAGGTTCACCTCCGTACTGCTTTGTGCAAGGCAGGCTGCAATGCCGGCCATGGGACCGGCACCGGCTAATTGATCTCCAACTAATTCATAACCAAATGAGTTGTATTCCGGGTTATTACTACTGATCAGAATACGGCTGCAAAACTTATTTAAAAGTTCGATTGAATATTGCACCAAAGGTTTCCCGCGAAAAAGCAGAAGCCCCTTATCGGTGCCCATGCGGCGACTTTTCCCGCCAGCCAGAATAATTCCGGTATAAGCTGTTTCTGAAGTCATCTCAATGGGAATATGCAGGTTTCTGAAATCTTCCGGAATACCATATCAGCCTTATCTGTCAAGGCAGAAAAAACAAACGCCGGCCTGAAGCCCCAATGCTCCGGAACGATCCCGACAAGATCAGTCCTTACAGACCAGATTTGTGGAATTTCTGTCTTTGCAAGAACATCGAGTGAAGGCGCCCATCCCCTGCCCCTGAACTCAAACGGACCTACTTCATCCACTATAATAAAATCGATCATAGTGCCGTTGGCCTGCTGCTGTAATAATAGATTCCCCCTGACCAGTGTTTTTTCATCAAAAACAAAACGGCCCTGCATATTAGTGCCTGATTTGTCGGTTTTCGCCAAAGGATAATTAGTTTTATGATAAAGGTCGTGCAGCACAAACCCCGAGCGCTTACCCCCAAGCCAGCTTCCGGGTGCGGTAAAACCACCGGCAACTAGTTTGTGATTCCTGAAGATTTCAGCCAGTTCGCCCAGCATTGTTGTTTTGCCTGAACCACTGGTTCCAGTTAAAAGAAAGATCATAACATAAAAAGATTTTCAGGCGAAATATTTATGCACATTATTTATTCTTTTCTGAAAAACAGGCAACTGTCGCCATAACTCAGGAAACGGAAGTCGTTTTCCAAAGCAAACTGGTAGGCTTTTTTCCAGCTTTCGCCGATAAAGGCTGCAACCAGCAGCAGTAAAGTGCTTTGTGGTTGGTGAAAGTTGGTGACCAACACATTACAAATACGGAACCGGTAACCGGGAACTATCATGATACCGGTATAGCCATGAATGGAATTCAGGTTGTTTCTGCTCAGATAGTCAATAATGACCTGCAAAGACTCTGAAGCCGGAATTTTCACCTCTGATTCATAAGGCTCCCACTGATGAATGATGAACTGACCGGATGGTTCTTGTCCGTTAATAATCTTTACGCCCAGCCAGTAAAGGCTCTCAAGCGACCGCATGGAGGTTGTACCTACGGGGATAATATCTCCGTGAAGGTTTTGCAGCAACCGCAACAGGAATGATTTCTCCACAATCACCTCTTCCTCATGCATCTGGTGTTCGCGTGCATCGGCAACCGACACCGGCTTAAATGTACCGGCACCAACATGAAGGGTAAGGTAATCGAAGCTGCCGCCTTTCGTTTCGAGGCTCTTCAATACTTCGGGCGTAAAATGCAGGCCGGCGGTCGGGGCCGCCACCGAGCCATTGAAACGGGCATAAATGGTCTGGTAGCGCTCTGCATCGCTTTCAACCGGTTCGCGGTTGAGATAAGGCGGTAAAGGGACTTTGCCGGCAAACTCGAGCACCTGCTCAAAAGGCAATGCTGGTATATCCCATTTAAAATGAACGATGTGGGCATCTCCGATAGCCTGCCCGCGCTCTGCCAATAAAGTTATCATCCCACGGGGAGACGAAATTTCCATTTTCAATTCACCACTTTTCCACTTTTTAGCGTTGCCAATGAAGCATTTCCAGGTAGCCTGATTTGTCTGTCCATAAGCTCCTTCTGGTTGCAAACAAAAGACTTCGATACGGGCACCTTCCGGCTTAAAAAACACCAGTCTGGCCCTGATTACCCTGGTATCATTAAATATCAGCAAACTTCCATCAGGGATATGCTCGGCAATCCGGCTGAAATGGTCAGCCGAAATATTATCATCGGAGACAACAAGGAGTTTCGATTGGTCGCGCTTTTCGAGAGGGAAACGGGCAATGCGCTCATCCGGTAACGGATAGTTATAATCAGAAATATTGATTGCAGGAACGTTCATGAAGATTAATTTGGCAGGCAGGTAGCATTATTTAGAGGCTGCGAAATTAACTAAAAACAAATTATGCAGCTAAGGCCGGGCCATTTGCACCGAAATACCAGCATAAAAAACGGCACGAATCCGGAATGCAGATTCGTGCTGTATGATCGTCAAAAATCACTGAAGTAAAAGGTACAACTATTCTACAACTACCCTAAGCGTATCCGGTTTTTCAACCGTTTGTTTTTTTAATTCCAGACCTGAATTTGTCATTAAGTAAGTTCCACCGTCTTCTCTATCTCCCAGGAAATCGCTGAAACTTATCTTCCAGCTTAATTCTTTGTCTATCTGAACTTCAGTATTCACAGGTATTCCGATAATCACATTTAATTCCTGGTAATGCATGCCATCCTTATAAGGAATAATAAAGTAAGGATTCAAAGTCATCAGACTATCCTTAAAACTGTAAGAATAGTTGATATTCCCGGCATATTGAACTGCCGGAAATTCCAGCCGTGCTGAAGCTGATTTGATGAGTGTAACGATGACACTGTCTTCATTAACAGGTCGCAGGCTGAGGCTGATTTCTCCCAAAACATCATTTATCTTTACCAACGTGGTATCATTCCCCAAAGAGGCCATATATTCATGAAATCCATACGATCCGGCAGCCAGATGAATCCTGTCCCCTTCCAGTAACATGCTCCGTCGAACCGAAATGGAATCTGTGTCTTTGTTTGATCGCGAATACTGAAAAATGGCACTTCCTGCGATCAACAGTCCTGCAATCAGCATCAGCACAAAACCTGTAATTACCTGCCAGCGCAGCGGTGGCCATTTCAGCAACAGTCTGAGGCCAAAATAGATCATAAATCCTGACAATGCAATAAGAAGTAATGCGATGGAAATAAAGGCCAGCCAGCTGACAGCCACGCCGGGCAGCATCCATTGAAATGCATTCACCATCGTCGTTGAATTAAGCGTATAATCACCGAATTCCATTCGCTCCCTAATCAGAAATGCAAGACTGATTCCTGCAAACATCACGATGATGAGTAAAAGCATCATGAGTCCGGCAATCCTTGAGAAAACACCAAATACCCAGCGAAACAACCGGATTAGTATTTCAGTAGCAAATCTGAGCAGGTTGCCTGTAGAGTTTAAAAGGCTGCTTCCGGTTTTTTTTATGCCCGATCCGGCAGAAGCAAGTTCGTCGCGCAATGTGCCAATGTTTATTGACTGGCGATGCATTTCAAGCTTTTCGGAAGTCGTTTGCGCTTCGGGCAGAATCAGCCACAGCACAATATAAATAATTGGTCCGCTGCCGTAAAGCAGGGTGGAAGCAACAAATATTAATCGGATCCAAAGAGGATCAATGCCGAAAAAAGCAGCGATACCGGCAGCAACTCCGCCGATCTGCCTGTTTACAGGATCGCGGTAAAGTTTGCCATTCAATTTAGAGCCGGCATAAGATTTTGTGCTGTTGTCCTCTGAATCAGACAACTGGTCAGGCTCTCCCATTCCGGCTATCACCTGGTGAATGTGATCCAATACAATCACTGTCAGCCCCTGCGCTATCTGCTGATCGAGCAATTCGGCAATCCGCATCTCGATGTCAGCAATAATTTCCTCATAACCTTCATTGGTTGAAAAATAATTCCGCAATCTGGACAGATAACTGTTGAGACAATCGTAGGCATCATCATCGATGTTGAACAACCTGTTGCCAATATTTACTGAGAAGTTCTTTTTCATTTTTCAGCGGTATTTGATGATTCTGAATTATTTTCTTTGGTAATCAGGCGATTCACGGCACCATGGAGTTCGTTCCATCCGGTTTGGAGTTCGCCCAGGAAATCATTTCCTGAAGCAGTGATTGAATAATATTTCCTGGGTGGGCCGGAGTTGGATTCTTCCCAGCGATAACTAAGAAATCCTTCGTTTTTGAGCCTGGTGAGAATCGGATAGAGCGTACCCTCAACAACGATCAGGTGCGACTGCTTAAGCTTTTCCAAAATATCAGAAGCATAGGCTTCCTGTCCGCTGATGGCAGCCAGTACGCACATTTCGAGCACGCCTTTCCGCATCTGAGCGATTGTTGAATCTGCCTTTTCCATTAAATAAGAATTTTGAACGACGCTGCAAATATAATACATAAAATAGTACTATGCAATACTTAGTACTAAATAATAAACTATAATGACTAAACTAAGTTACTATTGTGCAGTTTATCTGCATATTACGATATATTCAAATTATTAAAATCATAATTCTACCTTATCATATTCTTTCAATTGCGGATATTTTGATACCATTTCTGATGAAAATCGGGGACTCATTAAAGCACTATTGGCTTGAAAAATATTATGTAAAACGAGGTAAAGCAATATTAAACCCAATGTTTTTCACCATTCTAAAGGGAATCAAGCCATTGTTTAAAAGCAAAACTACTACTCTTCAAAAAGAAAAGCCTGCCTCAGAATTTCACTAAAGCAGGCTTTTGGTTTTTTACTGATAAATTATTTCTCAGCCGGTAACAAATCCTTGGTTTTGGTTTCGGCAGGTGTAAATATACCAATTACCCCATTGATTCCTACACTCATAACGATATTGTAGAAGAAAGCCAGGAAGGCAAAAAGGAGGAGCGAGCCAGCCAAAGCTGCCAGGATCATGTAAAGGTCAAATTCACCATTCATATATAAGGTACGGCGAAGCATTCCTTTTAATCCCGCCATTCCCATAAAAGCACCCATCCCAATACCACCAAGCAAATGTGCCCAGAAATGGAAATTGGCCAGTTTCTGACTGTAGAGTTTGGCACCATTGGTTAGAATCGGGAAGAGAAAATAAATGGCCGAATATAAGGTCATGGTTAAACCCACCAAAATGGCGACATGCACATGAGGGCCAATAATCCATTGGGTGTTGTGCAGAATTCGGTTCAGGCCCAGATCAGCCTGCATAATACCGGCCGGAACTGCCAATGCAAAACCAAGCAATCCGCCAAGCAGGAATTTTAAAGGATTGGTCATTTTAAGTGGTCGGGCACTCCACAAAGTAACCAGGGTAATGAAGAAAGCAAGTCCCTGGGTAATCAATTCAAAAGCGGTAACCATTTCTCCAGAGGCAACTTTTAAAAATCCAGGTTGTGCCTGGTCCGACATCAGGTGATGCGACCAAACGGTCCACGAAACAATAAGCTCAATCAGCAAAGCGGCACGGGCCCAGTTCTCCATAAAAAGCTTTTTCCCGGTAATCAGCGTAGCCAGTAGATACCAGGTTCCGGCAACAAAAATAAGCACCAGTCCATCGGCAATCAGGTCTAATCCCCACCAGAACCAGTTTTTATATAACAATGCATCAATGGCTGAGTGTTTTAAATCAATACCCAGCAAGGCTGCAACCATATACACCAGGATCAACACCCCGGTAAAAAGAATAATTCCTGAATTAAGCGCTACATCAACCGTACCGCGGGCAATGGCTGCAACAGGCAGAGACACCAGATGTTCTTCTTTTTTCTTCGATAACAGGTTATGCAAACCACTAACTCCTAATGCAGAGGCGATGAGTCGTCCGGCAGGTTGTTTGTCCCATCCTTCGGGTGTATATACAATGGTTTTGAAAATATTAATGACAAAAAACATAGTTCCAAGCATTACCAAAGCAATGCCCAGGATAAAGAAAGTTCCACCGATAACACTGAATTGCTTGAAGTCGGCAGGCAACGGCCAGTATAGGGTGTAAAGCGGTGCATATTCCGAGAAGAATCCGGCTGTCCAAAATGTTAAAGTGCCGATAGCAATCAGTAGGAAAGTCCAGTTCCCAAGTTTGATGCTCCATAAGGGTTTCTTCATCAGAAAAGGAACCAGAAACAGGAAAGCCCCGAACACAATGGAATAGGTAGATCCGAAAATTCCAACCAGCGGGTGTGCTGTCATAATTGCAAAGAATTGCGTTGGTTCAATTCCCTGAATTGGCGTAACTTCGTAGAGGCGCATTAGCATTCCCTCAATTACGGCAAAACCGTAATAAATGAGGCCAACCACTACAAAACGAAGGGTCAGTTTCTGCATGGGCGTGAGCGATTTCGATTTGAATGCCCCCTGCTCGCCCTGTAATAATGTTTGTAAAAAGTTCATATATAATGTTTTTTATCCGTAAAACAATCCTTTAATTGGCACTCTCTTCACAACCTACCACTTCCACTGCATCCTTCTCGATCATGGCATATCCTGCCGGACCGGAATATTCAGTGGAACGGATGGAATAAACCCCTGGTTTGTCGAATTGCCAGAGGATATCGTTCAGATGGCCGGGAACTACCTGCATCTGGAACATCATTGTGTTGTCGTTGCGAAATAATCCGAAACCATACGTTAAATCGTCAGAAGTAACATTGAACATTACTTTTTCGTGACATTGAATGATGAGTTTTTCTGATGGCAAATGAAATTTGTGATCCGACATTGTGATATCGAAAACCCGGTCAGCTTTAATTTCCTTTCGGTTCAGATCGATTGGTGCCCATGGAATTGTGTTGTACGTGATGATGTGGAGTGATACCCCCAGGATCACCAGGAATGCTACCCAGGAGTAGAAAAAGGCTGGTTTCACTACATTGCTTTTGCCTTCCCTGGTAATTTTAAAGGCAAACCAGCCCATCAGCGACATGATAGCCAATACATAAAAAGTGTAGGCCATGGTCTGTCCGATTAATACGGTGTTCGAGTCAATCATTGTTCCTCCTTTTTGATTTGGTTAATTTAATTAATAATAATCTACCTTCATATAGCATTTATTCACAAAAAAATCAGGATTTGAGATCAGTCTTTTTCAGGTCGCTGAGCCGGGTTTCCGATAGCTTCTTAATCAGGGAGTTGTGTGTATTGCACCAAATGTCGTGCATCGCGCAGGCATTGTCGAAAGCACATTCCCCAAAACCAAAAATACATTTAGGCGTCCAGTCAATGCCTTCAGTTGAAGCGATTATTTCAGAAAGAAAAATCTGGTCAGTATTTTTGGCAAAGCTAAAACCGCCATTCCTGCCACGTGTACTTTTTATAAAACCACTCCTGGTCAGATCGGTAAGAATACGCTGAAGATACTTTTTAGGGATTTTCAATTTTTCAAACAATTGCTCTGCCGACTGCATTTCAGTTTCATGCAACGACATGTAGCCAAGTATTCTTAATGCGTATTCGGTGGTTTTGCTGAAGTTCATATTAATAGTCTACCTGCTTGTAGTATTTTGCAAATATAGATTTTTTATTATTGATACGACAATGAGAAATAAATTTAGAGAATTATAAGAATCACGATATTCCAGACACTCTTCGGAGTATATGCCATATTTGTCAATGCTCAGATTAAATAAACCGCATTATTGCAACAACCTGCAATAGCTCTTTTATCTTGTTACACATGAACAAGTCCGAAGTTTATTATTCAACTACTGAAAATGAAATTGAAAATATAAAAGAATTTGCTTGTGAATTTATCCTGATGGTAAAAGGTAAAATTAGAGATTTCGCCCTGAGAGTATATTATTGTGCTTTTGGGGGTGTCTTACTTCAATCTTGGCTGAGCCAAACCCTCCAATCCTGAAGTCTTACGGGCCATACTTTGTATGCTTTCTTCTGAAACCAGATGGTTCAAAGCATCGCGGATCGGGGCATATCTCCCGTGAAGAGGGCAGGGATAATTCTCATCGCACTTTTTCAATCCAAAGCCACATCCCCTAAACAGGGTTTCACCTTCAATGGCATTGATCAACTGCTTCAGCGACAAATCAGGCCTGGTTTTATCAAAGTAAAATCCTCCTCCCTTCCCTTTCTGCGATTCTATCAGGCCCAATCTTACCAGGCGCTGCAATATTTTGGCCGTGTACGAATGAGGCGCATCAATCTGCTCTGCAACCTCTGTGATGCCGGGCCTTTCACCTTCATTGTTCTGCGATTGGATGTAAATCAATCCTCTGAGCGCGTATTCTGTTTCTTTATTAAACACTGCTTATTTTCTTTAATCCGACAAAGGTACGAAAAAATATTAAAATAATAAAAGACCTTTTAGTCTTTTATTAGAAATTTTGTTTATATTTGCATCGTGAATTAACATAAATAAATTTTATAAGAATGGAAACACCAAATCAAATAACCATAGGTGAAATCGTGGCTAACGATTTCAGGGCTGCATCACTATTCAGAGAAGCCGGCATCGACTTTTGCTGCGGAGGTAATAAAAGTCTGTCAGCAGCCTGTTTGGAAACCGGCGCCGATGCTCAAAAATTAGCAGAAGATTTAAAAAATCTTGAAAAAACGCCTGATTCCGGAAATCAGAACTTCAAAGATTGGGATCCTGGTTTTCTCAGCGATTATATTGCAAATACGCATCATAAATTCGTATTGAAGAACCTTCCCGAACTGATGTTTTACACGCAAAAGATTGCTGAAGTTCACGGCGGCCATCATCCGGAATTGATTGAAGTGGCTGCTTTATTTGCAAAAATTAATGTGGAGCTGCTCCAGCATCTTAAAAATGAAGAGGAGATATTGTTCCCTGCCATTAAAGCAGCCGCCGACAATGCTACGCCTGCGGTTAAATCAACCATTGTTTCTGAAATTACACGTATGCAGGGCGAGCATGAATTTGCCGGTGGAGCCATGGATAAAATAAATGTTCTGACCCATCACTATCTTATTCCCGAAGATGCCTGCAACACCTATCGCGTTTCGCTTAATTTATTACAGCAGTTTGAGGATGACCTTCATATTCATGTGCATCTCGAAAACAATATTCTTTACCCCAAAGCATTGAAACTGGCCAATTAAAACTTTTATATCATGACAACTGCTACACAAAACCTTGAAGCCGACCATGTTTACATTCTTCGTCTGACTGAAGTAATGGAAAGGATTACTCAATCCGATGATCCAAATCCGGAACACCTGGAAACTATCGTAAAAGTAATCCGTGAATTTGCAGATGGTCTGCATCATGCCAAAGAGGAACAATTGCTGTTTCCGCTATTGGTTCAGAAAGGATTTTCAACAGAACATGGACCGGTTGCAGTGATGCTTCACGAGCACCAATTGGGCCGCAATTTTGTGAAAGGAATGACTGAAGGTATTTCAAAGCTGAAACAGGGCGATAGCTCAGCCATAACAGATGTTTATGCAAATATGCTTGGTTATACCGGATTGCTGAAAAACCATATTACCAAAGAAAACAATGTGCTTTTCCCGATGGCTGATAAGGCTTTTTCGCATGCAGAGCAGGTTTCATTGCTGAATGATTTCGAAAAAGTGGAAAAAGGCTGTGATGCCGGTTCCGGGAAAGATGACTACAAAGCCATGATTGCTTCCCTGGAACATTTCTATCGGTCCTGACCAA
The DNA here is from genome assembly GCA_038317155.1 of Bacteroidales bacterium. Lineage (GTDB taxonomy): Bacteria > Bacteroidota > Bacteroidia > Bacteroidales > Lentimicrobiaceae > Lentimicrobium. The sequence continues at coordinate 33,381 of JBBQBC010000003.1, forward strand.
TACTCTTTTAAATCATTCTTTAACAGATCACTAATAACCCTTATATCATGAGACCCTTAAAACAACCAGCCAAAATAGCATTGTTATCATTTGTGATAATGTTGGTATTTAGCGGATGCAACAAAAACGGAGAGCGGTCCGGAAAACAAAGCGAAGATAAAATTATCGGCGAAGAAATAGCTGTGTTAACCTTTGCACCTGATGTTCCGCCACCGATTAACCGAAACCATCCGACAAAGATGATTGTAAACCTGGAGGTTATCGAGAAGGAGATGGAGATGATGGATGGGGTAAAATATAATTTCTGGACTTTTGGCGGGCAGGTTCCGGGAAAATTTATCCGGGTGCGTGAAGGCGACCTGGTCGAATTCCATTTAAAAAACGACCCATCCAGCAAATTGCCCCATAATATTGATCTGCATGCAGTAACCGGACCAGGAGGCGGTGCCGTTTCAACTTTCACAGCCCCAGGGCATGAAACACAGTTTTCGTTTACTGCATTAAATCCCGGGTTGTTTATATACCATTGTGCAACGGCTCCTGTGGGTATGCACATTGCCAACGGAATGTATGGGCTAATTTTTGTCGAACCCAGGGACGGGTTACCAAAAGTTGACAAGGAGTTTTATGTTTGTCAGGGCGATTTTTACACCAAGGGAAGCTATGGCGAGTCGGGACTTCAGCCCTTCGATATGGAGAAGGCATTGAGCGAAAACCCGGACTATGTTGTTTTTAACGGCAAAGTCGGCGCCCTTACCGGCGACAATTCATTAAAAGCCAAGGTGGGTGAAACCATACGATTGTTTGTCGGAAATGGTGGGCCGGGCCTGACATCCAGTTTTCATGTGATTGGCGAAATTTTCGATAATGTATATCAAGAAGGGGGAAGCACACTCAACCACAACGTTCAGACTACATTAGTGCCGCCCGGTGGCTCGGCCATAACTGAATTTAAACTTCAGGTCCCGGGCAATTTCTTAATGGTCGATCATGCCATTTTCAGGGCTTTTAATAAAGGTGCTTTAGGGATTCTTAAGGTAGATGGGCCAGAGGATAAAACCATTTATTCAGGTCAGCAGGACGACAGGATTTACCAGCCAGAGGGTGGTGCCATACAAACCATGCCTGTTGCCGAAGGGCAACCATCAAAACCTCTTACAAAAGAAGAAAAACTTATGCTGGGCAAGGCGCTTTATACGAGCACGTGCCAGGCTTGCCATCAGGCTGATGGAAAGGGTATTGAAAAAGCTTTCCCACCATTAATGAAGTCCGATTATTTCGCATCGAACCCCGATAAAATTATACAGATAATTACGCATGGTTTGTCAGGACCAATAACAGTTAATGGTAAAAAATACGACGGTGTTATGCCAAAACAAACCCTGAGCGATAACCAGGTTGCTTCGGTAGCTACCTATGTTCTCAATAACTTTGGAAACAAGGGTGGCGAGATTCATGCTGCAGATGTGGTCAAACTAAGAAAATAAACGCATGAAAGTATTTCTGATGATACTAGGTTGTTTGCTGGCATTTGCTGATTTCAGCCTGGGTCAGTCGCCTGCCCACGCCATGGCAAAGATAAAAGGTGGAACCTACACCCCTCTTTACTCAAAAGACATTCAAAATACAGTAGTAGAAAATTTCTATATGGATGTTTACCCGGTTACAAATTCTGATTTCCTGGCTTTTATCAAACAGAACCCTGACTGGAGAAAGAGCAAGGTGAAAAGTATTTTTGCCGATAGCAACTATCTGAAACAGTGGAATTCAGACCTGTCTTTTAATAAAAACATAGCAAACAGTCCGGTTGTAAATGTATCGTGGTTTGCGGCCAAAAAGTATTGTGCATGCCAGGGCAAAAGAATCCCGGAAACTGCCGAATGGGAACTTGCAGCCAGGGCAAGCGAAACCAGGCCTGATGCAAGCAAAGACCCTGGTTTTAACCAGTGGGTATTAAACTGGGTAACGAGGCCTAATCCAGCTATATTACCATCTGTGGGTTCTACGTTTAAAAACTTTTATGGCGTTTACGATTTGCACGGACTGGTTTGGGAATGGACCAATGACTTCAACAGTGCATTGACAACTGGTGAATCGAGGGGCGGCGGGAGTTCTGACAATACGTTGTTTTGCGGCGGCGGTTCATTCGCTACCAAAGAACTGAACAACTACGCTTCATTTATGCGGTTTGCTTTACGATCGAGCGTGAAGGCAAAATATTGCGTTGCCAATCTCGGATTCAGGTGTGTCAAATAAAAAAAACAGATATGAAAATTTCAATTGTTATAATTATGCTCCTTTCGGTTTCATTGGTTTCGTGCAACAAGACACCGAATCCCAAAAAAGGGAGTTGTTGTAGTACCGAAAAACAGGCAGGTACGGTCGAGGAACTTTCCGGTGAATCGGTTTACAATCTAACCTCTTCATGGACTTCTCAAAAAAAAGAGCAATTCCAGCTCAACCATTTCAGGGGTAAAATCACTGTTGCGGCAATGGTTTTCACACATTGCGAATCAGCCTGTCCGCGCATAGTTGCGGATATGCAACGCATCGAATCCGGCCTGACCAAAAAAGAACTTCAACAGGTTACCTTTCTGCTGATAAGCATGGATCCGGAAAGAGATACCCCGGCAAGGCTTGCGGAATTTGCTGCCGAACATAAGCTAAATGCAAACTGGACGTTGATTTGTTCCGGTCAGGATGCAACCATGGAAATTGCCAATGTGCTGGGGGTTAAGATTAAAAAACTCGAAGGAGGCGGTTTCGATCATTCAAATATAATTCACATATTTGACCAGGAAGGAGTTAATATTCACCAGCAAAATGGTTTTGCCGTTAAGCAAGACGAAACGCTCGAAGCGATCAGGAAAATAATGAAATGAGAAGCAATGAAGCAATATCAATTAACCTAACCCGAATTATTCACAAATCCTGAGCCTGCTCCGAAAAGTCAAAAAAGAAAATTAGACACCAAGGCGCCAAGGCACCAAATTCTGTTTGATAATGTATATCAACAATTTAAAATTGGTGTCCAGTACGTACGGGATAGTATTTTCGTGTCCAGACAGCTATCGGGATGGTGTCAAATTTAATTTTTTCCAAGCCGGGGTTAACCTGCATTATCCCGGTAAATTAAATGAAGTTTATGAATAATGCAGGCTAAACTAAAAAAGCAACTTAATAAATCAAAAATTTTATGACAACAAAAAGACTCTGGTTTGGCTTTATAGCCGTAATGGTAATCTCCTTTGCTGTATTGGGATATTATGGCAGGGAAATATACAGGAAAGCTCCTCCGATACCTGCGCAGGTAGCTACAAGCGATGGTGTGGTTATTTTCACCGGACAGGATATAAAAGACGGACAGAATATCTGGCAATCAATCGGCGGGCACGAATTAGGCACGATATGGGGCCATGGTTCGTATGTAGCTCCCGATTGGTCGGCCGACTGGCTGCACCGCGAAGCTGTTTTTATCCTCGATCAGTATGCTATGGAAAACGACAGTATGACTTTCGATGCATTATCTCTGGAAAAACAGGCTATGTATAAAGTACGTCTTCAAAAGGAGCTTCGAACCAACACCTATGATGAGACATCAAACAGATTTGTAATCTCGCCGCTGCGGGCAAAAGCAATTGCTGAGGTAAGCCGTCATTTCGCCGGGTTGTTTATGAATGATCCTTCGATGGCGAAATTGCGCGATAATTATGCAATTCCCGCCAATTCCATTAAAACACCCGAACGCATGGCGCAGATGAATGCTTTCTTTTTCTGGACAGCATGGGCCTGCGTAACAAACCGCCCTGACAGTGAAATTTCCTATACCAATAACTGGCCGGCTGATGAACTGGTTGCCAATAAGCCAACAAGTTCACTTATCTTATGGACAGGGTTCAGTGTCATTATGTTGCTGGCCGGCATAGGATTGCTGGTTTGGTTTTATGCCTCCAACAAACATGATGAACCTGAGGAAATGCTGAAACGCGACCCTTTCTTCGGGCAGGTGAGCACACCATCGATGAAAGCTACCCTGAAATACTTCTGGGTTGTTACTGGACTGATACTTGTTCAGGTAATTATGGGTGTAATAACGGCACATTACGGAGTTGAAGGCCAGGCGTTTTACGGATTTCCATTGTCTGATTTTCTCCCCTATTCACTTTCACGGACCTGGCATGTGCAAATAGCTATTTTCTGGATAGCAACCTCGTGGCTTGCAACCGGACTTTACCTGGCACCCGCCGTTTCGGGCCATGAACCTAAATTTCAACGTCTGGGCGTAAATTTCCTGTTTATTGCCCTGCTGGTTATTGTGGTTGGTTCACTCATCGGACAATGGTTTGGTATCATGCAGAAACTTGGTCTGGTCAGCAACTTTTACTTTGGGCACCAGGGCTACGAATATGTTGATCTTGGCCGCTTCTGGCAGGCATTCCTGTTTATTGGACTGATACTGTGGCTGTTCCTGATGGGACGTGCAATCTGGCCGGCGATAAAAAAACGCGATGAAAACCGCCACCTTCTAACCATGTTCCTGATTGCATCGATAGCCATTGCGGCATTTTATGGCGCCGGCCTGATGTGGGGACGTCAGACCAATCTTGCCATTGCCGAATACTGGCGCTGGTGGGTTGTTCACCTTTGGGTAGAAGGCTTTTTTGAGGTATTTGCTACTGTAGCTATCGCATTTCTTTTTGTGAAACTGAAACTGCTAAGGGCAGCCACAGCCACTTCCAATGTACTTTTCGCAACCATCGTTTTCCTTTCAGGAGGCATATTGGGAACTTTCCATCACCTCTACTTTACCGGAACACCAACGGCTATCCTTGCACTGGGTGCTACTTTCAGTGCATTAGAGGTTGCACCGCTTGTTCTGATTGGTTTTGAGGCATACTCCACCCTTAAAATCTCACAATCCAACACCTGGATTCAGAATTACAAATGGCCGATATACAGTTTCCTCGCGGTATCGTTCTGGAACCTGGTAGGCGCCGGAATATTCGGTTTCCTTATTAACCCACCTATTGCCCTGTATTACATGCAGGGATTGAATACTACCGCGGTTCACGGGCACACCGCATTGTTTGGGGTTTATGGAATGCTTGGTATCGGGCTTATGCTCTTTGTGCTTCGCAGCATGAATGCTGAAGTTGTCTGGAAACAAAAATATATCAGGTTTGCATTCTGGGCAATTAATATCGGTCTGGTTTTAATGGTATTAATCAGCGTATTGCCGGTCGGCCTCGCCCAAACCTGGGTAAGCGTAAAATACGGTTTGTGGTATGCCCGCTCTGCTGACTTTATGCAAGGCCATACTTTGTCTGTTTTCCGGTGGCTACGCGTTATAGGTGATACCATTTTCGCACTTGGCACCGTTGCTTTAGCCTGGTTTATTATAGGATTAAAAACCGGCTGGAGTACAGAAAAACAATAAATCACCCTGATTTTCACTAAAAAGCGTTCCATTGTAAAAATTCAATGGAACGCTTCTCTTTGAATTAGAATAATCCTTTATCACAGGCAGGTAGCCTCTGTATTGAACCATAGCAACAGAATCAACGACCGACTTCCTGAACCCTCTTTTTTGTAAGGCCTGCGGCAGTTATCAGGTAAACACCTCCGCCATTATCGGATTTATAAAAATTGCTGTACTTTAATTTGTATAAAATCTCCGGGTAAAGATAACTTTCCATGTTTACGGGGATTCCTGCAATCACATTCAACTCCTGGTAATGCTTTCCATCTAAAAACAGGATACGTTAATATGGATTTATCGCTAATAGGGTATACATTATTTCCTTGTTGTATTCCAGAGTGTTCTGAAAATCAGAAAAATTATTTGAAAATCCGCTTTATAAATCTGAATTTTATTACTTTTGCAGCCCTGATTGTGAATGTGATCAGAAATGGCGGGATGTAGCGCAGCCTGGTAGCGTGCTTCGTTCGGGACGAAGAGGCCGGAGGTTCGAATCCTCTCATCCCGACCAGATTTAGTTTAAAGCCTGCTTGCTAAATCCAGGCAGGCTTTTTTGCCACTTTAGCTCATCCCGATAGTTATCGGGAGATGATGCAGCCCCGCAGATGCAGGACAGGTCGTGGGCTTAGGTTGAAGAATAGATTGCCACTTTAGCTCAGTTGGTAGAGCAGCTCATTCGTAATGAGCAGGTCGTGGGTTCGAGTCCCATTAGTGGCTCAGGCCGGGGAAACCCGGCTTTTTCTTTTTAGTTTAAATAACACGAACCTGATAAACAACATCGCGATTAAACAGCCTTTTTTTCCGGGAAGAGCAATGAAGCAAAAATACTTATACCAAGAATACAGATTATAACAAGAAGAGAATGCACAGTTGTAAATCCTATCTCTTTAAGCCATTCATGGTTTATCAGCATTTTTATCCCGATAAAAACAAGCAGAAAAGCCAACCCGGTCTTTAGATATCTGAACAGGTCGATTACGTTTACTACCATAAAAAACATTGCCCTAAGGCCAAGAATGGCAAATACATTAGAGAAGAAAACCACATAAGGGTCCTTGGTTACGGAAAAGATAGCAGGAATTGAGTCCACAGCAAATATCAGATCGCTGAATTCGATCACCATAAGTACAATAAAAAGCGGGGTAATGAAGCGTTTTCCATCTTTTTTTACCAAAAAATGGTGGCGGGCAAAAGTTGGATAAACCGGAAAATATTTTGAGGCAAATTTTACGACCGGATGGCTGGCAACATCTATCTTCTCTTCCCTGTTGCGGGTGATAAACATTTTTATCCCGGTGTATATCAAAAGTAATCCAAAAAGATAAAGTACCCATTCGAATCTAATGATAATGGCTGAAGCAGAGAAAATAAAAATAAATCTGAGCACAATAGCAGCCAGAATCCCCCAGAAAAGCACCCGCCGATAGTACCTTGGCTCAACGCCAAAGGCATAAAAAACCATTACCATTACGAAAATATTATCAACTGATAGTGACTTCTCAATCAGATATCCTGTCAGGAATTCCAGTCCAAGGTTGTTGTTGTAAACACGAAGCGCCTCATTGTAGGTAAGACCCTCAATATTAACCGGGTGGCCATATTTTGCAATAAGAAGCCGGATATCTTCCAGGCTACTCTGCCCACCAAGATGAATCCAGTGACCCTTAAATGTCATGAGCAGGTAAAAAGCCAATGAAACCGATACCCATAATATTGTCAATGCAAGTGCTTCCCTGAATGGAATAATATGATTGCGCCTGTCAAAAACCCCCAGGTCAAGCAAAAGCACCCCGACAATAACCGCGACAAAAACCGAAAAGAAAAGTAACTCGTTCGGATTCATTAAACTTAAATTTAATTAATGTGTAAATGTAGGCAATGTATTGCCCCTGTAGTGTCAGTCGGATCAGAAATCATGAAAAAGCTGATAAATAAATATGTTTGGCATCTCTGTCGTAATAACCGATAACCATTGCAGATAGCCGGACCGATTGGGATAAAAAGGCAATTGCAACTTTAACAGGAGAATAAAATGACTTTAAGAACATGCTTGTTTCAATAGAAATCTTTCTAATTTTGTGCGCTTTAAAGTAAGAAGCCTTTTATCACAACTTCGCTAATCACGCTTTCAAAACTGATGTTTCAACAATAAATCGCAATGACTAACTTTACTGAAATGAATCCCAATCCGCTGGTTCAATACCTGAACAAACCATCTGAAGAATTTACAAAAGCTGACCTTGTTAAATACATTGAAGATCATAACATTGAGATGGTAAATTTCAGATACACCGGTGGGGATGGCCGTCTGAAAACCCTGAATTTTGTTATCAGTTCACGCCAGCACCTTAACAGCATTCTAACTACCGGAGAGCGGATTGACGGGTCGAGCCTTTTTCCTTTTATTCAGGCAAACTCCAGCGATCTTTATGTAGTTCCCAGATACAGAACAGCTTTTGTCAACCCTTTTTCAGAGGTCCCGTCGCTCGATATTCTCTGCTCCTATTATAATAAAGATGGGCAGCCTTTGGAGAGTTCTCCGGAGTATGTGTTGCGGAAAGCCCACAAAGCTTTAAAAGAGAAAACCGGATACAGTTTTCATGTAATGGGCGAACTAGAGTATTATGTTATCAGTGAAGATGAGTCGCTCTTCAAGGCAGTTGATCAGAAAGGATATCATGAATCGCATCCCTTTGCCAAGTGGGAACACTTCCGCACCGAAGCGATGACAACAATGGCCAAAGTTGGATGCCTGATAAAATACGGGCATTCAGAGGTTGGTAATTTCGTTCAGGATGGTAAACTTTACGAGCAGAATGAAATCGAATTTTCACCAACCAACCTCGAAGAAGCAGCCGACCAACTGGTTGTTGCCAAATGGGTTCTCAGGTCACTCGCCTATAAACACGGCGTAAAAGTAACCTTTGCCCCAAAAATTACCGTCGGTAAAGCGGGTAGTGGATTGCATATTCACACCAAATTAGTAAAGGACGGTCAAAATCAGATGATCAAAGATGGGAAACTTAGCGAAACTGCCCGAAAAGCAATTGCCGGTTATCTTGAATTGGCCCCTTCGCTCACCGCATTTGGCAATAGCAACCCAACTTCATATTTCAGACTGGTTCCGCATCAGGAAGCACCGACCAATATTTGCTGGGGCGATCGCAACAGAAGCGTACTTGTGCGGGTGCCGCTTGGCTGGACAGGTGAAAATAAAATGATATACCACGCGAATCCTCTTGAAAAAACAGGGGATGAAGATTACTCACAATTGCAGACTGTTGAGTTCAGATGTCCCGATGGATCGGCCGACATCTATCTGCTTTTGGCCGGACTGACTGTAGCTGCCCGGCATGGACTTGAAATGGAAGATTCACTTATGAAGGCTGAAAAAACATACGTGGATGTTAATATTTTCGATGAAAAGAACAAAGCCAGGATGGAGGAGTTAAACAAACTTCCGGTATCGTGCTGGGAATCGGCAGCTTTACTTGAGAAACAGGCTGATATTTATCTGAAATATGGTGTATTTTCAGAAGGAGTAATTTCAGGAGTTGCCAGAAAATTACGCAGTTATAACGATGAGCATCTTCGTGAAGATGTAAGTTGTAATAAGGAAAAAATGATCGGGCTGCTCGACAAATTCTTCTACTGCGGATAAGTAATAAAATTTATTAGTAGTGACCGGAGAAATTTAAGAGATTCATCGCTCCGCTCTGAATGACAGTGTTTTAGGGAGTTAAGAAGGATTTGGGGTGGGAGGAAGCTGAGCTTCCTCCCACCCCAAATCCTTCCCCTTATTAAAAAGTCAATACTTGTCATTCAGAACGTAACGAAGTGAAGTGATGAATCTCTTTCATGTAGAAGAATTTTAATCGTTCACTACTGGAAACCTGTTTTCAGTCAGATCAGGCCTTTTGCGGGTTTCTTCCAAAATACTACGATGTGGTATATGGAAATAGGAGATGAGAAAGGCTATTTTTTTTTACCTTTTTTAAAAGAAATCAATTTTCGGCCAAGGTAAACCCGTCGCAGCCAAAAGGGAAGAATGAAAGCCCCGATAATCAGATAAGGATAGTAAGTGATTAATCGCCAGGCAAATGCCACCAGAGTTGTTAAATCGCCCGCTTTACCGGCAATAAACTCGCGTAGAAATACCGGGAAAAAGTATTCGGCAATGCCGCTTCCACCTGGGGTCGGGCTCACCAGCATAATAACCCACATCATTAACTGCCGGGCATAAATCAGCAAATTTTCTGAAATAGGAATAAGCCCCGTAAAGCCCATGATCAGGAAATTAACTACCCAGAAACGGGCTGTCCATGAAAAGAAGGTAGCTCCGAATGCCCTGAGCCAGAATTTAACTGATTTTCCCCTGAATTCATTCGAAGCTTCAATCACCTGGTTCCCGGTTTTCTCAGCCCCGGCCTTGAACTTATGTAAAAATGGCATAGCTGTAATTCTGATTAACAGCCATTTAAAGGAATTAGGGTTAAAGATGACCCCGTAACTCAACAAAATTGTAAGGATACTGATCAGGATATAACCCACCACGAAAATACCCATTGGCCCGAATACCATCCCGAGGAAATGGAAAGATGAACCAACAACCATTAAGCGGTCGAAACCCGCAATCATAAAAACCAGCGGAACCATTACAATATAGAAAAGTTCATCGAGCAGGGCAGTAACCATAACAATGGCTGCTGAACGTCCTGATCCCAGTTTTTCCTTTATCAGAATAAAAACTGCAAAGGCCGACCCACCTACAACTGAGGGTGTTACACTGGAAGCAAACTCCCATAAAAAAATAACATCGAACGATTTGCGCCAGCTCAGGGCCTTGTCGGTCAACAAACGGATGCGATACATATAGGCCAGATCGCGGATTGCAATCAGTAAGACCGCCCCTATAAAAAATAGTAAGGATTGGTAGTTTAAACTAATTGAATTAAGTTCGCTTCGTCCAATATCTTGCGAAATCAGATATCCGATAACGGCAAAGCCTATAATTACAGGAATGATTATCCTGCGAAAGGCAAAAATATTCAATATGCGCCGCTGGGGACTTGCCATAATCAGTTATTAAAATTCAAAAATCATCAGTCGGTGTTTTGGTTGAGCATCGGTCTTTGTAATCCAATCCGCTGGTTTGGAAAGTTGTTTGTATCCAATTGAGCGTATGACGCATGTTTTCGGGCAAAACTTGTTTTGCAATGTCAAAAGATGCCTTAGTGTCTCGGGCAGTTTGTAAAAACTGCTTTCCCCGGTCAAGGAGTAACTTTCTCACACCTATGTTGTTTTTAATATGTTCGGTTGAAATTTCCCCTTCTGTTTTTAACACTTTATCTATTGCGTTAAAAATGGTAATTTCAGTTGCAAAGTCTTTTGCTTTTATGGTAATTGTTGGTAAAAAATCTGCCAATGCCCTGTCTTTGGGCACACCCAATCTATTTTTCATTTGTTGCGTTGTTTTGCCTCCAAATAAAGCTGCATCACCTTTGCTGCGGATAATTCCGAAGTTTTTATCGCTTCCGGTTTGTTCGTAGATAATTGAGGATAAATCCTTTTCCGACAGACTAAGCTTTTCCCTTGCGTGTAATCTTTCCCAATCGTTTATGCGTTGCTCAATTATTTCATACTTTCGCGTTTGAACAGCAAAGTAATTCTGGGCAAAAGCAATAGGCTCTTTCTTTGGGTCACCATTTTGGGCTATCAGGTAACAAGCATATCGTGTAAGCATTGTATCGTCAACAGGCTTTTGGGCTCCCGACCCTATATTGACCATCTTGTTGATGTCAACAAAATGGTCAGATATATTGTGTCCACTGGCTTCACAGGATGTTTTCGCTTTTGTAATAACATTTGTAAAATTCCGCCATTCACTGTAACCCAATAAATGCTGAATATCACGTGCAAACCAAAACTCTATTCCATTATCAGTTGTGTTGGAATGGTCTTGAAAGGTATCGGTTAAAGATTGTATAAGTTCCTTTTTCATGGGTTACCTCCGTTGAAATAAAATGTTCGGAACGCTCACATATTCAATTTGATTATCTGTTAAGTAATCCTTAACCCCAAAACATGTCTTTTTCTTGCAGCAAAAATTCCATTGTGAGACTGTCATTGTTTTTTAAGGCTTACTTGTTACACCCGGTTTATAATTATCACTCAAGAAATCAATAGGAACAATTCAAACAGCACTAAATAAGAAATTAATTAAAATTACGCCATATTGTCAGTGTGTTTTGATGTATGTATGCCATTATGTCTTAGTATTTGAAATTTTGAGGCTTAAAACATTCCGGCATAAAGATTGAAATAATCTTTTCATCAAAATTAAACTAAAAAAAACAAAAGGAGGACCAAAAAATGACTTTAGTAAATTTTAAAACCCAGCCTGCATATTACAATGTTTTTGATCAGTTGTTTTTAAATCCCGGGCGCTCAAATGGAAAGTCGGAAACACCGGTAAATATTTTCAATCAGGAAAACTCATTCCTGATTGAAATGGCCGTTTCCGGCTATGCCAAAGAAGACTTTAGCATAAGCCTTGAACAGCAGACTTTGAAAATCAGTGCTGCAGAAAAACAAAGTGAAGTTAGTGATGATAAATATCTACGCCGCGAATTTTCGCTGAATGGTGTAAATCGCAATTTTACCCTTCCCAAAAGCATTGATACCGATAAAATCAGTGCCGATTTCCGCGATGGAATCTTGAGAATAACATTACCCCGTAAGGAGGAAGCAATCGTGAATAAAGAAATTAGCATATCATAACCGAAAGCTGACTAATTCAGAGCCACAGAAAATTTTCTGTGGCTTTTTTTATTTACAAACCTCTAAATGCTGATCTTTGCCGGCGTTTGTTGAAAACCAGCATGACAGAAACTACCAAAGCGCATCTTGCACTCTTCATTTCCGGATTGCTGTTTGGCGCCAATTATTGGATTGCCAAAGGTCTGATGCCTGCTTTTATGCAACCCATGCAGATTATTTTTGTGAGGGGGGCACTGGCACTCATTTTATTCTGGCTTGCCTCAATGCTTTACGCAGATAAGACAATTCCTGAAAGAAAAGATCATTATATCCTGGCTCTCTGCGGTCTGACCGGAATTGCAGTGAACCAGATATTTTTCTTCACCGGACTAAGCCTTACCAGTCCTGTTGACACCGCACTGATTCATTCAGGAAGTCCGGTCATGGTATTGCTTTTCTCTGTATGGCTTTTAAGGGAGAAGGCAGGCATGCCGAAGATAACAGGGATGATCCTGGGCGCTTTGGGCGCCGTTTTATTGGTAGTACAAGGCAATTTAAGCTCCGGCGGCGAAAATCACCTATTGGGCAATGCACTGATCTTCATGAATATCGTTTCGTATAGCCTCTATCTGGTATTAATCAAACCATTAATGCAGAAATACAGTGCTGTTATCATTATGAAGTGGGTGTTCCTTTACGGATTTCTATTCGTTCTCCCATTTAGCCTTCCTTCTGTCAGCAGCATTCAATTGACCACTTTCACACCCTTCGCCTGGTTTTCAATTATATACATCGTTATCGGAACTACTTTTATCACCTACCTGATAACCTCTTACGCCCTCCGTACAGTCAGTGCGGGGGTGGCAGGATACTACATTTATATGCAGCCTGTTATTGCAGCCCTGATTGGCATTGTTCTGTTTAATGAATCCCTCACCCTGGCAAAAATCATGGCGGCATTATTTATATTTACCGGAGTGTTTCTGGTCAACCGGTCCGGAACTATCAGAAAAGGTGTCTGAAGGGAATAAGAAACCAACCGAAAACTTTCTCAATGAGCGGACGCCTGGCCCAACTCTGAAGATCAAATTCCACGCAGTTTCTCAAAGTTTCATCCAAATGAGACCTTAGCAGATTAACAATGGGTTTGTGACTACTCAGTAACATTATTTCATGCAGATACCTGAAGCTACGATAATCAAAATTAGCTGTTCCAATTGCAAATATCTCATTATCAACAAGCATACATTTTGCGTGCAGGTTATTGGGCCGGTAATAGTATAATTTGATATTGTTGTAATGATAGAACCCAAGATACTTGTCCCTTAGCAAGTCAACAAGCCTTACATCAGAATGAAGTGGCATGATAATCTTAACATTCACGCCCCGCCTTGCAGCCAGCATCAGGTAACGTCTGAGTTTAAATCCGGGAAGAAAATAGGGCGATTCGATCACGATTTCAGCATGCGCTTTCATGATTAGTTTCTCATATCTTCTTTTAATCCGCTGACGATAAATTGAGGGTAAATCCTGAATTATCTCGAAACCTTTATAGTGAATTGTCCTTTTGTAGGCAAATTTATTAAAAATGTATTTGCGATACTGTTTGTAACTTTCGAGAAAAGTCTTTCGAAAAATATGTGTGATCGGACCTTCAAGTTTGAGCACCAATTCACGCCAGTTCATTGAATAAGAATTAATGTTGGCTGATCCTAGATAGGTTATCCGGTCATCAATAATGAGGAGCTTCCGGTGATTCCGCCTGTGATTCTTGGTGAAAAAGTCGAGAAAGAACCTTATTTTCTTGAAGTAACGGACTTCTCCCCCATTGCTGGTAATGGCTCCAAAAAAAACCGGATTCGGAGGCGTGCCCCACGAATCGAGCAACAACTTAACCTGCAAGCCTTCGGCGCATTTCTTACCCAATATATCCCTGAAACGAATGCCATTGGCATCGTGCCCGAACTTGTACATTTCGAGATAGATGAAATCTTTGGCGGCAGCAATATCATCCAGCATTGCCTGATTAAATAACACCGGGTTATCATACAGAGCGACCCCTGAAACAGCCTCATTTTCCATTTTCTTAACCGGGAGATTGGTATTATGCAAATTTATCAATTTCGCTGTCTTCTTTGCAGGATTATTTCAGGTAATTGGTTCAACTTCCACAAATAAATAATTAAAGCCGGGAAACCCGGCTTTAACTGAAACGGCTTCTACTACATCATCACTATGAAGAGCTTTGCAACAATTTTTTAATTTCCATTGCCTTTCTGAAAGAGAAACCTTTCCCAAAAATTGAACTCTTGGAGAATGACTCAACCAGGATATTTGCTCCAATCCCGAATTTAAAAATTTTAATATTTACAATGTTTTTCAATGGTATAGATACAGTATTCAAATCTGATAAAGGCGTTCTCCTTTTTTTGATGGTTATATAAGTATCATCAATTTCAATAACATCGGGTGTAAATGGTAATCCGCCATTGAATACAGATGATTTAAATTTATTGACACGTAAAATGTTCATTAAATTGCTGATTTGTATTTTAAACTCTTGTTAGCTGACTGTTTGTCTTAATTCAATATTATATGGCAACAATTTTCCATTCTTTCATTATAGCACCTAAGATGATTTTTAAGCTTACCGGATATCTCCTCAATAGAAAGCGTGTTGTGATATTTATATGAATCCAGAAAGCTCAAAACATTTTTATTCTCAGAGAAAGGGCACAATTCATTCCGGACAGCAAAGGGACAGCATTTTACCAGACCCAAAGCATAAACCAATAATATACTCTTTTCATTATCCACCTGTTAAAATGATAAATTGTCAAATTATCATTGCCAATTGAATCTGCAAGGATAATAAATTAAATATAAAAATGCAGGACTAATTATCCGGCGCTGGGATTTATTTATCCAGCGCTATCATTTTACCCTGATATTGCAAAAATATAATATGTTTACAGTGAACGGAGAGTTCTCAGCAATTCATCCCTTTTCCGCGTTGAAACGGGAATTTCAGTATTGTCTTTCAGTACACACATTAATTCGTCACGTTTAAATTTCACTATATATTTCAGGTTAACCAGATGGGAATTGTGAACCCTGAAAAATTTATGTGATTCAAGGATTTCAGAATACTCTTTTATTGTTTTTGACATCAGTATCTTTGTTTTATCTTCGAGATAGAAAGCGGTATAATTTCTGTCTGATTCACACCGTATAATATTGTCAATATCAACGATATGTATAGTTTCCGAAGTTTTCAGAATTATCTTACGGTTTTCCGGGATCTGAAACTTTATATAGTCGTTTAAAAGTTTCCTGAGTCTTTCATTAATATCTTCATTCTCGATGATTGAGCCCGCCTTTTCAATGGCACGTTTAAGTTCAGTTGGATCGATTGGCTTGGTAAGATAGTCTATAGCATTATACTTGAAAGCCTTAATTGCATATTCTTCGTAAGCGGTAATAAAAATAATCCGGAATGAAATCGGCAATATCTGACGTAGAAGGTCAAACCCGCTGCCATCGGGCATTTTAATATCAAGTAGCACCAACTGGGGATTGTGCTTTTGAATTGCCTCGATTCCGGATTTAACATTATCACCTTCTGCAACCACATCAATGCCATTGCAATAAAGCCTGAGCATTTCGCGGATTGTATCGCGTGAACCTATCTCATCATCAATAATTACAGTGCTGATCATACTATTTTTTATTGAGAAAATTAAATAAATCTGGTTTTCACTGAAAAATCATGATGAATCTCAGGTCAAAAGCTAAAATAAAATTACCCGGAAGAGCAATAAATAGTCGCATTAAACTGTATTGATTTATTAACTGTAAAACTAAAGAAAATTGCCGGATATTCAAATCTGACTTCTATTTAAAAATCAATTTCTGCTTCAACATAACTTTGCATCTTTTCCCCGGCTCTATAATAAATATCTTGTCATCAGCAAAATCAGTCAATAGTATAATCGTCTCTGAAACAGAAATAATCATGAAACAAATTCGTAAAACCGATAATTCATTGTATTTTCCAGTTAATATGTACATTTGTTCAAAATTCAGAATATGGTCAGATCAATGACAGGCTACGGGAAGGCCATTTCAATATTACCGGGGAAAACCATCTCTATCGAAATTAAAGCGCTCAACAGCAAGCAATTGGATATGAATCTAAGGTTGCCGGCTTTACTGCGTGAACGCGAATCTGAATTCAGGGGTTTACTTTCTAAAACAGTTGAACGTGGAAAAGTGGAAGTAAATATTGGCGTTGACTACACAGGAACAGAGCTACCTGCTACCATCAACCAACCATTGGCAATTGCTTATTACAATGAACTCAAATTGCTCGCAGTGGAAACCGGCGAAACAAATTCTGATTTGCTTTCAATTGTTATGAAACTGCCCGATGTAACCCGTCAGACAAAGGAAGAGGCCAACGAAAACGAAGGGATTGAAATATTGAGTGCTTTTGGCAGGGCCCTTGATCAGTTTGAAGGGTTCAGGAAGCACGAAGGCAAATTACTTGAAACTGATTTTTTGCAGCGCATTGAAATAATCCGTCAACTTCTCACCAAAGTTGAACCCTTTGAGGCAGAACGCAACAGGCTGCAGCGCGAAAAACTCAGGGCCGGAGTTGCTGAATTTATCGAAAGTAACACACTCGATGCCAACCGGTTTGAACAGGAAATTATCTATTACCTTGAAAAACTGGACATAACAGAAGAGAAAGTCCGCCTGCTGAAGCATTGCAACTACTTCACGGAAACTTTAAAAGAAAATGAGGCCAACGGAAGAAAACTCGGCTTTGTTACCCAGGAAATTGGCCGTGAGATCAATACGTTGGGTTCAAAAGCAAACGATGCTTCCATTCAGAAGCTTGTCGTGCAGATGAAAGATGAACTGGAAAAAATAAAAGAGCAGTTGGCCAACATACTTTAAGCTGAATTATGCATCCGGATAATGAAAAAAAACTTATTATTGTATCAGCGCCTTCGGGTGCCGGAAAAACAACCATTGTAAAGCACCTTCTCGCCAGCAACCTGAATTTGGCCTTCTCTATATCAGCCACTACCAGAAGCATAAGGCCCGGTGAAGTGGATAGAAAAGATTATTTTTTTATGTCGGAAAGTGATTTCAAAAGAAAGATTGAAGCCGGTGAATTGCTTGAATGGGAAGAGGTTTACAAAGGCACTTTTTACGGAACACTTAAATCAGAAGTCAGGAGACTAATGAAGGAGGGATACCATGTAATTTTCGATGTGGATGTAATTGGCGGCCTGAACATTAAAAAATTCTATGGCGACAAAGCCCTTTCCGTATTTGTAAGCCCGCCTTCGGTTGCAGCGCTCGAAGCACGGTTAACCAACAGGAAGACCGATTCGGTTGAAACCATCAGCAAACGGATTGAAAAGGCCAGGTGGGAACTTGATTTTGCCCAAAATTTTGATTTCATATTGATAAACGATTCGCTTGAAAAAGCAAAAACAGAAGTGCTGAAGAGGGTTAGTGAATTTTTAAATTAACCAGTAAATTATGCAGAAATCGGAAGTAGCGTTAATGTTTTCAGATATCAAGGGTTATAGCCGCCTGCTTGAACTCGATGAACAGGATGCCATGGAAATACTGTCCATTCACGATCAAATATCACAGGAAGTTATTACCGAATACAACGGACATCTTGTAAAGCGAAATGATGATTCAGTGCTCGCTTCATTTACCTCGGTGAATGATGCCTACCTCTGTTCTATTGATTTTCTTGAAAGACTTAAAGAATTCAACGAAAACAAGCTGAAAATCAGGCGGATATTGGTAAGTATTGGCCTTCACAAGGGTAAGGTTGAAGTGCGAAACGGGTCCATTTTTGGCCTACAGATGAATATATTGGCTAGGCTTCAGGCGCTGGCAGAGCCCGGCAGCGTTTGTATGTCAGATACGATTTATAATGCCATCAGCCGGTTCATCGATATTAAAGCCGTTGAATACAGAGGAATTGAATTAGAGAATCTCCCCGGTAGCCATAATATTTACAAAACTCTTTCAATTTATCGTGATGAATTCAAAACAATGCGACCTGTTATTCAGCAGAAATCAGATTTCCGATACAGAATTAAGGAAATTGAACACGTTAGGGGGAATGGCTTGTCATTTATCACATCAGCTATTTCAATGTTTATTATAATTTCCGGATTAATTTTTATAGCAGCAGTATTTGATTCACGCCAAACAGGTTCAGCTTTCTCTGAACTCATAAATACCTGGTTTTCAAGCCCCATATTGTATAGTGGGCTGATCCCGGCATCAATTTTTATGGCAGCCCTGTATGCAAGAAGAAAAATGCGCATAGTATTTGATGATATCAGGGATGTTGACAGAATACTTTCCTATATCATGACTCAACTTGGTTACCGGAACCCCTCGCATTCAAAAGGTTATATGATATTCAGGCCACAAATAGCCAACTATTTTATTCTGGGTATGCACAAATTCAGGGCCAGGGTTGATGGGAACTCTATTTTATTGCAGGGGCCCTATATATATATGTCGAAACTGGTTAAAATGCTGAAATACTATGAGCAAACCGGAAAAACCGACAAATTCTAGAGCTACCGGGCTATTCTTCGGCTCCTTTAATCCCATTCACAATGGGCATCTTTGTATTGCCGAATACATGATTGAGTATGGTGGTCTGAAAGAGGTCTGGTTTGTGCTTTCACCACATAACCCGCTCAAAGATAAAACCTCCCTCCTCTCCGACTATTCCAGACTTGAAATGGTACAGGCAGCCATTGCCGATGACAACCGTTTCAGAGTTAGCGACATTGAGTTCCACATGCCCCGGCCAAGCTATACCATCGATACCTTGACCCGCCTGACTGAAAAATACCCGGATAAGCAGTTTGTAATGATTGCCGGCACAGATGTATTTCCAACCTTCCACAAATGGAAAAACTGGGAGCAATTGCTTGAACAATACCATTTTATGATTTACCCCCGCGAAACAGGCCGTGACCATAAATTATTGAATCACCCATCTGTAACACTGGTGGATGCTCCCCGGATTGAAATCTCATCAAGTTTCATCAGAAAAACCCTGCTGAGCGGCAAAAACGCACGCTATTCTATGCCAGAAAGCGTTTACCGGCTGGTAGATAAGTTTGGGTACTATTTGAGGTAGTGAAAAGTGAGAGACGGAGAGACTGATAGACTGAGAGACTTAGAGACTGAGAGACTTAGAGACTTAGAGACTTAGAGAC
Source organism: Bacteroidales bacterium (assembly GCA_038317155.1). GTDB lineage: Bacteria > Bacteroidota > Bacteroidia > Bacteroidales > Lentimicrobiaceae > Lentimicrobium. The sequence goes on from JBBQBC010000003.1 coordinate 52,896, forward strand.
GGAGTGACTGAGAGACGGAGTGACTGAGAGACGGAGTGACGGAGAGACTTAGTGTCGGAGAGACGGAGTGACGGAGAGAAATTTGCCAAAGGGATTTTTGGTCTCGTCCAAAAAGACGAGTCCAACTGCTTTTTGCCAACCGAGAGACTGAGAGACGAAGTGGAATTTACCACCGGAGGTTTTGCCAACTGCCAACTGCCAACTGCTTTTTGCCTTATCTGTTTCGCTTGAAGAAATCCAGTATTACCGGAAATATCCTTTCGGGCGCCTCCAGAAATCCCATGTGCCCGACTTTATCCAGTAACAGAATTTCGGCATGAGCCGGAAGCATAGCCTGAGCCATTAGTTTATTATAGGGCATACGGCTGTCGTTTTTGCCAATCACAAATAAAAATGGTATTTCTGAGGACATCAGCAAATCAAGCCATCCTTTCCGAAGGCGCATTCCTCCGAGGGCTGCTACAACCGATTTGGTTGAATTTGATCCCGCCCGGTTCTGGAGTACTTTTATTTCTTCTGACAATCTTACCTGGTTTTCCTCAGCAAAAAGATCCGGAATAAACTGATAGATAAAGTTGGTCCGGTTATTTCTTACAATCTCTATGGTTCTCAACCTGTCTTCTTTGGTTTGTTCATCGTCTGGAGCTGCATGGGAGTGAAAAAGCACCACCCTTTTAGCCCTCGCGGGATGCATTGCAGCCAATTCAAGTCCCACATAACCACCCATCGAATGTCCACAAATTGAAAATTCAGCAATATCCAGATGATCTATCAGCGCAGCAACCGATTTAGCCATCATTTCCATCGAATGAATTTCATCCACCACGCCACTTCTCCCATGGCCTGGCAAATCCACCATCAGCAAGCTGAAATCCTTTTCCAGTTCAGCGGCCAAGCCATTCCATATTTCAATGGATTCAAGAAAACCATGCAGTAAAACCACCCAGGGGCCCTGGCCTGTGGTACGATAATGAATCGGGGTGTTGCGGAAGGAGATAAATTCAGACATAAAGGGTTTCAGAGTTAAAGAGTTAAAGAGTTACAGAGTTTCAGGGTTACAGAGTTACAGAGTTTCAGGGTTACAGAGTTACAGAGTTTCAGGGTTACAGAGTTACAGAGTTTCAGGGTTACAGAGTTACAGAGTTTC
>JBBQBC010000004.1:0-50495 GCA_038317155.1 Bacteroidales bacterium
ATAAGCTAAACTATGTATTTAGCAATCTGTCAGTTAAAAATAGTAAATATCTGAGGCTTCAATGATTAATAACAATTTTTATCGGACGGTATTGAAATCCTATATAATCTCACCCCCGCATCACGCATTCCACCACCATTCCATTCCAGCGGAAAGAGTGTTGCTCATTGTACAAAAAAGAAGGACTGCAGATTCCCCAAAAAGGGATAATGAAGTCCGATTTCATTTGAGATAGATCTTACTCCTCTCTCTTACTCAGATCTTTGTATCATCTTTATGTTAAAAATCCTTTTTGCCATCGGTTCGGGTAGTTTCCCCGTTGACTATTACCGGTTATTTCACAAACCTCTTCCCGAAAACTTTTTCAAATTTCTCAAGCTTAGGTCCTATCACGAAAGTGCAGTAAGGCGCCCGTTTATTGTTGTTGTAATAGTTCTGATGAGCGTCTTCGGCTTTGTAAAATGCCTTAAAAGCAGTGATTTCAGTTACGATCGGGTTATCCCAGGAACCACTGGCATCCAGTTTTGATTTATAGGATTCGGCCAGTTGCTTTTGTTCATCGTTGTGATAGAAAATTACTGATCTGTATTGCGTTCCGGCATCTGCACCCTGTCGGTTAAGGGTGGTTGGATCGTGGGTTTTCCAGAAAACTTCAAGCAGATCAGCAAAAGTGATCACCGAAGGGTCAAAGATTATCTGAGTTACTTCAGCATGACCGGTTGCCCCGGAACAAACCTGATTATACGTTGGATTTGGACGTGAACCTCCGGAATAGCCTGACTCGACCTTTAGTACACCTTTAAGTTGCTGAAAAATGGCTTCAGTGCACCAGAAGCAGCCCGATCCAAAAGTGGCTGTGTCTGTTTCTATATTTTGCATATTGGTAGATTCTTCATTAAAATCCGCAGTTTGAGGATTGCAGCCGACCAGCGAGAGACTGGTCATTCCTGCAATTATGGCTGATAAGAAAGTTTTCATTTTTTATAATAACAACAGAAAAGATAATATTCTGTTCAAAAATCAGGGCTTTGAACCCGGATATTAGCAATTATTAACAAAAACGGAGATGGTTATGAAAACAAACAAGGTACAATCGGTTGGATATCCGGGCCAATCAGATTCTGAAATTGGTTAAGGCCGGAAATTATTTACAAACATTTCAGTTTGCAGAAGTTTGAAAGATATAGTTGTTACCTGGACGGCAATTCGTCAGCCGCTGTTGCTCAATGGTAGCTACCGGTAAGGTTTTCTTACAATGGAGAGGTAGCCTAAAAGGGTTTCATTATTGTCGTAGAGGCATGAAACAGAAGCTTCCACGTTGATTTTGCTGCCATCGGGTAATTCCTGTATCAGGAGACCCTGCCATACTCCGGCAGTTTTGAGTGATTCAATATGATGTTCTTCATCGGCTGGATTATTCCATCTGTTTTTAATAAGCTCGTGTGCAATTTTCGTGATCGCTTCCGACTCCCCGATTTTGTACAGGTCTTCTGCAGCCTTGTTCCAGTATGTAATTATCCCTTTGTGGTCGTATGTATATACTGCTTCATTGATCCTCGAAAGAATGGCTGCATGGTATGTGTTCATTTGTTCGGTGCTGCGTCTCTTCATAATGTCAGACAGCAATTTCTCCTGGTTAAATACATTGATCAGCATATTTTGCAGGGAGTTGAAGTCAGGGTCGTTATCGCTGATCATCCTTAGGTATTCCGGGTCTTTTTGTCGTAGGGCAAGCGAAATCATTTTAAGAGGCAGAATATAATAGCGACTAAGGTACCAATAAATGAAGATTACGAAAGCCAAAGCCATGAAGATAAGGACAAATAAAAGAGATTTCTGGTGTGAAGTAACCACCTTCATCAACTGCGGTTGTGTTTCAATCCTGAGCGAAGCTACCGGTAGGTTGTCCCATCCGTAAAGTGAAAGGGTTGAACTATAGGTAGAAGTTTTTGTATTTATAGATGAACCACTTGCCTGTGGTGGTTTCAGAATCATTATTTTGCCCGGAAGTTGTAATATAAGTTTATCTGTCAGTTCGTGACCGATGAATCTGCCGGCAAAAATCCATGCCCCTTTGAAATTGACTTCCGATCCCTGACAACCGGGCAGACTGATTACTGAAATCTCAAACAGTGAATCTTTTTCCCAAATGTAGTAGTTGGTTACCTTGCCATCGCTCAATGTTTTGCTGAAAACGCTCTGATCGGCAGGAAGCATTTTTAAAATATCCTGTTCTTTCGATGGATAGTGTGCTATTGGGGAAAGATGGGGATCTGTTACGATCAGAAAACTGAATCCTGCCATTGCCAATTGGTCGCCGATCCCATCCGGAAGTCCGGAGACAGAAAGGATGCACGGTCGAATATTTTTATTTTCCGCCAAATGGATAAGAGCGCTTGTAGTGCTTAAGGAATTAACTTTGATATGGTTCTGTAATAATTGAACCTGGGTCCCGGCATAGCTTCTTTTAATTTTTTCGATTGAAGATCCAAAGTACAGATGGATAAATGTAATGATACCAATTGAGACAAGAGCGGAGATTGAAATCAGAATAATTATTTTATTCCTTAATAGCTTCATGAACCTTGGAAGTTAACTGAGTGGGGTAATAATATTTTTGAGTGAAGCTATCGCCTGGGAATTTGATTTGCTTTTTATTTAATCCTGTATTGATGCAAATGTAATGTTTAAAAATCTGATTTTTTTCAACTATTTAAAATCAAAAGTCGGATATATTTTTGCCTAGCCCCGCCATTTCTTCAGGGCAAGGTAAAAACTTACCGAACTATTGTAAACATTTATTTCCTGATTTAATGCTTATACGATTTTCGGAAAACAGATTTATCCTGAATTAAACATATAAATAGGGTTGTAATAATTTATTAACTTCGTCGGCTGAAATGAAACTGCCAACCTTGCGAAATATTAAAAACCTGGCATTTATCCGGATAATTCTGGTGATTATTGCCTTTCTTCCACTCCTTACCATGGCTCAGTTGAGTATTGGTGGAAGCCCTGTCATGCCTGATCTATCCGGGTTCCGGCAGGACGGATCAGAAATTGTTTTACTTCCACCTGATTTAAATGAACTTGAGCAGCAGGACAGGCTTGCCGAAGGATCGGGTTTGCCGGAAAGGATGGGTATCACAATTCCTGTAGCCCTGTCTACCAGGTCTGTTGGCATGGTGACAAATTCTTCTGATAAAGAAGTTACCTGGTGTGTTAACATAAAAAGTAAAGGCGCTGTGGGCCTTGGCTTGTATTTTTCAGAATTCCGTTTGCCGGAAGGTGCACGCATGTTCGTTTATTCAGAAAACAGAACCCATATCCTCGGAGCATATACAAGCTTAAACAATCAGGCAGGGGGTAAATTTGCAATTGAAGTTGGAAAAGGTGAGAGCATCATCGTGGAATACACTTGTCCGACAGCTTATAAAGATGAACCTGCCTTTTTAATTGATGAGGTACTTTATGTTTACAAACCTATGTTTTTCCCTGGTGACAGGGCAGCAGATAATTTATATGCAGGTAGTTGTGAGGTAAACACCGCCTGCAGCGAAGGCGATAACTGGCGTAATGAGATTAAAAGTGTCGTCAGAATTCAGATTAAAAGAGGAAGTGCAGCATACTGGTGTACCGGAACGGTAATGAATAATACCGCATCTGATTTTTCATCTCTGGTGCTCACCGCCGATCATTGCGCCGGGGAATTTCCGGGACCTTATTCAAGCCCTGCTGATGTTTCGAAATGGATATTTTATTTCAATTATGAATCACCGGGATGCCAGAATCAATCGGCAGTGGACAATAAATCACTGACGGGTGCTGTAAAACTTGCAAGCAGCACCCCTTTGGGAAACGACGGCAGTGATTTTTACCTGGTTATGCTAAACGACCAGATACCAGCTTCTTATGAGACATTCTATTCCGGTTGGAGCCGGTCGGGTGATTTAAGTTCTTCCGGAGTGGGCATCCATCATCCGGCAGGTGATGTCAAAAAGATATCTACGTACACCAAACTGCTTACTTTAGATCAATGGGGACAAGTACCCGAAACCCACTACAGGGTTGCCTGGAGTGAAACTGAGAATGGTCATGGAGTAACAGAAGGTGGTTCTTCCGGCTCACCGATCTTCGATAATCTTGGAAGAGTGATCGGACAGTTAACCGGGGGTGAATCAGGCTGCAGCAACCTGACCGGGCCGGATTATTACGGCAGGCTTTCCCATTCCTGGGAATCGAATGGTTCTGCAGATTCAACCATGCTTAAACCCTGGCTCGATCCAATCAATTCAGAACTAATGAGTTTGAACGGATCGTTTAACCAAAATCTGGCAGTTGCCCGTTTTAATGCGGAATTCACAGTTGTTCCGGTTGGCTCATCAATTGATTTTACGGACTTGTCTTCGGGAAACCCCACCAACTGGCATTGGGAGTTTGAGGGAGGTGAGCCTTCCGAATCAGACAACCAGTCACCCGGATCGGTAAAGTATAATAAAGCGGGATTATACAATGTAAAACTTTTGGTATCAAATCAGGCCGGATCCGACAGCCTGGTGCGTGAGAACTACATAAGAATAGTGCCGGTTTTATTTCCTAACCCTGCTTTCAGCGAAGTAAATGTTGTACTCGGAGACAGCGTTCCCGGAGAAATAAGCCTTTCAATTTCAAATGCCATTGGCAGGACTGTTTATGAAGCAAATGAATTCTGCCCGGGCGAAAAGTTCTGTAAGATAGACCTGTCGGGGTTAGAGAGCGGATTTTACTTTCTCTCGCTCCGGGGCAATGGCTATAAGGAAACCCTCAAATTACTATTGATCCGGAATTGAAGTGACTGGATAAATCTGCTTCCAGTCATTTTGTATTTGCTTGAATTGCAATCTGAGATTGAGAATTGATCTGATTTGACGGGAAATTCCCTTTTTTTAATAATTTGAAATTGTCTCATTCAGCACATCGGTAAACAATTGGCCAAGACTGATGCCAACACTTGCCGCTTGACGGGGTACGATACTGGCTTCAGAAAGCCCCGGAATGGTATTTACTTCGAGGAAAAAGAATAACGGGCCACCGATATAGGATTCTGGAGTGAGGATATAATCAAACCTGACTATTCCACGGCAGTTGAGTTTCCGGTAAAGCAAAGCCGAAGTATCGCGGCATTTGGCTGCGAGCACTTCATCAATGGGTGCAGGAGTTATCTCATCGGCCATTCCATCGGTATATTTGGCTTCATAATCGAACCATTCCTTGTGGCTGACAATCTGGGTAAGTGGCAGGATGACCAGTTCCCCTTTTTTTTCATAGATTCCGCAGGTGATTTCTGTACCCGGAATAAACTCCTGTACCAGGACCTCATCATCTACTTTAAATGCCTCACGGATAGCGGGTAGCAACTCATCTTCTGATTTTACTTTTGATATTCCGATGCTTGAACCATTGCTGTTGGGTTTTACAAAACAGGGAAGACCAATACTGTCTTGTATTTCTTTCAAATTTAGCTGATCCCGTTTGTGCAGGTAAAAGGTGCTTGCGGTATTCACATCCATCCTGCCGGCGATTTCATTGCAGAAGAATTTGTTGAATGTAAGCGCGGATGTTACGCGTCCGCAGGTGTTGTATGGAACCTGCATCATGTCTAAATACCCCTGCAGTTTGCCATCTTCTCCCGGTGTCCCGTGAATGCCAATAAATGCCGCATCGAATCTGACCAAACCATTGGGAAGATCAATTGTAAAGTTATTGAGATTTACCTCGTATTCAGTTCCGGTTTCATCGCTGTATGTCCACTGATCAGTTGTTACCCTGATAAGGTAAACATTAAAAAGCGTTTGATCAAGATGGTTCATAACCACTTTCCCGCTTTTTACCGATATCTCGTACTCTTCGGAGTATCCACCGGTTAGCAACGCAATGTTTTTCTTCATAAGATCCTTAAAGTTAATACTTTAGATAATATTATTTGACAACATCCTTCAGTTTAACTGATAAAATGAGCTGATGGATCAGAGAATAAAATCAACTCATTAAGTAACAGCAAAATTATTCACAAATTGCCTGTTTACTGACCCGCCAATTATTTATATCTTTGCTGACCGGGCAATAAAATGCAGGGGACAAAGTTAATAATCCAAATGGCCGGTAATACATGACTTGTATAACCGGTTAAACAGTTTTGCATGAATTTTATTCAATTTATACAAACTCGCGTTTTTCTCAGGCAGTTTATTATTTCATTGGTCATTACTGCTGCAGTTATTACTTTGGTTCTGAGTACATTGAAGTTGTACACTCACCATGGTGAATCATTCACAGTGCCGGTTCTGGTAGGATTATCGCCGGATCAGATCGGGCAATTGGAGACCATTGATAATTTTGAAGTAATTGTAGTTGACTCTGTTTTTGACCCCAGGCAGCCCGGGGGAACCGTAATCATACAGGATCCTTTGCCCGGTTCAAGTGTAAAGCGCCACCGGAAGATTTATCTGACCACGGTTGCTATTTTGCCTGAGCGGGTGAGCATGCCTGATCTGGTCGATCTTACACTGCGGCAGGCAAGTGCAACACTCGAGACTTATGGTCTTGAGCTGGGCAACGTCAATTACGTCCCTGATATCGCTGCCAATGCCGTATTGGGGCAGTTTTTTAAAAACAATTCAATTACTCCCGGAACTGAAATTTTGAAGGGATCTGTAATTTCGCTTAAAGTTGGTCAAAGTATGGGCGGTAGCAGGTTTCAGGTGCCATTTCTTATTGGGAAATCACGGTCAGAAGCTCAGGAATTGCTTAACCGTTATTACCTTCAGGTTGGAGATGAAGTATTCGAAAACGATGCTGATCCATCAACCGCGAGGGTTTATTCCCAAAGCCCTTCTTATGTCAGAGGGCTTATGTTGAATGCCGGTCAGTTGGTTAGCCTGGTGTACCGTGATCCCGGCGTTTTCGATTTTGATGCTTACCTTGAATTGATGGCGGCTGATACCCTGAATGTTGAATCTGATCCTGATCTTTAAGTTTAATAATCAACTGGCTGGCAAATAGAAAAATACCAAAAACGAACATGAAAAGGCTTGTTTCCCTCATTATATTATTATTGCTTCTGGCAGGAATTTTGCCTGCACAGGAGGTGATTACAGGTTTGCAGGTAAATCCGCAGGTTGCGAAAAAAGCCTCTCTGGAGAAATCTGTCCGAACTAACCCTGAACCGCTTTTACTGCCCTTTTTCGATGATTTTTATGAAACATCTGTACTCCCTGATCCTGCCCGATGGTCTGATGCCGATGTTTTCATCAGCAACGATTATGCTAAATTCCCGCCAACAATCGGTGTTGCTACTTTCGATGCCATCAACAATATGGGCCGGCTTTACGAAAATGCAAGCCAGTTTCCTTATCAGGCTGACTTTCTTACTTCTCAACCAATCAGGCTTGATTCAGTTTTTTTGCCGGTTCCACGCAGGATAACCCGGGCCGATTCATTGTATTTTAGTTTTTATTACCAGCCACAGGGGCTCGGAAATGTTCCTGCCAGATCTGATTCTCTGGTTCTTGAATTCCTGGCTCCAGGGGAAACCATTATTACCATCATTCCCGCCGATACCAGCACTGTTGGCGGAGTGGTCGTTATTACTCCGGCTGATACTATTGTGCTTGAAGGTTGGAGAAAAGTCTGGAGTACTCCGGGTTTAAGCCTGAATGACTTTTATGCCCAGGATAGCGTTTCGTGGTTCAGGCAGGTGTTATTACCTATTAATGACAGTGCAAAATTTTATAAACCGGATTTCAGGTTCAGATTTCGCAACTATGCCAGTCTTGCAAGTAACATTTTACCTGATTGGCAGAGCAACGGAGACCAATGGAATATTGATTATGTTTACCTGAATGCGGGACGCAATATAAACGATACCCTTCATCGGGATGTTGCTTTCGCGGACAAAGCACCCCGTATGCTCCGGAATTATACATCGATGCCTTACAATCAGTATAGGGCTAATTTTATCAATGAAATGGCCGATACACTGAGCCTGAAAATTACCAACCTCGATGGGATTAATTACAATGCTTCCTACCGTTATGAAGTTTCGCGTGATTATCAGGAACCTTTCAAATTCTACAATCCCGGCAATTACTTTATTCCGCCATTTACAACTTCGGGCTATGTTAATCATCAGCCGTTTTCAAGCCCGGCGGTTGGTTTTCAGTTTCCGGTAGGCAATCAGGAGCGGGTGTTCTTTACAACAACGCACATTATCAACACCGAAGCCAGCCTTGGCCGGAAAGAGAACGACACCATCCGGAATGTTCAGCTTTTCGCCAACTATTTGTCTTACGATGACGGAACCGCTGAAGTTGGATATGGCCTTTCGTCGCCCTCGGCGCAACTGGGCTACCGTTTCAAACTAAATAAATCCGATTCACTGCTGGCCATTCAGATGTATTTTAATAGGACACTGAAAGACGGAAATGTAAAAAAATTCTATCTGAATATCTGGAGCGATTATTTTGGTGAACCAGGCGTGCTCGTTTATTCGAAATTTGGCTATGAACCTGCTTATCAGGACAGCCTGAACCAATATTTTACTTATAAACCCGACAGTATTATTTATATCGATGAGGCGAAATTTCCGAATCTTATCTTTTATGTTGGGTGGGAGCAAATAACTGCCGATAATCTTAATATTGGCTTTGATATGAATAACGATGCTTCGGCCAACACTTTCTACCGCACTTTCGGCCCATGGACCCAGAGCCTTTACAAAGGCGCTCTGATGATAAGGCCTGTGCTGGGCAAAGAAAAGGTGGTCGGGATACCGTTAGCCGGATCAACCCAACCTCTTTTGATTTACCCGAATCCAACCTCTGATGGGCGGGTGGTGATAGAACCTGCCGGTAACAATGATTTCACAGACTATGTGATTACTGTTTTCAATACATCGGGACTAATGGTTGTAAATAAACCTTTCTACAGGGAAGAAGATTTTGGCCATCTGCCTGCAGGCGTTTACATTGTCAGGTTAAATACACCCGACGGTAGCGTTGTTGGTAGAACCAAACTGCTGATAAACCGATAATTGGCATCGTTCATGGCAACGGATGATTTTTTATCAGACGAACACGAGTCGCCCGATTTCGTGGATGATGAGAGCGTTGAGAATGAACTTTACGAACACCACCGTATTATTGCCGATAAGGGGCAGGGACTGATCAGGATTGATAAATTCCTGATGTCGAGGATTGAGAACGCCTCGCGTAATAAAATACAGCAAGCGGCCAAAGCGGGTAATATTCTGGTGAATGGAGAACCTGCAAAGCAAAATTACCGCGTAAAACCATCCGATGTTATATCGGTTGTAATGACCCATCCGCCAAGGGTAACCGATCTGCTACCTGAGGAAATTCCACTCGATGTAGTTTATGAAGATGACCATCTGATAGTGATCAACAAAGCAGCCGGCATGGTGGTACATCCCGGCCACGGCAACTGGGATGGAACGATGGTAAATGCCCTGATTTGGCATTTTCAGAATTCGCCCGGGAATCGGCCTGATATGACGCCCCTGCTAGTTCACCGCATTGATAAAGATACTTCCGGAATAATTCTGGTAGCCAAAACCGAAGAGGCTCAGACGCGCCTGGCAAGAAATTTCTTTGACCACACCATAGAGCGGACTTATCAGGCTATTGTCTGGGGAACGCCCAAAGAGAATGAAGGTACAATAACAGGGAATGTTGGCCGCAACCTGAGCAACCGATTGGTAATGGCAGTATTTCCGGGTGGTGAGCACGGAAAGCACGCCATAACGCATTATAAAGTGCTGAAAAGCTATAGTTATGTAAGCCTGATCGAGTGCCGCCTCGAAACTGGTCGCACCCACCAGATTCGCGCCCACATGAAATATCTGGGACACCCGCTTTTCAATGATGAACGCTATGGTGGCAGCAAAATACTGAAAGGCACTACTTCCGGCTCTTACAAAAAGTTTATCGAGAATTGTTTTGAACTGCTTCCCCGGCAGGCGCTACACGCCAAATCACTGGGTTTTATTCATCCTGTTACCCGTGAAAAAATGGACTTCGATTCTACTTTGCCAGATGATATGGCCAGTGTGCTGGAGAAATGGGAAAGTTACCTGAACGGCCGAATGTCTGAAGGTTAATGACAACACCCTTCATTTATTTAAATCCAGCTGTTTTCTGAATTTCATGGAAGAAAGAAATGGCACAAATGCTACAGGATATTCACTGTAACCATTGTGCCATTATCATAAAGCTAAAAAAAAAGGATCAGAAGTTGCACCTCAGGCTCAGGATAAAATTCCTTCCCGGGGCACTGATTCCACTGGCAAATAGCCGATAATGTGTATCCAGGATGTTTTCAAGGCCAGCCTGAACATTCAGGTATTTGTTAAACTGGTATGAAGTCCGAAGGTTAAGCGTCATCCAGGATGGCATTCCATCGATGGTTGCATAGGCTTCATTATCTTCACCGCCCGGGCTGTAATCTTTTATATGTTTCCACCCGTTATATCTTGTAAAAATTTCGGCAGAAAACTTTGTCAGGCCCAATTTCAAAGAGGTCATTCCGAACACTGGCGGAATATGATCCAGGGGTACATCTTCGTCGATGACCCGTCCTTTGGTGAGGGTTAAATCACTGGTCAAAGAAAGGTAGCTGGTTAGTGAAACAGTCAAACTGGCTTCCAACCCATAGATGTATGCTTTTTCAGCATTCTGAAGTGCCTGAACACCACTAAGTGTTCCGTCAAATACGACAGAATCCTGTCCATTATACTGATATGGACGGCTGACAAATGCATCTTTCAGCAGGGTATAAAACCCTGTAACTCCTATCTGAACATTCTGATTGAATGTTTTTTCAACCGTTAATTCTGCATTGTAGGAAAATTCAGGTTTCAGGTCCGGGTTCGGAACTATCAGCAACTGATCGGAACTATTGGAATCATTCAGTTTTGTGAGGTCATCGATATTCGGAGCCCTGAATCCACTGGATAAATTGGCTGCAATTCTCCAGCCTTGTTCCGGCATTAACACCAGGCCAAGGCTGCCGTTGAAAGCAGTGTTGTTCTGGGTGATATCTTCTGTGTATGGAAATTGAGTAAGCGCAAGCATTTCCGGAGTATAACCAGCCAGCAGACTAACATTGCTTAGTCTGACTCCCTGAGAGAAAATTAACGATTTACTTATTTCCCAACTGTTGGAAGCATAGGCTGCAAGCGTGGTCATCCGGTCTCCATTGTCCGGATAGCGGGTCACTGCATCCTGGGTAATGTTACCGGTATTAACATTCTTATTGTAGGCTTTTGAACCCACTAAGTTCACGTTGGCTTCAATACCATAGCGTAGTTCCGAGCTTTTAAAAATATTCTTCATAAAATCGGCATTAAGTGCCAGAACATCAACAGTTTCTTCCTGGTGCTTGGTTTTACTTTTTCCAAAGCTTCTGCTGATGCGATCCTCACTTATATTTTGGTATGAAAACATAACGGAAGCGTAATCATATATACGGGTCTTATTCAGCCACTCACTCTTCAGAGATACCAGTCCCCTGGTTTGCGGACCATAATACCACTCGGCATATTTGAGTTTGCCACCTGGCATTTCAGTTAATCTGTCATATCGTGGGATATCGCCGGAGTTGGAGAGCTGAAGGTTCAGGCTTATTGTATGCCCTGAATCGGGCTTCCACAATGCCTTTGCCAGGATGTCATATTGTGAATATCCGGATTGCTTCTGGATAAGGGGGTCACTGTTCACCATCATGGAATCCACTCCATTTATTCGCTCTGCATAATACAGCCTTTTTCCCCAATCACCGTATTTTGAATCGCGGTTTTTCCCTTCCCTCAGATCTCCAATGTCTTTAAAAGTACCACTTAAAAGCACTGCGAATTTTTTCCATCCCGCATTTAGTGACAGGCTGCCTGTTTTCTCATTTGAAGCAGATGAATAGCGAACAAAGGCATTTCCTGAAGTGAATAGTTTATCATTTGCGGATAGAACCGGATTTTTTGTATAGAAATGCATTACACCACCCATGGCATCACTTCCATAAATAACTGAGCCAGGTCCATGCAATATTTCAACACGCTCCAGCATATTTGGGTCTATCGTAATTACATTCTGAAGATGACCGGCCCGGTAGATTGCATTATTCATCCTTACACCATCGACCACAAGCAATATCCTGTTTGTTTCCATTCCTCTGATAACCGGACTTCCTGCACCCAACTGACTTTGCTGGACAAAAACCTTACCTGATTGCATTAACAGATCGGCAGATGACTGTGGCTCATTGAATTGAATTGATCTGGCAGGGATGATGTCAATTCTTACCGGAAGGTCTCTATAGTTTTCTTCAACTTTATTGGCTGAAAATACGATTTCGTCCAGATTAATTACAGCATTTGAAAGATAAAGAATATTCCCGCTATTGGCCAGTTCCTGCTTGGTTGTTCTTACTGTTTGGAATGATATGTGCTTGAAAAACAGGGAATCAGACTTGCTAAATGAAGAAATATCGGCTTTGCCATTATTGTCGCTGGTAGTTGAGGTCGTCCTGTTTTGGTTGTAAATCAGGCAACCACTGACTGGTTGTAAATTTGAGCGATCCTGAAGTGTGATCTTCTGGGCATTCAAAGCTACTGCAAACAGCAGCAGGCTTAGATTTAATAAAAATGTTTTCATTGTTGTTGTTTTTTTTTACACGATAAACTAATTGGAATACGGATGTATTCCTTTTAAAGAAATTCCTGTGCTAAATCCTTTTTGTTTAAGAGATTGAACAGGTTCAAAATTAATTTCATGTAAAAAATTGCGGAGGCGGAACAGAAATGTTTAACAATGGTGCATTATATATATGTGATTCGGAAATGTAATGCTTAATAGATTCAGAAACCTCTTTTATTTTTGAGGTAGAATATAACAGGGCGGTTTTAATAATGTTATCGATGATGAGTGAAGTTGTCTTTTGCAAAGGATTTTCGCGCTGACCATGCATGATGAACTGATTTGCCTGGCGAACAAATTGTTCTTCCTTGAAATCCCTGATGCACAGGTATGTGGTAAAGTTTCCGTGGTTTATTGTTTTTACAACATCAAACATCTGACCATTGAGTTTGATTTCAGGGAATTTCCTGCCCTTCATCAATCTGCTCTTGTCCGACCGCGGTAATACCACAGAGATATAATTTTGATCGGGGAGCTTCGAAATTTCTGCAAATACCTGTTTCTTTAGATTCGCACGCACCACCGTATATACCAATATATATCCCATGGAGTTATAAATGAATAATCCACACAATAATACGGCTATGCTGCTTCTGAAGACTTTCATTAGAGCACAAAAATAAGTGATATTCGAAATGAATTGCCAAATATATTTATTTTCCTGATCTGGAAAATTAAAAGAGACTGTTTGATTTTTCTAAAAAGTACCTTCCACAGCTTCCATTTTATTATATTACTTCCATTTTCATGACTTTTGGACAGGCTATCTGACCGATGAAATGGTGAATATCAAACAAACTACCTATTATTAAGGATTTTTATACCTACAGATACGGATGTTTTCTCTAAAAAATCCAGGGAATTTCTTTAATAGACTATCAGATTAATATTTAACTGACAGCTAAATATATTTTATAAAGTACATGAAATCAAACTATTAGAACCTTTTAATATCTAACTATCATCCGAAAGGAGAACCAGACTCGTAAAAATTCATGCAAAATTTTTACTGGTATTGTCTATCGATCTGAAAATCTAAGTATTGGTAGGTATAAATTTCGGTGAACATGTATTTAATTTAGCTGTTTATAATTCGTCAATTCCGGATAAGTCTGATTCAGGGTTTATGCCAGGAAGTGCTTCAGAATTCAACGCTGTATTTTTGGTGGTATTAAATTGGCTGTTTTTGTCAGGAAACGCAAACTGACGAACGATAAATGCAGAATGCGAAAGCTGTTTTATCTGAATTTTTCGAAAAACAAGGAGAGGAAGGTCAACTTTGAGATTGTTAATTTGGAGACCGGAGAAGTAGTTGCATCGCTGTGAAATTTGGTAATGTAAAAATTCTTTAAAATTGCTCAGATATTTAAATGTTATGAAACAGATGAAAAAACTAATTACTATTGTTTTGATGATGATCTCCATTGCATCTTTTGCTCAAAAGAAGCAATTGGTTGAGTCTGTCGATAACATTGTTAACAAAGCAGTGACTGAACTTGATTCTGTGTCATCGGGTCCCGCTGGAGCCCTTTACAAAGAGATTACTGAAAGCGGAATTAAGGGTCATTATGTTTTCGACATTACCATTCGCGAAAAGGGCTTTGTTGCGACTGTTTTCGTTGTTAACGAAACAGAAAATCCAGTCTATATGCAAAACCGGTTGAAGGACCTGGTAAAGCGTTATCGTTTTTCATTTAAAGTCCCGAAAGGCAAGAGCTACAAATTTCAATATACTTTTCATTTTTAAAAATTAAACCTTAAAACCAACCTAACATCAATCTTATGAAAAAGCAGTTTCTATTTAGTTTTGCACTTGTGGTCAGTGCATTCCTGTCATACGCCCAGGATGATATGCCTGTTGTATGGGAATCCAGAATGGATCATAAAATTCAGTACAATGGCACGGGCGTTGAAGATCGTGGTTACAGCTACGCGGCTTCAGACAAAGAACTGACAGTTTTCGACAATGCATCAGGCAAAGTTAAATGGTCCAAGAAGTTCAAGGAGATAGCCCCTAAACTGGGAAAGATAGATGAACTAATACCATTTTGGGAGTCAGATATACTTTTCCTTTTCGACCGGAAACTTGGCAAAGATCAGATTGTCTGCATCGAGATGGAAAGCGGTAAATTTTTATGGTCAACCGATAAATATCAGGATGTAAGTGATGATAATGTGGTTTATATACCTGAAGAGCAAAGCTTTGCGATTTCTCTAAAAAAGGAACTGGTTTTTATTAAAGCAAAAACCGGTGAAGAACGGTGGTCAACGACCAAATTCAAGGGTGTTGTAGGGAGTTATGTTTACACTCCTGATGGTTATCTCGTCACTGTAAACTTTGTGCCGAGTGCACTGGGTGCTTTATTTACCGGATTTAAAAATCAGATAGCCAAAATCGATGTTAAAAACGGGGATATCGTTTGGGAAAATACTTATATCGGAAGGGCTGAACGTAAGGTTATTTCCAAAGAATTCCTTTATAAGTTGTTTGTGGATGGTGACAAAGTGATACTGCGTATGAATGGGTATCAGGTTTACGACCTTAAAACCGGGGCCAGTTTGTGGTCTGCGGCATTTGACTATACTCCCGATGGTCTTGCAAGCCGCCCGGCAGGTGCTAAAAAGTTTGGTGTTTACGGAGGTGTGGCTGATCCTGTAAGGGTTGGTAACGACCTCTATGTGCTCGATATGTCGAACAGGCGCAGTCAGTATATCAAGAAATACGACGCTAATACAGGTAAGCTGCTTTGGACATCGCCCGAAATCAAGGAAGCACGGGCTATCCCTAATATGTACGTTATGGGCGACAAGTTATTATTGCAGATTGGAGGTAATGTTGAAGCACAGGCATACATTTACAAACGAACAACAAATTCTGATGGTTCTGTTTCAGTTTCCGAAGAATGGAAAATCTGGTATCCGAATGTGAAACCAAATGGAGTTCAGGCTTTTAGTACCAATGATGGTAAACTTGTCTGGGATTCAGAACGTTTCCGTAAAGGTATTACCAATATGATTGATGCAGGGGACAGGGTGATCGTTTCAAGTGGTAAAGCGCTCTATTCAATGGACGTTAATACCGGAAAAGAGAATTTCGAAGTGCCTGTTGCAAAGGGTGGCGTTGGTAACGCTCAAATGATATTCGCATACAAAGATATGGTTGCTGTAATTGGCGAAAAAGGGGTTTCCACCTTTAAAATGAATAATGGAGATCTGGTTGGGAGTGGCAAATACAAAACCTCAGAACTTGAAGACCGTTTTGGCAACATCGTCATCATGAAAACATCAGGTGCTGATATTGCGGCTTTTAATCTCGATACAAATAAATACCTGGAGTTTAAGGCAAGAAAAGATGCTACAACTACCCTGACTACAGATGGGAAATTCATTTATGTGTATGAAAACAAGACTGTTACCAAGGTAAAAACTTCGAACTAGCGTCGAGTAAAAAGTAAAAAGTCTAAAGTAAAAAGTCTAAAGTAAAAAGTAAAAAGCCTGCCAGACAGACAAAATGATTTTTTAATTGAGAAATAGCTTTTTGTCGGTCTATCAGGTAGAAATCCGATTGAGTGTTGGAACTTTAATTTTATCCGATGCGACTTTTTACACTTGCCTTACCAATAGTCTTTGGATATTTGGGTATTAAAAAGCCGGCAATTGCCGGCTTTTTAATTTATTACGTGTTGTGTTCTTTCAGGTACTTTATCAGCTTCCGGGTTGCTATTGCCCTGTGACTGATTGTATTTTTAAGGTCTGCAGACATTTCGGCAAAGGTCTGTTCGTAACCATCCGGAATAAATACCGGATCATAGCCAAATCCGCCTTTGCCACGTCTTTCAATGGAAATAATTCCGTTTATAATACCTTCAAAAAGCATTTCATTGTCACTGACTACCAATGAGATTACCGTCTTAAATCTTGCTCTGCGGTTTAGTTGTCCGTTTAATTCATTGAGTAATTTTGTGACATTGGCTTCAAAATCATGACCAGAGCCGGCATACCTGGCTGATTTTACGCCTGGTTTACCTCCTAAGGCTTCTACTTCAAGACCGGTGTCATCTGCAAAGCAATCAACCTTATATTTTTCGCTTACATAAAGCGCTTTCTGCATGGCATTACCCTGTATTGTCGGGCTTGTTTCAGGGATATCTTCGGTACAACCTATTTCTGATAAAGGAATTATTTTAAAATGATCGCCAAGTATCGCCTGAATTTCCTCTGTTTTATGTTTGTTGTTAGTCGCAAAAACGATTGATTTCATCTGTCAGGATTAAAATGTTAATTATTGTGATAAGGTTCATTCTTTAAAATGGTGAATGCCCGGTAAAGTTGTTCGCAAAAAAACAGCCTGACCATCTGATGAGAGAAGGTCATGGGAGATAGGGATAAAGTACTGTTAGCCTTCTGGTAAACTTCATCGGAAAATCCAAATGCCCCGCCAACCACGAACATCAGGTGCTTAGTACCAGCGTTCATGTATTTTTGTAATAAAGCGGAGAATTCAACCGATGTAGGCATTTTGCCGCGTTCGTCGAGCAATACCACATAATCGGAATCATTGAAGTATCTGAGCAGCAGCCTTCCTTCGGCCTCCTTCAACAGTTGAGGATTCAGCAGTCTGAAGTTGCGTGGTGACTGGACCTCAACAAGGTCGAATTTGATATAATGCTCAAGGCGGGCTTTAAAGATTCCGATTCCCTTATTCAGGTATTCATCCTCTGTTTTACCTACCACAATTAAAGTAATTTTCATTGTAATGTTAAAATGCAAAGTTACCTATTTCCTGTTTCAGTGCATTGGTTGATATTTTTCCTTGTCAAAAACCACATTAGGCGATTTATTAGTATATTTGGTTCGGTTTTTGATATTTTTTATAAACTTGCAAAAATACCGGGATTTCATAAGACTCAGTAAAAAGGCAGGTCTATTTTAATCCAGTTCATTATAGCATTGGCTGAAATGCCGTGCTATACAACATAGATAACCAATGAAAAAATTTGCCAATTCAGGCCTCATGTTTACATTTATGGTCGTTTTATCGGGTTTTTGCGTTTTTTCGGCAGAAGCCCAGAATGACCTGAATCCAAAGATTTCTGCTGCCATCAAAGCGGCCAGCGCTAAAGATCTGAGCGTTCACTTCAACAATACCATCGACCTTACAACGCCCGGCAATGAAGGTACCTATAGCAGGGCTCAGGCAGAAATGATTGTTAAAAGCTTTTTTGTGAAGTACCCTCCTTCATCTTTCACACTTAACCATCAGGGAAAGTCAAATGATGGTTCCCAATATGCAATTGGTTCCTATAAAAGCGGGACGAACAACTTCAGGACCTATCTTCTATTGAAGGTAATATCCGGACAGCCCCTGATTCATCAGCTCAAGTTTGAGTCGGATGAAGATTGAATAAGCTAATATTTTGATTTAATGACTATTGATGAGATAATAGACAAAGCCCTCGCCGAAGATATTGGTGACGGTGACCATACTTCTTTGTCCACCATACCCGAATCAGCCATGGGAAAGGCAAAACTCCTGGTTAAACAGGAAGGGATTCTGTCGGGGATGGCTATCGCCCAAAAGGTTTTCAGCCGGGTTAATCATCGCATCGTAATGCATTCTCTTCTTAGTGATGGTGACAAAATTCAACCCGGAGATATTGCATTTACCGTTGATGGTCCATCGGTTTCCATACTGATGGCTGAGCGGCTTGTGCTGAACTTTATGCAGCGTATGAGTGGTATTGCCACCAGCACTGCCAGGTATGTTAAAGAACTTGAAGGACTCAATACCAGGGTGCTCGATACCCGTAAAACCACGCCATTGCTGCGCGAACTTGAAAAGATGGCTGTTTTGCACGGCGGTGGATTCAATCATCGTTTCGGGCTTTTCGATATGATCCTGATAAAGGATAATCATGTTGATTTTGCAGGTGGTATCTCAAAAGCCATAAAGGCTGCCAATCAATACCTTGCGCAAACCGAACGGAGTCTTAAGATTGAAATCGAAGTCAGAAATTTTGATGAACTGAACCAGGTAATAGAAACTGGTGGCGTTAACCGGATAATGCTCGACAATTTTACACCCGCCAACCTGAAAAAAGCGATCGGGATTATTGACGGGAAATTTGAAACCGAAGCCTCTGGTGGTATAACTCTTGAGACCATCCGCTCGTATGCTGAATCAGGAGTTGATTTTATCTCAGTCGGAGCACTTACGCATCAAATTAAAAGCCTTGATCTCAGCCTGAAAGCAATTTAATTATGGTTAAGATAAAGAAACTAAAGGAAAAAAGTCAGGCCTTTGGCAATGGAATTCTGCAGGTTTTTTTATCGAGCCGGTTTATCAGGAAAGTCCTGATTTGGTCAAAGCGTTTGGTTCTTCCTGGTTTCGATGGAGCACCCCTGTTTAATGTTGCGGAGTTTTTTGTGAAAGGTATTCAGAAAGGGGCCATCACCAACCGGGCTGCAGCTTTATCATTTAATACTTTCCTTGCAATCTTTCCGGCAATCATTTTCTTCTTTACCCTGATTCCATACATCCCTATTGCGCATTTTCAGGATAGTCTGCTTAGCTTACTGGAAGATATAATTCCCCAGCAGGTATACGCTGCCGTGGAAGGGACACTTTTCGATATCGTTAAACGACCGCGTGGCAACCTGCTTTCAATCGGGTTTGTGCTGGCTATGTACTTTGCCACCAACAGCATCAACAGTCTGATTGAAGCCTTTAATCACACTTACCACGCCATTGATTCGCGTTCAGCATTCAGGCAGCGGATGGTTTCCATCGCGCTTGTGCTAATTTTATCATTTCTGGTTATTCTGGCCATCGCGTTGATCACATTCGGTCCTGTTGTGCTTAACTGGTTGCAGGCTCACAACTTACTTACCAATGGGCTCACAATTTTAATGATCAGTGCTGGTAAATGGCTTATTACGCTTGGCCTTTTATTTTTCGCATTTTCTTTTCTCTTTTATATGGCACCAAGCGGAAAGCAGCGATTCAGGTTTATTTCAGCAGGCTCAACTATGACAACCCTGCTTTTTATTGCAGCTTCGGTCGGATTTAATTATTATGTAAACAATTTCTCAAAATACAATACACTTTACGGCTCAATCGGAACATTGATCGTTTTTATGATTTGGATTTATTTTAATGCCATTATAGTTTTACTTGGATTTGAGCTGAATGCCAGCATTTCTGCTGCAGGAAAAGGGAAAGAAATCAACTGATCCGAATAATATTGCAACGGTTATTAATTTACATTTGCTCAATTGCATGAATGCAATTCTCATGATAAAAAGAAATCTCTATACAGTAATATTCTTTTTTACAATAGCCTGTTCATTCGGTCAAAAACAGGCTAATATCTGGTATTTCGGGCAAAACAGTGGTCTCAATTTTAATTCAGGCAGCCCTCAGGTTCTGGAAGATGGCGCCTTAAATACTTTTGAAGGAGTATCATCCATATCCAACAATGCCGGTAATCTGCTTTTTTATACCGACGGTGTTACGGTTTATAATAAAAATCACTCAATCATGTCAAATGGCTCAGGTTTGGCCGGGCATCCATCTTCAACACAGTCGGGTGTAATCGTACCCATGCCATTGTCCGGAACCAGGTATCTCGTCTTCACTGTGGACTATGTTTACAATGCCGGGGATTTGTACTATTCTGTGGTTGATATGAGTTTGGACGGAGGTTTGGGTGCTGTTGTGACCAAAAATACTTTTCTGCAAACCAGCTCGGCTGAAAAAATTACCGCAGTAAACCATAGCAATATGCAGGATATCTGGGTGGTTATCCATGAAAGAGGAAACAGTACTTTCAAAAGCTACCTGGTTACCAAAGATGGAGTTAGTGGTTCATCTGTTATTAGTAACACAGGTCCTTCAATGGGAACCAACGGGGAACAAGGCTATATGAAGATATCGCCAGATGGAAGTAAACTGGCTATGGCTTCTTACCATGACCGAAGGATTGATGTGAGTACATTTAATAATTCGACCGGACGAGTGACGCATAGTTTTGGTTTTGACTACCCGGATGCAACCTATGGTGTTGAATTCTCAAAAGACAGCAAGTTGTTGTATGCTTCTGTTTCTTATGATTTAAAGCAGATTTATCAGATCCACCTGGCGAATCAGACCAATACATTGATTGCAACCTTAACCAATGCGTTACCAGGAGCTCTTCAACTCGGGCCTGACGGAAAAATCTATGTAGCAAGATATATACGACCAACAAGTTCCACCAAATATCTGGGGGTGATCAATAATCCGGAAGTGGCGGGAACCGGCTGCAATTACGTGGATGAAGCCATTTATCTGCAATCGGGAAGCTCAACAGCCGGGTTGCCCACCTTTATTCAATCTTATTTCGATGTTTCACTTTCGATTGAAGCAATCAACAGTTGCGAAAATACCCCATCACAGTTTAATGCCTGGTTATCTGCCGATCTTCAGGCAAATCTCGACTGGATGTTGTGGAACTTCGATGACCCGTCAAGTCCCGATAATACTTCCTCAATTGCGGCGCCGGAACATGTCTTCAGTGCTCCGGGAGTTTATGAGGTTACATTCACCATGTCAGCCGCGGGTATTCAGTTTTCCAGGAATATTTCTGTTACTGTCTGGGAAAACCCAATTCTCGTTTTACCTGATACCCTGGGTTTTTGTCCCGGAGGAGATGTTTCCATCGATGCAGGCTCGGGAGTATATCAATACCAGTGGAGCAATCTGAGCATAACCGCTCAGATAACAGTTGATTCGCCAGGAGATTACTGGGTGACAAAAACAAATTCAAATGGTTGTTTTTCGATGGATACCTCGGCGGTTAAAGTCTATCCTGTTCCGGATCTTGACTTTGGACCGGATTCAATGCTGTGTGGTGATGATGGAATTTTACTTGAGGTCCCTGGTTTTGAATCATATAGTTGGCAGGATGGTAGCACTGAAAGTACTTTTCTGGTTACTGTTCCGGGTGCCTATTTGCTTGAGGCGACCACTGCTGATAATTGCACCGCCCATGATGATATTCTGATATATCCCTGCTGCGAATTCAGCATGCTTGTTCCCAATGCCTTTACCCCAAACAGCGATGGATATAACGATCTATTCAAGCCATTGATAATTGGAAGCAGCCAGTATAAAATGACCATTGCCAACCGATGGGGTACGATCTTGTTTACCTCTTTCGATCCTGAGCATGGTTGGGATGGGAAGTATATGAATTCGAACTGCCCTGAAGGGGTATATTTTGTTGTTCTCGAGTATAATAGGTGCGAATTATTTGGGACGGATTTTACGGATCGCACGTTTGCAGCAGTTACATTATTACGCTCTAATCCGATAAATTGATCATTTTGGTTTCAAATCGGATAACGAAAGACTATTTTTGCTGTTCATAACGATCTGATGAGGAGCGTAAACGTAAAAGAGCATTTAAAACTTTCGCTGATATATACGGCTGTTGCCGCTGTTCCTCCGGTTATTCAGGTTTTGATACAGCCTATAATTGAAGGAAACGACCGTCTGAATGCCATTGATTTTGCACAGATGGGAATGGCTGAGATGGTTACCTCTCTGGCTTTTACCATCTCGCTTTTTGCAATGGGTAACGCCATTTCCCGCTTTTTTTATGATGTAAACGACGATAAGAAAGGTTACAACAGCCTGGTGTCTTCAGTTTACAGTTCTATTCTGCTACGTGGATTATTCTTGCTTTTTGTGGCGTTTGTTTTCCGGAATTATATTGGCAGTCTTTTTACCCAGGAAGGACTTCGGAATTTCAGTACCTACGGTTTTGCGGCCATCGTTACCGGCATCAACAGGTCGATAAATATTTCGGCGGCAACGCTTTACAGGAATGAGAAGAGAGTCAGGGCTTTCATTATTGTAAATCTGGCAACAGCCCTGGTCAGGACCGGGTTCCAGCTGATCGGACTATTCTATTTCGAGATGTCTTTTCTGGGATATGTATATGGAAGTGCGATCGGTAGCAGTATTGTTTCAGTCGGAGTTTTAATTTATTCATACCGTCAGTGCGGATTCAGGGTTGACCGTGGCCTCACTGCTTCCATGAACCGCTTTGCCTGGCCACTGTTTCAATATGGAGTGCTTGCATGGGGGCTGACATTTGCCGATAAGTACTTTCTGGAGCAGTTTCCAACCGATCTGGGAATTTATTTTACAGCCGTCAATTTTGCCATGGGCATGCAGATTATAATGCAGGGTGTGCAGGGAGCCACTCAGCCTGAAATTTTCAGGTATATGAAAGAGGGGATCAAAAACCGGGAAGCCGAGATTAAGTCGATGTCCAATATGCTAATGGCTCAATCTCAGGCAATTATAGCATTGGCAATTCTACCTGTAATGCTTTACCTGACATTGTTTTACGAAACAGATGTAAGGTTTGCTTCGGCCTTTATTGCCCTGATATTTATCCGGTATTTGCCCCGGACTCAATATGTAATATTCTCATTTGTAGTTTATTATGAGAAGAAAACGCAGTTTTTTCTTTATCTGAACATCGTTACGTTATCGCTCAACGTATTGCTTAATTTTCTTTTAATTCCGCATTTGCTGATATATGGTGCAGTAATCTCAATCATGGTTTCGGATATACTTCAGGTAGTTGGTGCTTATTTCTATGCGCAGCGCATAGCCCCGATCAGGTGGAACCTATGGAAGTTGTTCTATAGCCCGCTTATCTGTGTTGTAGCGGTTATCCTGCTTGAGTTAATAAAGGGGTACTTTGGACTTAATCAGTTCATTACTGCATCAGCTTCGGTTGTGGTGCTGTTGTCTTCTCTTGTCCTGCTTTACCGGCGCGAAATAGCCAATCTTATGAAAAGAATATGAAGACGGCCATTGTAATTAATCGAAATGTTTCTGAGAGTGAGCTACTCGAAATAAGTGGCCTGATCGGACAGGATGATCATGTTACGGCATTCACCACCAGCAATATATCTCTTCCTTTTCCGGTTACCGTTGTAGTGCAGGATGCTGAAACAAAGCGAAAAATTAATTATAGCGAAATGGCTGCTTTGCTCGCATTTGGCGAAATAAGCTTTAGGAATATTTCAATCTCTGAGATACTTACCATAAATGGGATGAGCCTCTGGCATTATCATAAATTCAGAATTTATTTTATACTGCGCAATCTATCCTATGAGGCAGAACTGGTTCTTGACTTTTCCCGGCGTTTTGAAAAGGTAATCTGGTTTACCGATGGGCCTGATCTGGAGGATTTAACACGTTTGCCCGGAAATGTTGAATGCCGTTATCCAGTTTCAGGAATCCGAAAATCGAAAGAATTTGTTTCGAAGTTGAAATATCTGATTTATTTGAAAATAAGGTTTTTACAAGGCCTGTTGACACCTTTCAAGGCTGACAATGTGAAGCATTTAATTATTGACCGTTCGGTCAGACAGCCCTGCCTTGACCCAGAATCGCTGGAAGTGAAGCCGGAAAACTATAATCTGGCTTATGTATTTGCCAGAGCCGGACAGGATTTCGCGATAATTGATGAGATTGAGACGCCTAAATTTGAGGCGGGAAAACCCTTCCATTTTAAAAAATGGATGTTCGCAAACACCCGAAAGCCATTAACCCGGATTCCTGGCGAATACATTCTGCTTAGAGCCATGTTTTCACCATTGGTCTGGAAGGAATATACAAAAGCCGAAAGGGCCTGTAAGGATGCATTGTCGGGTCTCCGGTCAATATATAACACCGGGCGGACTGCCTGGATACTCAAGCGTCTGCAGCAGTTTCATCCTGCCACAAGATTGTATTTGTTCAAGAATCTGGCCTATCAGCGGTTTTTCAAACACAACCAATTTCTTAGTATCTCTTCAATTGATGAGAACAGTCCAGCAGTCCGCTGTCTGCTCGATGCCGCTAAAACATTTAACATCAGAACCATTGGTATTCAGCATGGTAACATACATGACCTGCATCCGGCTTATATGTTTACCGCGGCAGATGTTAAGCGCGGCCTGCTGTGCAATACCACCATTGTCTGGGGGAGTTACTGGAAGGACTTTTTGAATAATCAGGCTGGTTATCCTGCTGATGGTTTGGAAATTGCCGGACAGGCCAGAACCGATATAATTCCTGTTTTACTCAGGGAGCAGCAAAACCTGAAAAGCCGTTTAAATCTGCCGGCTAAAACAATTGTAGTTTTTGCATCTCAGCTTCAACAGGATCCTCTCCTGCGCGAGCGTGCGGCATTTGACGTATTTCAGGCAATTAAAAACCTTGAAAACGTTCATCTGGTTATTAAACTACATCCATCAGAGGCTTCTGACCCCGGCTATTATGAGCGGATTGCAAGACAAGTGGGTTGTGATAATTATTCAATAACAGGTACTGATGATCTTTATCTTCTGATAGCAACCTGCAACTTATTGATTACCTGTTTTTCAACAGTTGGGGCTGAGGCTGTGTATTTTGGCAAATCCTTGATTATTCTTGATCATCTTGAACAGGACATACAGGGGTATATCAGGCAAAAGGTGGCTTTTAAAGCAACCAATTCAGAAGAATTAAGTGAAATAATCAGTGGTATTCTTGCTGGAAAGCTGAAGACTGATGAAGCGGCCGCCAATGATTTTGTAAGCAGAAATGCCTACCGTATTGATGGGCTGGCTTCAGAACGGATTCTGGAGATTATCCGTCGTAGCCACTGATGCGGGCAAAATAAGCGTTCATTACCTGGTCGAACATTCCCATTTCATTTACAATTTTCTCAACAAATTCCCTGAAAACGCCTTCCCCGCCTTTTTTCTCAAGCCGCCAACCGGCTTCTTTTCTCACGTAATCAACAGCGTTGGCTGGTGTTGCACTTAGTCCGGCAGCTCTCAGTAGCAAAATGTCGTTTATATCATCTCCGATAAATGCAGTTTCATTGAGGCTTATTCCAAGATCTTTGCAAAGTGTTGTTGCCACAAGCAACTTGTTTCGGACACCCATAAACAAATAGTTGACCTTTAGCTTTTCAGATCTTCGCCTGACAATTTCGGTGTCTTCACCGGTAATAATGGCCAGCGGAATGTTAAGACCTCTGAGCATTAAAACACCGGCGCTATCGCTGGTGTTAAATTTTTTAAACTCATTGCCGGTGTTGTCAATATACATGCCACCATCGGTCCAGACTCCGTCAATATCAGTAATCACCAGTTTAATGTTCATACATTCAGCATTTTTGGGTAAATAACTTCATCAGCCGGAATATCTGAAATGGCATTTTTGCCGACAATTTCGCTCCGTTGATTCCATTTAAGCCCATCACCCGGACTCAACATGTGAAGATTTTCCTCCTTTATTTCTTCCCCGGCTTTAACCGGCTTTATGGTTGCCAGTGAACGTTCGAGTTTCACACGGGTTTCATTCACCGCTTCGCTGATGAACATTGCTTTTTCACCCATTGCCATTTCAACGTTGCGGATATCACGCACCATGCGGTAAATTCCTTCAACCCCGAGCGATCCGCGGTGATCAGTTCCTTTCATATTCCGGTCGAGGGTGATATGCTTTTCGATAATTTCAGCCCCAAGACCGACCGCTAAAGCCGGTATTACAATACCAATCGAATGATCGGAATAACCAATGGTATAATTTGGATAATGTTCTTTAAGGTAGGTAATAGTGTGTAGGTTTAAGTTGCGGTATTCCGATGGGTATTGCGAAAGGCAATGCAGGATGGATATTTGTGAATGATGCTTTGTAATAACTTCCAATGCGGCATCCAACTCCGCCTGGCCACCCATTCCGGTTGACATAATCATGGGGATTTTGGTTTCTGCCATGGCCTCCAGCAATGGGAGGTTGGTCAGGTCGCGCGAAGCTACCTTCAGCCGGTCTGGCTGAAAATGACGAAGCATACTCAGGCAACCACGGGCGCAGAGTGTTTCAACGAAATCAAGCCCTTTGCTTTTAGCATAACGGTATATCTCAAAATGCTGTTCATCATTCAGTTCCAGAAAGGCCCGGTGCTCACCATAGGTTTTGCCAAATGAGTTTGTATTATCGTAAGGCTTCATCATGGCCGATGCTGATAGCTCCTCTTTCAGGTCGCGCCGTGTCAGCTTGATCGCATCCATCGGTCTCAGTTTCTCTCCGAAAAGATTATCAACTACCGGCTGGGCCACTGCATCAATAAGCTGAATGGCAATTTCAACCGAACCGTTGTGGTTCTGACCAATTTCACCAATTATGTAAGTGCTGTTCTTCATATGATTAAAAGCTATACTTACTTGTTGTTCAGGGTAATCTGATTTTTCATTACCTGCTTATATTCAATGTTCAGATCGACAAGTTTTACCAATACTGCAATATCTTCTGACTTCCCCCTGGCAATCAACTGCTGATAAATTTTGCGGTGAAGTTCGTAATCTTCACGTGTGTCGAGTGTAAATCTCAGGTCGGTGCGGGCTGCAAGTCCCGAAGGCGCTGTTGTCAGGCTAACCCTGAAGTTTTGCGGATGACTGTAGATGTAATTGGTTACATGCTCTCTGTAAAGGGAATTGGTAGTGAGCGAAGCCGCCTTTATCAGAGCTTTAAGTGTAACTGCTTCTCCCCATAGTCCAATATGGGTTTTTATGGAAGGCAGGTTTCCATCCATTTCAAATCCTGCATAATCAGCATTATTTTCTTTCAGCGATTCTGCCAGCAGCAGGGTAGGGGCAACATCAAAAAACGGATTGTCGGCACATACCCTGATAATGGTCTCAAAACCAAATTGTTCTGCAGCTTCTATAAACCTTCCTAAAACATCATTCTCTGAACCCCTGAAACAATGGACACCCGATTCTCTGCAAATTTCGAAGATAATGTCATCTCCGGGCGAAACTGTAGTGGCAAAAATAAATGGTACATTCCCTGCTTTTTGTTTGAATTTATTGATCATCAGGGTAATCAGGTTTAGATTCTCGTAAAACGGAAGTGTCATTTTACCGGGCAGCCGGCTTGAGCCGGTTCTGGCCTGGATAATAATTCCGGTTTGATCTAAATGCGTCATGTTCAGCAGGGCAGAGCCATTATTGTCCGCAAAGATAGCAACATTTGCGGCGCTGATGTGCTCAAACCGAAGGTAATGTTTTCAATGCACCGTCCGAATGCTTATCTTTGCACTTTTTTGCTAAATAGATTACTATGCCCGATCCAATAAATATCTGCATTGCCGGGGCCGGAACCATTGGAACCGCTCTTGGGCATGTGCTGGCTGAGAAGGAAAATCTGAATGTTACGCTTCTTTCAGTTGAAGCCGATGTAGTGGAGGACATCAATACCAGGCATATCAATACAGCCTACTTTCCGCAGATAAAACTAAATCACAGACTTAGGGCCAGTGCCGATAATGCAGTTCTTCAGAAAGCCGACATCATTTTTCTGACTGTTCCATCAGTAGTGGTTGTGTCCTATGTGAGAACGCTGAAGGAATTTATCAGGCCTGATGCGGTTTTGGTAAATCTGGCCAAGGGCTTTGGAAACGATTTCGAAACCATAATAGATGCGCTGAAAAAGGTTGTTCCCAACCCGGTATGCACCCTTAAAGGCCCGACATTCGCGCGTGAGCTGATCAACTACATGCCTACTGCCATGACCGTGGGTGCCGAAGATCAATCAATTTTTGAACTGTTGAACTCAGTTTTCGCTGGTACAACTATTCATACTGACTATACGAAAGATGTAACCGGAGTCGAAATTCTCAGTATCCTCAAAAATATCTACGCGATCATTATTGGAATTGTTGATGCGCATTTTGATTCACCCAACCTGAGGTTTATGATCTTTACCCGGGCTTTTAATGAAATGCGCCACGTTTTGCTTAAATATGGCGGTAAGCAGGAAACCATGTTCAGATACTGCGGTATCGGCGATTTTGGACTAACTGCCTTAAATGACCTTAGCCGTAACCGCACGCTTGGTCTTCTGATCGGGAAGGGGTTCTTTACGGATGATATTTCCGGAAAAGTTGTGCTTGAAGGTCGTATCGCTGCCGGTGTCATCAGCCAGCAATTGGTTAAAATGCAGGTGCCCGAATCTGAGTATTATATGCTCAGCGAACTCAATAAAATTTTTCAGGGAGGATATAATATTAAAAAATTTGTTGGCAATATTGTAAATAATGAGTTGCCGCCTAAGCCAACCAACGGATTCTGAATTATTTGCAAATGTTATTTAACCGGTCGGCCAGATCAGCAGTAAGTTGCTGACGTGAAAACCTTTCAATTGCCTTGCTCTCCATTTTCGTGTTTCCGGTTTTATATCGCGTAAACAATTGTTTTATAGTCTGTTGCATGTTAGCAACATCATCTTTATCAACAACATAGCCGGAATTTGTTTCAGCAATCACCTGAGCCGCATCTCCATCGGCGGGGCCAATGCAAAGGATTGGCCTTCGCGAAGCCATATATTCAAAGAATTTGCCGGGTAATATTACTTTCGCATTCGGCGTGTCATTGATGAGCAACAACAAAACCTGAGATTGCTGCTGAATTTTAATAACCTCATTGTGAGGAAGGTAGCTGATCTTATTTACATACTTTGTAAGCCCTGCTTTTTCAATGCTATCAGAAACCGAGTAGTCAACACTTCCGACCAGTTTGATCTCAAGATTCTCGGCCAATTCCTGATTTATTGCAACTTCATTGCTAAGTGCCTGCCATAATGCTTCCGGGTTTCTCGTTTTTACCATTGTGCCAATATGGGCAATAGAAAATTTATGGTCGGGTGTTACTTCAAAATCAGCCATATCCGCTGCATCAAAACCATTGGTAATCACCGTGTAATTCCGGTCATAAATTTTAAGGAAATCGCTTTTCATAGAACGGCTGATTACCACAACTTCATCGGCCTGTTTCAATACGTTTAATTCCTGGTGATGGTGTTTTTTATCGGCCCATGCGGTAAGCATAAGTTCGTGATAGAAGTCGATGTTGGTCCAGGGGTCCCGAAAATCAGCAAGCCATGGAATACCGGTTTCCATTTTCACGCCCAGAGCAATCATGTGCATCGAATGGGGAGGACCGGTGGAGACAATGGCATCAACCGGATGTTCTGCAAGGTATTTGACCAGAAATCTGACCGATGGCTTTATCCAGAATTTCCGTGCATCCGGGATGAAAAAATTACCCCGTAACCAGATTGAAAATTTTTCAGCAAGACCCGGTCGTTTCTTTTCGGATAAAAAACCGGCGTTGATCCGTTCATTTTTGCCTGCACCGATCAGCTTTTTATAAAAACTGTATGGTTCCCAGATAGGAGTTCTGACAATTTCTATACCTTCCGGAATGTCGTGGAAAAGGCTTTCATCAATTGCGGGAAATTCGGGATTCTCAGGCGTATAAATAACCGGCTCCCAATTAAAGGCACGAAGATATTTAACGAATTTAAGCCAGCGCTGAACACCTGCACCACCACTTGGCGGCCAGTAGTAACTGATGATCAGAACCCTTCTTTTCATTGGAAGGGCTATTTAGACAGATGCCTTGTCAGTTTTTTTTCTGACTGATTTAAAGATCTCATTCCCGGCATAGCCAAACAATAACAGGATAAGGATCAATGAACTGGCAAATGATATTTTTTCGCCGGTAAAATAAACCCTGGGCTCAAATCTGAATTCTATCTCGTGCTTTCCGGCCGGAACGACCATAGCTCTTAATACGTAATTTGCCCTGAAATACGGGGCTGGTTTTCCATCAATAAATGCATTCCAGCCTTTGTCATAATATATTTCTGAGAAAACAGCTATCTGACCGGTTTTAGCCGTGTACATATATTTTAACTGGTTGGGTTTGTATTCCGTGAGTTCAATGGTAGCGGTTGAATCAGGAACAATATTCAGCCCCTGAAGTTCATTGCTGAATCGTTTATCAACCACAGCAGTCTTTAAAGGATCGAATCCGGTAAGTGCATCTATTTCCTGATCGGCATTGTCAACGAGTTTAACCTCTTTAACAAACCAGGCGTTGCCAAGGGCTCCCATGTTAATCTGCAGGGTTGGCTGCTTGTTTTTATCAGGGAAAATAAAATACTTGGTATTCAGCATGTTCAACACAGCTTCATTGTTTTTTGCAATGTGATGATCGATTAGTTCCTGGTACCGGCGAAATTTAGCGCCATGGTAGCCACCTATACTTTTGTGAAAGTAAGAAGTGCTGGCGTCCTGAAATGCACTGACGGTCATGTTGAATACCCTGAAGTTGGGATCGGTATCCTTCATAATCAGTTTGTCTGCTTCGGTGGCTATAAATGGATTGTTAACCTGGGTTTTCGAGGCAAAATTGTCGTTGTTCAGATATCGTTTCGCTACGGGAATCATATCAATGGCGATCAGCAAAGCAAAACCGGAGATGAGAATTGCCTTTGAAATCTTCTTGCTCTGAAACAGCCAGATCAGGGCTGCACTCAATAGGATAAAGATGAGGCTTCTCAGGGCATCTGTTCTGAAGATTGCAATTCTCACCTTTTCAATGTTGTACACGATGTTGTCAAATTGTCCAATTTGTCCGGACTCGAGTGTGGCTTTCTGTTGTGCAATGGCCTGTGTTTCAGATTGACCGAAGAAGCTGAAAAAGGTTTGTGGTAACAGATAAAATATCAGTGAAATACCTGCTGTCAGTGCTAGAGAAATGTAAAAATATTTGCTTTTTTCCCTGACTATTCCCGGTTTTTTGAAAATTTCATTCAGGGTTAACATACCCAATAAAGGGATGGCCAGATCAGCAATCACAAGAATCATAGAAACAGCCCTGAATTTGTTGTATCCGGGAACGTAATGCAGGAAGAAATCGGTCAGTGGCATAAAATTTTTGCCCCAGGCGAGTAAAACTGATAATATGGTCGCCGCCAGAAGCCACCATTTGAGATTGTTCTGATAGATAAACAGTCCGAAAATGAAAAGGAACATAATAATGGCTCCTGCATAAACGGGCCCTGACGTAAAGGGCTGATCTCCCCAGTATGAATTTTGCCCGGCCACTGTTTGTGTTGTTGCAGGATCAGCTTTCTCCATGGCTTTTTCGTTGTTGCCCAGGTAACCGGATGCCCCGCCTTTGATATTCGGAATCATCAGTGAAAAGCTCTCTCCTGTGCCATAACTCCATTGTGTCGCATAATCCTTATCAAGGCCGGTCGTGCGGTTTTCTTTGTCAGACGTCAGTTCGGTCTTCCCCCTGATGGTGTCTTTTCCGTATTCCCAGGTTGCCCAGATATTGGTAATATTGGTTGCCACCGAAAACATAGCGGCAATTAACAGTGCACCGGTTGCTTTCAGGAAATAAGGGAGAGTCCGGGTTTTAATTGACTCGAATAGTTGAACAATCCCAAACAGGATTATCATCATCATCAGATAATAAGTAATTTGAAGATGATTGGCTCTTAGTTCAAGTGATAGAAACAGCGCGGTAAGCAGACTGCCGGCCAGTAACCGTCCCCTGAAGGTCAGGATTATGCCGGCTATCACCGGTGCCATATAGCCTATGGCATGGGCCTGACTGTTATGGCCTGCTTCCAGAATAATAAAAAAGAAGGAAGAGAAACCAAAAGCGATAGACCCTGCTATGGCTAGCCAGGGATCTACTTTCAACACCATCAACAGAATGAAGAATCCGATAAAATAAAGGAAAACCAGTCCTGCCGGATGCGGAAGTCCCAGCATAAAAAGCTTATCAAAAAACCTGATCAGGTTCGCTTTATACTGCACTGAAATCTGGTAAGCCGGCATTCCGCCAAACATCGAATTGGTCCACAATGCTTCTTTCCCTGTTTCAGCCCTGTAGTCGGTAATCTCTTTCGACATTCCTTTCCAGTTGGTGATATCGCCCTGTTTAAGTTTTTTTCCTTCGAGCAGGGGATTGAAATATCCCATAGTGATAATCAGAAAAACTGCAATTGCGGTAATATGCGGGATAAACTGCCTGAAACTGATATTTTTCATGGATTGGGGGTTGGATTATTTAACTTCTTCGTAATCAACGTACTCTCCCATGTCTGAAGAATCATGGTTGTCTTTATCCTTTGAAACTCTCTTGATGGTAACCTTACCTTCTTTCTCTTTTTGGGAAGGCTCGGGACGCAAATGAGGATTTTGCTCATAAAATCTGGTCTTTACTTTTCGTAAGGTCAGTTTAACCAGCATCGGAAGTATAAACCTGCTGAATACCCTGAAAAACAGGTAAATCAGGAATACAATAAGAAGAAACCGGATTAAGCCCATTGGCTGAATTTATGGAATTGTTTTATGGAGTGCGAAATTACGGATTTTTACTATAACAGGCCATGTGTCTGATGAAAATTGTGGAATTGAACCGTCTAATCGGGCCTCTAAAATGCTTGTTGATAAACAACAAAAGGAGGCAAAATAAATTACCTCCTTTTATTTTTTTGGTCAGCCTGACGGCTGCTATGGTTAAGCTTTGTGCTTTCCTTCGTCTGAAACAGTCAATTTTTTCCTGCCCTTAGCCCTGCGTGCGGCAAGAATCCTACGGCCATTGGCTGATGACATTCTTTCTCTGAAGCCATGTTTATTCCTTCTTTTCCTTTGTGATGGCTGAAATGTTCTCTTGCTCATAGTCTTATTTTTTGGGACTGCAAAGATAGAAACTTAATTTTATTCTACAAATAATCGGCGTAATTTTTTTATCTTATTCCGAAGGCATGAAAAAAGGTCAGCTTTTCAGGATAGAAAAGCTGACCTTACTGGTATAAACGGGGTTATACCGGGATGTTTTTCAGCGTTTCTGTCAGATATGTCCAGAATTTACCTACCGACTCAATGTGTACTTTCTCGTCAGGTGAATGGGGGTAGCGAATGGTTGGACCGAAAGAGATCATATCCCAGTTAGGATAGACAGCTCCGAGCAGGCCGCATTCGAGACCGGCATGAATAGCTTTCACCTCGGGAATTTTACCGAATTTTTTATGGTAAACATCCTGCATGGTTTTAAGGATGGTAGAGTCAGGATTTGGTTTCCAGCCTGGATACTCGCCATCAAAAACCACTTTCGCACCGGCTAATTCGAAAATGCTGCCCATCATCTGAGTAAGGTCTTCCTTGGCAGAATTAACGGAACTACGAAGCAAACAAATTACACTTACAACTCCGTTTCCGGATTTTACGATTGACAGGTTGGTAGAAGTTTCTACAAGACCAGGCATGGCGTCGCTCATACGGATAACGCCATTCGGGCATCCGTAAACAGCCCGGAGCATGCGGTTCTGGGTATCAGAATCAATAAGGCCTGTTGGCATAGCAGTTTTTTCAGCCTTAATCTGCAGTCCTGGTTCAGTAACCGAAAGTTCCGCTTTAATACTTTCTGCGGAGTCATGGATGCATTTCTCGAATTTATCCTTTCCTGATTCAGGAATGGTTACAATCGCATGCCCTTCGCGTGGGATGGCATTCCGCATATTTCCTGCTTCAAGTGAAGCAAGACGTAACCCGTGTTCCTTGACACCATGCCAGAGTAACCTGGTCAGAATCTTGCAGGAGTTTCCGCGGCCTAAGGGAATATCAAGTCCTGAGTGTCCCCCTTTTAATCCGCTGATGCTGATTTGATAAGCAATTGTTCCTGACTCTGTGCCTACTTTTTTATAGGGAAATTCAAAGTTTCCATTTACCCCACCGGCGCATCCAATGTAGAGCTCGCCTTCGTCTTCCGAGTCAAGATTCAACAGTATTTCTCCCTTGAGAACACCCGGTTTTAATTCGAAAGCACCGGTCATTCCGGTTTCTTCGTCGATGGTAAACAGGGCTTCAATTGGTCCGTGAACCAGGTCTTTGGCTTCCAGAACAGCCATGATAGCAGCTACTCCCATGCCATTGTCGGCGCCAAGTGTTGTGCCGTTGGCTCTTACCCAATCGCCATCAATGGTAGGTTCAATGGGGTCTTTTTCAAAATCATGCTTTTTATCGCTGTTTTTCTGGGGAACCATATCAAGATGCGCCTGTAAAACAACGCCCTTGTGTTTTTCCATGCCAGGAGTGGCAGGCTTGAAGATCATTACATTTCCGGTTTCATCCACAATGGTTTTGAGGCCTAGCGATAAACCAAAGTTTTTCATGAATTCGATGACACGCTCTTCTTTTTTTGAAGGTCTGGGAATCTCGGTCAGGCTGTAAAAATTTTTCCAAACAGCCTTTGGTTCAAGGTTTAGAATCTGATTACTCATTGATTTTAGGATTTGATTATTTCTGCAATGTGAATTTACTGAATTGAAACGCTAAATTACAATTTTAACAAAGACCGCCAATATAAAAGCCGGATTTACTTATTAACTGAAAGGAGGAAAATCTTCCGGTAACTTCTGAAACAAGCTTTCCATTTCTGTTTGTCTATAACGGCAATTATATGGAAAAATTGGTTTAATCTTTTTAAAACCATAAATGAACCACGGATTTTGTCTCAAAATAGGATTCATCAAAATACCTGGATAGCTTATAAATCTGATATTTTCCAGCTGATTCCTTTATTTCCTGCGAAACGTCTCCTCCTTTAAGATACAGAATCCCGTTGTGTAGTGCATTGATCGGTTTCCGGCTGATGTTTTTCTTAATCCAACTGGTAAATTCGGGGAGGGATGCTACTGCCCGGCTGACGATAAAATCATATCTGCCATTCAACTCTTCGGCCCGGCATTGCTCAGTGCTCACATTTTTTAATTCCAGTGCTTCAGCCACAGCTTTTACTACCTTTATTTTCTTTCCTGTGGAATCGACCAGGTGAAAATCTGCTTCCGGAAAGAGAATAGCGAGCGGAATTCCCGGGAAACCGCCTCCAGTACCCACGTCAAGTATCTGGCTTCCAGGGGCAAAGGTGATTACGCGCCCAATGCCAAGTGAATGAAGTACATGCCTTTCGTACAAATTCTCAATATCTTTGCGTGAGATGACATTGATAGCTGCATTCCAATGTTCATAAAGGCCCTGTAGTGCTTCAAACTGACTTTTCTGTAGTGAAGAAATCTCCGGGAAATATTTCAGAATCTGATTCATATTGACTGGTTGGGTAGATAAGGCAACCATACTTCAATGGTTGTACCTTCGTTTTCGATAGAGGAAACAGAGATATTTCCCTTGTGAAGTTTCACAATTTTAGAAATGAGCGAAAGTCCGATACCATGCCCGCTAATTGTTTGCGCATTTCTGGCTCTGTAAAACGGCTCAAAAATATGTGGCAGATCATCGCCTGATATGCCGATTCCCTGATCAGATACTTTGAAATGAATATTCTCCGGATTGTAATCCAGCGTGGCGTTCACCGTTTTACCAACTGAAAACTTACAGGCATTATCAAGCAGGTTGACTATAATGAGTTTAAGCAGGTTTTCATTTCCCATAATGGCAAGTTCCTGTTCTTCATCTTGCGTATTGTCGTTGATGACCGACTCAATGTTATATTCGGGGTGCAATAACAGTATGTCGGATTGGGTCTGGAGGAATAACTCATCGAACCTGACCGGGGAATCTTTAAGTAACTTCATATCCTGTTCGGTTCTGGCAATCTCAAGCAGGTTATTGGCAAGAGAAGTAAGGCTGCGGGCATCATCCAGCAGCGATTTCAGAACTTCCTCATACTCTTCCGTATCCCGGGATTTCATCAGAGTAACTTCTATCTGACTGGTAATGGAGGCCAATGGAGTGCGAAGTTCATGTGATGCATTTGAAACGAAACTTTTCTGAACATTGAATGCCATTTCAATCCGGTCGAGCATTTTATTGAACGTGATGGCCAGGTGAGCAATTTCATCGTTTCCGTTACCTTCATCAACCCTTTGTTCGAGGTTGGAACCTGATATGGTGGAAACCTGGCTGATTACCTCTGAAATTGGCTTTAGTGATTGCTTCGAAAAAAACAATCCGGAAAGTATGGTCAGCAGCATTGAGCCTATCAGACAGATGAAGAGCACAAGTAAAAGGTTGTTGAGTTTTGTGACTCCATAGGTATCAACTGCTGAAGCAATCACCACAAACCTTCTAAGGCCGTTTGAATAGAGAAGCCCGATGGCCTCCCGTTTGCCCTGTTTAAAAGTGAATTGTCCGTTATTTCTGATTTTGGAAAGTAATTCTTCTGAGATTTGAAGACTTGAAGAATCAACATTCATGTAAATACGGCTTTTCTTGAAATAGTCAAAAACAATTACTTCATCACCAAGCAGTGCGCTGTATTTGCTGCTGTCGATGATCCGCATCAGATTGTCGTCAATCTCCTTGACTTCAATCAACAACTTCGCGGTATTAATTGCCCGTTCCTTGAGTCGTTGGGTAAACTCCTGTTTCCGGTAATTTGCCGATAAAATGTAAATCATCAGCGAGAAGGCAATTAAAATTCCCCCTACCAATAAAGCAAACTGCAAGGCAAGTCGCGTTCTAATCTGCATTCGGTTCGGCTTCTTTTAGGATATAACCCATGCCTATCTGGGTATGTATAAGCTTAACAGGGTAATTGCGGTCAATTTTTTTTCTGAGGAAATTGACATAAACCTCAATCACATTGGTGCCGGTGTCGAAGTTTATATTCCAGATCTTTTCAGCAATATCCGCTTTTGAAATGACCCTGCCTTTATTTCTGACCAGGTATTCGAGCAGTAAAAATTCCTTTGCCGTAAGTTCAATGGGGTTTTCGCCCCGGGTAACCGACTTGCTGTCGAGGTCAATCACCAGATCGGCGACCTTAAGAATAGAATGGCTTTGCTGATCGGCCTGCGACCGCTTTAGCAGCGCCTTTACCCTGGCTAATAATTCCCTGAATTCGAATGGCTTCACCATGTAATCATCCGCGCCTTTCTCAAAACCAAGTAATTTATCTTCAGTGCTTCCCAAGGCAGTGAGCATGATAATCGGAACATTCGGATTCTTAAGCCTGATTCCGGCACACAATTCATACCCGTTTATCTGAGGCAGATTTATATCAAGAATCATCAGGTCGTAATCATTGGCATCAGCGAGGCGTTTGCCGATAAAGCCATCATAAGCAACCTGAGTCTTGAATCCACTCTCTTCCAGGCCTTTACTGATGGAGTCAGCCATTTTAACATGGTCTTCAACAATTAGAATTCTGGTATCAGACATTTTGGAAGTTTTTGCAAATATTTATTTGTACCGGACGACTAAATTACGCAATTTCAAGGCTTATCTGCAAGTTAATGTTAGATTGGATGCAATTGTATGGCCTGCATTAGTCTGGTGATTTATATCTTTGCTCCAGAAATTTAACAAGAAATTTGACATGACCAGAACTTTCTTCTCTTTTGCTTTGCTGTTTAGCCTTGTTTTTCAATCAATTACAACAATTGCACAATCGCCTTCTGAAAAAAAATCATATAGTCAGTATATTCAGAATTACAAAGAGATTGCAGTTCGTAAAATGAACGAATACAAAATACCGGCAAGTATTACACTGGCCCAGGGACTGCTTGAGTCGGGAAGCGGTAATTCGGAACTCGCAAAGCAGGCGAACAATCATTTCGGAATAAAATGTCATAAAGAGTGGACCGGAATGACCTATACAATGGACGATGACGAGAAAAATGAGTGTTTCAGGAAGTATGCATCAGCAGAGGAATCCTACAGCGACCATTCTTATTTTCTGACTTCCAGACCGCGCTATGCTGCACTGTTTCAGCTAGATATATTGGATTATAAAGGGTGGGCTTATGGCCTGAAAAGTGCCGGTTACGCGACCAATCCGCGCTATGCTGAAATGCTGATAAAAATCATTGAAGAGAATGAACTGTTTTTATACGACAGAGATAACCATGTTCCAATAGCAAAGAAGGAAAAACAAACAAAGCCTGCCAATGAAGATGAAGAATGGGCGGTAAATAAAATCAATAAGAACAATTCGTTTAAGTTTCTTGAAGTCGCAGAAGGAAACCGGAAAATATACCTGAATAACAATGTGAGGCTGACTTATGCCAGGCCTGGAGATAACCCGCACATCATCGCCCACGACCTCGGAATTCATGCTTTCCAGGTTTTTCAGTACAATGAACTGGGCAAGAATGAATCTCTGCAAACGGGTCAGATTATTTATGTTGAACCCAAGAAGAAAAGGGCTTCAGTCGCCTCCCATGTTATTCAAAAAGGAGAAACAATGCGCGATGTTTCCCAACTTTACGGAATTAAACTGAAAACACTTTATAAAAAGAATAAGATAGCTGACGGTCATGAACCTCAAACTGGAACAGTGCTTTTAATGCAAAAAAATAAGCGATGAACAGAATTTTGAATTGGGAATATGAATTTTTCCAATAATTTTTGAGCATCACGTACTTTAAATCAGCTGCCGTGAAAAGGCCGGTTTTTCTTTCATTAGCTTGTATTTTTGTAAAATAATCATTCTTCCGGGAGTTACTTTTCTGTATAAATTCCATTAACTGTATCAATCGATGTTCACAACAGGATTTTGGCTTATCCTGAATGGTCATTCACTATGAACGACCACTACTGATAATGATTGTCGGTTAATGCGATTTGGTTAATTTGGTAGTAAAACGCCGTCTTCTGACGGCGTTTTACTTTTCCAGCAAGGTAAAAATCAATTCTCCGTCAAGTGCAGTTAACAAGACCGGCTTCTTTTTACCTTCATCAAAAAAAATCACGGGGTCAATATCACTAAAGATCGTTTTATCTGAAAATGATTGATTTTTATTATTGAAAGCCACAATTTTGCCACTTCTGGTATCTCTTGTCACCAGCCAGCTTTCATGGGCAGAGGTATAAATATGAGGTTTGGAAAAACCGGCATTTACCATGGAAGCGGAGGCTATTATTTTTTTCATTTTCGTGAAAACAGCAATGTTTCCTTTGCCGCAGAAAATAAATTCCTTTTCTCCATCACCGTTGAAATCGAGGTAATCAAACCAGGGGTTATTCCCGAAATCTCCAAAACGGCTTTCACTGCTTTTGCCGTTTATGTCTATGTAAGCAAGGCTTCCATTTTGCGATGCCATTAGAAATAGGCCTTTACTGTTCGTCCTGTTCTCAAAAACTCCGGAGCCATTTGATTTTCTGACCCCTTCCTCCACTTTTATTCTTTGCCTGCCACGTCTGTCGTTAATAAGAATGTTTCCTTTTGAATCTGCAAATAGGATGTAGTCTTTAGCTCCGGTTCTGAAAAATTGCGGAGGGCCTGATAAACTGCTATTTAGCTTTGGTTTTTCCCATTCATGCAATTCTTTCCCGTCAATAGAAATGTTATACAGGTAATTATCTTTTCCCTGGAATAGCAGGCGGTAATCCTTTGTGCGGTCATAATCAAACACAGCCAGATTTCCATCAGCTGCTGCTGTCAATTTTACTGGTGATTCCGCTAATTCACGGCCATTCAGGTCAATGAAATGAAGATATTTTCCGGCAACAACCAGCAGAAAATCTCCTTTTTTCTGTTTAAGTCCAACCCTGAAGACTTCACCCGAAGCCTCTTCAGTGCATTTGAATGACCAAAGTATGTTTCCGTTTTGGGAGTAAGCCTGTATTATATTTTTATTGAATGTAAGGATCAGGTTTTTACCTGACTTTGGGTCCGGAATCAGTAACAATCTGTTAATCCCTGGATTTCTTTTAACTTTCTCTTTTATTAATGCAGCAGGCTTTTCAGACAATTTGTCTTTTTGTATACCGGCTTCTGGGGTGTCAGATGAGTTGAAGTTAATCTGCTCAGCGATGACCTGGCTGTTTTGCCCGGATTTAATCAGGGCAAAAGCATGGGTAAATATCATCGGTTTACCGGTATTATACTGCAGACACAGTAAATCTGCCGAAGCAGCAAGCCCGGTCCACTTGGTAGATATTCTGCTATATTTGTCCCGGTTTTGTCTTGCGAAATATTGACCACAGACTGAGGGAATTGCAATAATGCTAACATTGCTTTTCTCCAGCAGCAAAGCGGATGCAGCCTTATAAGATGATGAGGTTCCAAACAACCTGTTTTCTGCAGTTTCATGTGAATAAGATTCCAGTAATTGGGGCGAAGGGGAAATTATCAGCACCTGACTGGTCAGGAGGCAGTATTGTTGCCCCCTTAATGTAAACAGGCTGCCCCAGAGTCTCTCAGGGAGATTCGATGCAGTAAAAATATTTATTTCGCCCTTATATGGTTGCAGGTAAGGTTTAAGCAAACGGGCTGCACTGTCGGCATTTTTCAGTTCGATGAGCGCCACGACGGCTGACTTATCACCTTTAAAATAGTCAGGCATAGCGGCAAAACTTACAGTTTTGCCGACCCACGAACGGAGATGCTCTTCTCGCCTGAATATCTCCATTGAAGCAGTCTGGTTTGCTGAATCGTAACCCGTTAGGTGCAGGGTATCTTTACTCGTAAAACAGGAAGTATAGGCCTGCTGGTTGCTGATTGTAAGTGTAATTGCAAGGGCAGCCCCTGAAGGCAACAGCTCAAGATTCTGGATTCCCCCTGGTTCCTGGCCTGTAATTATTGTAGTATCATTCAGGCCTACTGTAAATCCATCCATCAGTATCCTGTTCTTTTCTAGGTGCAGATCAAGCGAAGTCCAGCCATTAAACGGTGATCCATTGAAGTCCAGGGGATTGTTTTCTTTTATCTGAAGCAGTGACTCAATCAGTTTTTTGTTGTTGATCATCATCACACCATCCACCCGCTTGCCTGACGTTTCGGCGAGTCTGAGAAAAGCCCGGTCTTTCGTCAGGTTGTTTTCTTTTACCATTGCATTGCACGATTGTTCTATTGTCTGACGGTCAAAGGCTAATGCCAGAATTCCCTTGTTGACATAAAACCAGATCTCCAGATCTTTTGTTTTGATGCTGTAAAGATCTTCAGGTGAATGATTTGTTTTTTTAATTTTAACATCCTCATTCAGGACACTTTCTAACTGCTTCAATACATTCGCAGGACTTGTTTTCCCAATGGCTGCAAGGAATAGCAATTCAGGGTTCAAATCCTCGCCAGGGATCAGGCAAATAATTATTTCATTTTGTGTGGCAATCTCGTTGAAGAAACTATTGTTCCTGGTGATTTTGGCCACTTTATCGGCCATAGCAAGCATATCAGGTCTGGTTTTATTCCTTTCGAGCAGATTGAATAGCTCTGAAGCGCGTAAAACCTCAATAAACCGGTTGAGTGACCAGGACCTGATAAGAATGGCCGTTTGGATGGGTATGGCATCAGTAAGAGGCGCAACTGGCTCTTTCAGAAAAAGATAGTAATTGCGAAGCGGGAAAGCTGCAAAAGTCAAAATACCCAACAGCCCGATTATTATCAGATATTTGAGGTATTTTTTCATATAGTCGTTTGAGCAGGTTTTCAAATATAGGATCAAAAATTTTCTGCTGAATGCATCTGCCGAATACTAATCAACAAAACGATGTTCATAAAATCAGGTCTGCATTTTTTATAATTTTTTGCTAATGCACAGGAATTATGAAGGTTGACTTCGGCTATATCCGGATCAACTGGGACCAAAAATATATTTTTACAAAACTGTTTGAAAAAATGTGTAGGTTTGAACTAAAATCGAACCCTAATTTGTATTTATTATTATGATCAATCATAGAGTTAGCTGCCTTCTGTTCGCTTTTGCCTTATTTATGCTGCATACCGGAATCAAGGCTCAGGACGATGACTACCGGAACCCTGAGCGATGCCTTGAACGAAGTGGGCTGGAATATGGTGGTATCGCGGGTTTTTACTTTGCAGGTCAGGCAACAGCCGGTTTCTATTCCGGTAAACCCGGGAATGAAAACAATGTCAATTACATCTTAAAGAATTCCTACAGGTATGATGAAATCTACCAATTATTGGGAGCCAATGATACGCTCTTTGTAAGGGAGTATCCCAAC
Organism: Bacteroidales bacterium; assembly: GCA_038317155.1. GTDB lineage: Bacteria > Bacteroidota > Bacteroidia > Bacteroidales > Lentimicrobiaceae > Lentimicrobium. The sequence continues at coordinate 42,575 of JBBQBC010000004.1, forward strand.
AAAATGAAGTATACTCCCGCGTTTTCATTTGGTTTGTTTGTAAAATATGACCTCAATTGCCACACCGGTATTTATATGCAGTTTTCGTATGTAAAGCTGAAAGCCAAAGATGTAGTCTCTTTTGAGGTTGACCCGAAAGATTACCTTACTGAACCTGATATCCGGCTGTTCCCGATATATGGCATCGAAGAACGCAATATGCTTGACCTTGGATTTACCCATGCATTTGGTGATCAAAAAGTTGCCCGTTTATTATTGGGTGGAGGCATCAATATGAACAATTCTATTGTAAAGGAACATACGCTGAGAATTGAGGACAAACCCTACAGCCTGGTAAATGTTTATGGGAACAATTCGTACATTCCCGGAGGTACTCAGCAGGCTTACGAAATAAGGCAGGGTGGCATCGGATTTGGTATTTTCGGCACCGTGGGGGCGCGGATTGAATTCAGCCCGGTAATTGCCATTGAACCCGGACTTACCTTTTATTACAAGCATATTGCCATTGAACCGAGCAGTGGTTTTACCCCTCATATGAATTTCTTTGTAAAGCTTTGCTTTAGGGACCTGGTTTCGTTTTCGGAGTAGTCAGGGTGTTAATCATTTATGGATTAGCAGATTAGCAGATTAGCAGATTAGCAGATTAGCAGATTAGCAGATTAGCAGATTAGCAGATTAGCAAATTAGCAGATTAGCAGATTGGCAGATTAGCAGATTAGCAGATTGGCAGATTAGCAGATTAGCAAATTAGCAGATTAGCAGATTAGCAAATTAGCAGATTAGCAGATTAGCAAATTAGCAGATTAGCAGATTAGCAGATTAGCAGATTAGCAGATTAGCAAATTAGCAGATTAGCAAATTAGCAGATTAGCAGATTGGCAGATTAGCAGATTAGCAGATTAGCAGATTAGCAGATTAGAAGATTAGCAGATGGCGTATAGCTGCTTAATTCTACTGTTCCTGACTTTATCCTATTCCTGAAATTTTTGTAACCACGGGCTTCGATATGTTGCGATGAAAATTGTTTGATGCTGAGAGTCGCGTTGCACCTCGTCTCTGCAATCTGAAACTCTATAACCCTGTAGCTCTGAAACCCCGTCTGACCGACAAAATTCACATTCATATTCAGCTTTGTAAAAGTCAGTCGGGCAGGCCTGAAACCCTGGGCTTCGATACGTTGTGGCGATATCTGTATTCGATTAGAAATTTTGTACTGCAACTACTCAGCCACCAACCCTGAAACCCTTATAATCTTTAACATTAGTCAAATCCCAGCCTGAATTGTTCGCTTACTTTGAATGAATGCCGGTGCCAGACTGACTGTCCGTATTTCATGATGGCTCTCCGGTGTTGAAGGGTCGGATATCCTTTGTTCTGATCCCATCCGTATTCGGAGAATTCAGCATGAAGTTTCTTCATAAACTCATCGCGGTGGGTTTTTGCCAGTACCGATGCGGCCGCAATCGACATATAGATCCCGTCTCCTTTGATAATACAGTGGTGATCAATTCCGGGAAAAGGCTTAAAACGGTTACCATCAATCAATAGCAATTCCGGAAGAAGCCTGAGACCTTGAATTGCTTTGTGCATGGCGAGAAATGAAGCATTCAGAATGTTGATCTGGTCAATTTCGCCTGCACTAACCGATGCTACATTCCAATCCAGGGCCTCATTTTCGATTAAAATTCTAAGGTGATCCCTTTGTTTTTCAGACAATTGCTTCGAATCGTTCAGCTCAATGCAGCTAAAGTTTTCGGGCAGCACAACAGCGGCAGCAAAAACCGGCCCGGCCAGGCACCCACGTCCGGCTTCATCAGCTCCGGCTTCAACAATATAACTGACCGAAAAGCGTGTTTTTAGCATTCATAAATAGGTTAATAAATCGTATTAAATACTGTCAGTTTGCCTATTTGAATCAGTTTGCTGCTATGTCTGATCAGTTTATTTCAAACTTTCCGGGTTGTTTTCTATAAACAGACAATTCACCCGAAATGATTTTGCGAAAATTCCCGACTGCTTTTCTACAGTTTTAACCTGATCTATAAGTTGATCCTGATAACAATAGCTGCGGCTATGTAAAGAAAAAGCAGTAAATCGCGCACCCACATACGGCGGCTGTTTGATACCGCATAGGCAATCATAGCGCCAGCCGGAATGTAAACCAATGGAAGCATTGACATCATGGCATCGCCTGAAAGAAACAGAGCCGCTATGCCTGCCAGCATGAAATGGTTGATTATCCACATTTTCTTCCGGATGCTGATCAACTTCTCACCGGTGTCAGATAAAAACTTCGACCCTGAAATTGCAATCAGGAAAGCAAGTAACCCAAGAGCTACAAATTCTAGCGATCCGGGTCGGGTTATGGTCAGGTTGATGCTATCCAGCATTTTGGTGTAATGCCTGACCGCATAAATCAGATTGTCGTTCCACAAAAAAAATAAAGCAAGGTAAAAATAGGGGAGGATGATCCCCATCAGAGAAATTATCCATTCCCGCCATGAGTTTATCCTGAAGGTGAAAAATCCAAACCAGACAAAAAATATAAAAATGATGACAGGAGGTGAAATCATCGATGCAACCGATATGGCAAATGTCGCATTCAGGACTTTGCTGAAAGGGTATTGGCGCCCATACATGTCCATAACATTATGAAGACTGAAAAGAAGCAGGACCAGGCAGGCAAGTGTAACGATAAGATGATAGTCATCCGGCGTAAAAAGCATTAATATCAGGGTTATTATTGCCGGGAGCAGCGACTGCCTGGGGTTGATATCGTGCCTCACAAGCAAAGCGTTGAGGGCGATAGCCAATAATGCAATGAGGACAACCACCATAGGCCGGGCCAGACCGGGGTAGTTGGCTATCATTTTAAATATCCATTCGCCCAGAGGAGCTGCATGGCCTGGATCGGTTATCCGGTTCATGTGTGCCTGCGGGGTAAAAAAGTGGATCGTTGCAAGGATCGCGAACACTATTATTTGCAGGAGAATTCCGGATTTGGCAAGTCTTTTAAACATTACTTTTTTAAGCTAAGGTCAGATGAGGTCGAAACCGAGATCTTTGCGGAGTGTCTTTCCCTGAAAGTCAATTCCGGAAGCTGTTTTGTAAGAAATTTTTAGAGCCTCTGACATACTACCTGCCAGTGAAGTAACTGCCAAAACGCGCCCTCCGGATGTTTTTACAATATGATCGGGTTCATCAGTACTTGTGCCCGAATGGAATAACAATGATGGGCAATCCCTATCGAGGCCATTCACCTGAAATCCTTTCCGGTAACTTTCGGGATAGCCTCCTGAAACCAACATTACCGTGGCAGAGCAACGCTCATCAAACTCAACCCTGGCGGTTGCAAGTGACTGATCGGCAACTTTCTTCAACAGATAAAGGAGGTCCGTCTTTATCCTTGGGATCACTGATTCTGTTTCGGGGTCACCCAATCTTACGTTATATTCAATAACATAGGGGTTCCCGTTTACATTGATCAGGCCGAAAAATATAAATCCTTTGTAATCAATATTCTCCGACTTTAAGCCCTGGATGGTTGGTTCAATGATCCTGATTCTGACTTTTTCCATAAATTCAGCATCTGCAAAAGGTACGGGAGAGATTGAACCCATGCCGCCGGTGTTGAGACCGGTATCACCTTCGCCAATCCGTTTGTAATCCTTGGCTTCCGGAAGCAAAACCCACGATTGGCCATCCGTGAGCACAAAAACAGAAAGTTCGATGCCGGAAAGAAATTCTTCGATCACAACTTTTTCAGATGCTTTGCCAAACCTGGCATGATCAAGCATTTCGGTCAACTCGTGGTCTGCATTATGAATGTCGGTACAAATAACAACCCCTTTGCCGGATGCCAATCCATCGGCTTTAAGCACATAAGGAGGTTTCAACAACCGCAGAAATTCTTTGGCTGCCGCAGATTCGGTGCTTGAAAAGGTGCGGTATGCCGCGGTCGGAATACCATGGCGTTGCATAAAGGATTTGGCGAAGTCCTTGCTGCCCTCTAGTCTTGCACCCGATTTTGAAGGCCCTATAACAGGGATACTGCTCAGCAGTCCATCATTCAGGAAAAAGTCAGCAATGCCATTAACCAGAGGCTCTTCAGGGCCAACTACCACCATTTCAACATCATTCTCAAGTACAAAGCGCTTTATGCCCTCAAAATCATTGACATCAATCGGAACATTTATTCCTGTAAGACCGGTTCCGGCATTACCAGGGGCAATGTATAGTTTTTGGATTTCAACACTTTGAGCCAGTTTCCAGGCAATGGCATGTTCGCGGCCTCCTGAACCAAGCAAAAGGATATTCATGAAGATGGATTTTTTTGCAAAGGAAATGAAATTATTGATATTAATCCGGCCATCTTTTAATTGGCAAAACCATCTCAGGAAAAATTGTTGATATTGAGTCCATAGGTTGTAAATTCCATCAGTTTCAAAAATTAAAAAATCCCGTCCATATAAACTATGGGCGGGATTTTTTAAAGTTGACCGGAAGGGCAATTATTTATTATCCAGCCTTTTCTTTTCAGCGATCTTCTTCAGTGCTTCTTCCTGTACTGCTTTGGTAACCGGCATATACTGATAGAATTCCATTGAATAGTTGGCCCGCCCACTTGAGAGGTTGCGAAGTGCGGTTGAATAGCCAAACATTTCCATCAACGGCACAAAACCATTCAGTTTTTGCGATCCTTTACGATGACGGCGCATTGATTCGATTTTTCCCCTGCGTTTGGTCAGGTTACCGACAACATCTCCAATATAATCATCCGGAGTATTGATCTCAATTTTCATAACCGGCTCAAGCAAAATGGGCGTTGCTTTCATAAATCCCTGTTTGAAACAGATGGAAGAACAAATCTGGAAGGCGAAGTCAGACGAGTCAACCGCGTGGAACTGTCCGTCAAGCAAAACAACCTTCACATCAACAACCGGGAATCCGGCTAAAATGCCATCGGCCATAGTCTTGATGATTCCTTTGTTAACAGAAGGAATGTATTCATTAGGGATAGATCCGCCTTTAATCTTGTCGATAAATTCGTAACCTTTGCCTTCATTGGGCTCAAGCCTGAGATAAGTCTGGGCAAACTGGCCTTTACCTCCCGATTGTTTGGAATGCCTGTATTCGACTTCCACTTCCTGTGAAATGGTTTCCCGGTAAGCAACCGATGGTTCACCAACAATAACATCAATCCCAAACTCGGTTTTAAGCCTGTCAACGAGAATTTCGAGGTGAAGTTCACCCATTCCGGCTATAACTGTTTCTTCGGTTTCTTCGTCAAAACGGGCGTGGAATGAAGGATCTTCATTTACCAGTTTTGAGAGGGCTTCACCAAGTTTACTTTGTTCCTTGCGGCTGGCGGGGTTTATTTTAAGCTCAATAACACTGGGTGGAATGTGAATATTTTCGAGATGAAGCTGATGCTCCATATCGCAAATAGTGTCACCCGTTTTGGTGTATTTCAGTCCGATAAGGGCTACAATATCCCCAGGTCCTGCTTCACTGACCTCTTCGCGGTCCTTGGCATGGATTTTCAGAATACGGCCGATGCGTTCAGGTTTTCCTTTTGTTGAGTTCATCATCTGCATTCCGCTTCTGATAGTACCTGAATAAATTCTGATAAAAGTCTGCTGACCAACGTAAGGGTCGTGAATCAGCTTAAAAGCAAGTGCAGAGAATGGTTCTTTCGGTGACGGGTTTCGGTGACGTGCTTTTTCATGGTCGTCAACATCCATTCCAACAACTGCACCTTTGTCAACAGGAGAGGGAAGGTAATCAACAATGGCATCGAGCAACTGGATTATACCTTTATTTTTATAGGATGCACCACAAAATACCGGGGTGATCAGTAGTTTCAGGGTAGCTTCACGGGCAGCAAGTTTGAGCAGTTCATTGGGCACTTCTTTATCATCGAGAAAAAGGCCGAGAATTTCTTCGTTAAAGTCAGCAAGGCACTCAACCAACTGTTGTTTGAATTCGCGTGCTTTGGGTTTAAACTCTTCCGGAATCTCTGATACAATGGTTTTATTTTCGTCAAAAGTGTACATTTTACATGCCATCAGGTCAATGATGCCTTTGAATTCATCTTCCTGGCCAACCGGAATCTGAAAGGCAATTGCCCTTGCATCCAGGACTTCATTCATTTGTTTGATAACATCGTGGTAATCAGATCCTGTGCGGTCAATTTTGTTAACAAAAGCGATGCGCGGAACTTTGTATCGTTCAGCCTGATTCCATACAGTTTCGCTTTGCGGCTCAACACCGCCAACAGCGCAAAAGAGGGCTACCATTCCGTCGATGACCCTGAGTGATCGCTCAACCTCTACGGTGAAATCAACGTGACCAGGGGTGTCTATGATGTTAATCTGAGTGCCGTTCCATACACAGGTAATCGCTGCAGAGGCAATGGTAATTCCGCGCTCCTGCTCCTGTTTCATAAAGTCCATAGTGGCAGCTCCATCGTGAACCTCACCAACTTTACGGTTTACGCCGGTGAAAAATAACAGACGTTCTGTGGTGGTGGTCTTACCTGCATCGATGTGAGCAGCAATTCCAATGTTTCTTAGGTTGTTTAAAGACATGTCAAGTTTATATGTGAAAGAGTTTAGTTCTCAGGCTGGCAAAGCAAACAATTAGTTATGACCTATTGATGATCAGAAGGTTAAATAATCATTAAATTTGTTTGCTGGGACTTAATTCAGTGACCTGAAACGGGCGGCAAAATTACTCATTTTTATTTAATGGCAGACATAACAGTTGAATTATATTTTTGTTTGATTATTCATTGTTATTAAAATTTCCAGAGGCTAAAGCCAGCGCTCATTCAGGCCCGTTGACCGGATGTTTAGTTCAACTGCTGATTCTGCCCTTTTATAATGCTGAATATTCCGTTCGGAACATTTTTTTTGTAAAAAATTAAAATCCAGTATTACATTTGTCTTCGTTAACGCGACTTTTTCACGAAACCCATGATTAAAACTGGCTGGCAATTTTTCAGGGCACGGTTCGAAGCCTTTGTTTGGCTAATGGGTCTTTTACTTATGGCCTTAATGTCACCAACCAATGAACACTCAAGTTTATGCCCTCTAAAAGCCGCAGGATTGGAATTTTGCCCTGGATGCGGACTCGGTCATTCAATTGCCTGGCTTTTCAGAGGTGAATTTTTGCAATCATTTCACGCACACCCGCTTGGCATAGCTGCTGTATTGATTCTGACCTGGAGAATCATTGCAATTTTGAGAAAACCAGTATTTTATTATTAACACTTTAACACTTAAAACAATGGCAAACGTACTTTTACACCTGCCCGAGTTGCAGGGAATGGAACTGAATCACATTCAGATGCTTATAAAGGATTTCAGCGACAAGCAGGCGCAGCAGTTTTCGGTTATTTACCGGGCCCGTCGCAAAGATCCGCAAATAATTCTGCTTACCTGCCTGGCTGGTTTGCTAGGCGTTGCAGGAATTCACCGGTTTCTCATCAATCAGGTTGGTATGGGAATACTGTATTTCTTTACAGCAGGACTCTGCTTTATAGGAACCATCGTGGATGCAGTAAATTACCAGTCACTGGCTTTTGAGTACAACAGGCAGGTGGCCAGTGAGGTTGCTCCATTGGCTAAATCGTTGACTGATTAGCTGAAGCCAGTTGGTCGCGTCTTTTGGGACGAGAGCAGTTGGCATAAAGAAAAAGGCAAAAAAGGGTTCAAGGGTTCAAGGGTTCAAGGGTTCAAGGGTTCAGGGTTGAAAAGTTCAAGGGTTCAAGGGTTCAAAAGTTCAACGGTTAAAGGGTACAGTAATTAAGATCAAATTTCTATGTGCCTATGACAAGTTCTATTGTGTCTATGTGTTGAAAATACGTGTCGGGTTCGGTGTCAGGTTCAAGGGTTCAAGGGTTCAAATGTTCAAGAGT
>JBBQBC010000005.1:0-48444 GCA_038317155.1 Bacteroidales bacterium
GGAAGACTATTCTCGGGTAAACAACGATATGAAAAACCTGCTTAACAGCACCGATATTGCTACCCTGTTCCTTGACAAAGAGCTGAATATCCGCCGTTTTACCATCCAGGCAACCAAAATATTTAAACTCATAAAAAGCGATGTCGGAAGACCATTTACCGACCAGGTTTCAGACCTGGTTTATCCTGATTTGGCTGAAGATGCGGTTGAGGTATTGAGTACACTTGTATTCAAACAAAAGCAAATCGCGGCTAAAGATGGCCGGTGGTTTGCTGTCCGCATTATGCCCTACCGGACTTCCGACGACAGAATAGATGGTTTGGTTATTACCTTTATCAACATCTCTGATGTGAAGCAGGAACAAGAAAAATTAAACGAAACAGAGCAGGTAAAGCGTTTGTTGTTGGCTTCATTTCCCGGTATTATCATCAGGCTCTCTGCCCGCTTTAAAATATTGGAATTTAATCCGGGAGCCGGGAAATTTTTCGGGAAAAAGAGCGAGGATGTCCTGAATCAGAGTTTTATCAAAATGTTTGTTCCGGAACCCATGCATAAAAAGACCGAAAAGGAATTGAATAAGCATTTAAAAGAAGCCATTGACGGGAAATTGGGAATGAAAGTACTGACGACTGCTGGTAATATTTCAACTGTTGAATGGTCCGTAAATGTTTTCCATGATCAGATGAATGTACCAGTTGGAATGATTTTAATTACAAATTGAACCTTGCACTACTAAAAGAACGAATCTATGAGCGACGAAGAAACAGGCATGTCGGATGCCGGAATGTTGCGTATGAAAGCTGAAGAACAGTTGAGGCTTAAGCAAAAAATTTCCGACAACAGTTACAATGAAGCCGACGTAAAGAAACTCGTGCACGAATTGCAGGTACACCAGATAGAACTGGAAATGCAGAATGAGGAACTTCGTCTGGCAAATGAGACAGCCGAAAATGCGCTGAAAAAATACACCATGTTGTACGATCTGGCCCCTATTGGCTATTTTATCCTTGATGCAGATGGGAGTATTGCCGACCTTAACTTTACCGGAGCCGATATGTTGAGAGATAAGCGTTTTAATTTGCTAAACAGCAATTTCAAACTTCATATTTCGGAAGAATCCACGACAGTATTCAACGATTTTTTCAGTTTGCTCTATACTGGTTATACCAAGGAGTCGTGCAACCTGAAACTTGGGTATAATAATTCCACTTTTTGCCATGTCTATATGGAAGGCATTGTCACGGACGATGACCGGAAATGCCTTTTATCGGTGGTTGACATTACAGAATTCATGAAAATAGATCCACAGTGAATTATTTGAGCAATAATCAGAAATTTATGATTCAATATTAAGAAAGCTGCATGAAACTCTACATTGGTAATATGGTTAGCGACCGTTGCAAGATGATCGTGAAATCCGAGCTAAAGAAGCATGGGTTTCATTTCATCATGTTAGAGTTGGGCGAAGTGGAAATCATGGAAAGCCTTTCGGATGAACAGGTGGAATCGTTAAATATAGGATTGCATAAATCGGGACTTTCCATCTTAAGCGATAAGAAGAAAATTCTGATCGAAAGGATTAAGAATGCCATTGTTGAAATGGTTTACTATACCGATAAATTGATCAAAACAAACTTCTCGGATTATCTGAGCGAGAAATTAAATCATGATTATACTTATTTGGCCAATATTTTCTCAGAGGTTCAGGGAACGACCATTGAAAGGTATCTTATCAATCTAAGAATTGAAAGGGTAAAGGAGCTATTGATTTATGGTGAAATGAATCTTACCGAAATATCTTACAAATTGCATTATAGCAGTGTGGCTCACCTTTCGGGGCAGTTTAAAAAAGTAACCGGCTTAACGCCATCCTATTATAAACGCTTGCGGCATAAAAAACGAAACCCTATCGAGAATCTGTAATTTATGTGGAATAACCAGCCCTGGAGATGGAAATTATAATTTAAGTCGCGGTTGGGCGATAGGTTGATAGTGAAAATACCGTCGGGCAGGCTTTTTAAGCTTCGACTACGCTCAGCTCATCGCTTCTTACTTTATACTTCACACCACCCTGGTATCCAATTTTCCCATCTGCTACATCGGACTTCATTGTGATAGCCATTCACCTGACGCCTCTCTGAGGCTTGTAATCCTTTTTTACTAACTGTCAACTACCAACGTTACGCCCCTCTGGGGCTTCGGCTCCCATTTTCAAAACACAGGATTATTAACCATTCGCCTTGAATGATTGCAATGGTCGAAATACTAAATATTATCTGGGATAGAATTGCAGCCTCAGAGTGGCGAAACGTTGGTAGAAAATATTGCCGGAATAGTATTATAGCCTCAGAGAGGCGAAATATTGGTAGAAAATATTGCCGGGGACAGGATTAAAGCCTCAGAGAGGCGTAACACTAATAGAAAATAATACCGGGGACAGGATTAAAGCCTCAGAGAGGCGTAACGCTGGTAGAAAATAATACCGGGGATAGGATTGTAAGCCTCAGAAAGGTGTAACGTTGGTAGGAAATAATACCGGGAATAGGAATATAGCCTCAGAGCGGCCTAAAGTTGGTAGAAAATATTATCTGGGATAGGTTATATCCTCACAGATGCGAAACGTTGGTATAAAATATTGCCGGAGATAGGATTATAGCCTCGGAGAGGCGAAACATGAGAAACATCCCGGATTATATTTTACAACCTGCAATGAATTAGGCGATACTCTTACCTCAGCAATCCCCGCAACAACAATTTTCTCCTTTTGCCTTCTCAAAAGCTTCCCGTCCTTCGGTAACCGAAAAATAAATAAGGCCGGCAGCACCAATGGCATCGGCATAGGCAAAACCGGTAAGCTCGTAAATAAGACTGGAAACCAGCAGAACTACCGACATATAAACGCAAACCCTGGTACAATTGGCATCCGCAATTATGGGTGCTGAATTCAGCTCCCGGCCTACTCTTTTCTTTGCCATCATCAGCCAGATCATTACCGAGATGGATACCAGCGAAATAATGACACCCCAGAATGTAGTTTCCGGTTTGTGATTGCCCAGAAGGTTTACCACCACGCCGGCAAGCAGTCCGGCAGATAAAAGATAGAATGCAGTGCCGGTTATCTTTAATGCCCTGATTTCAAAACTGCCCGCAGGGCTTTCCGGATTTTGTCTTATCCGGGTAATCATAAATGCGATGCCAATGCCCGACATGACTTCAATAAAACTGTCGGCACCAAACCCAAACAGGGTCAGGGTTTCATCCTCATAACCCAGTAACATGGAAACAACCCCTTCGATGATGTTGTAGAAAATAGTAAACAGGCTTAACAGATAAGCCCATTTATAAAGCGATGCTTCTTTCGAATTTAAGGTCGGCATATTTTTCGTTTAGCATTTATTATCAATGTGTTACATCTCAAACTGCATCAGGTTCGCAACCGATTTGTTCAATTCATGTTCGATTTTCAGCAGATTATCGATGGCGGTGTATGTTATTGAAAGTTCCATCAGATAGTTGATCAGGCTTATTTCACCCAAATCCAGTGCTTTGTTGAGTAACGCTTCATTGTCAAAGTTGTTCAGTTCCTTTCTGTATTGCAGGACATTCTCCTGTAAACGGACCGCTTTTTCAAATTGAATTTTTAGCTGATTGTAGAATTGCAATTTACTGTCGGCTTCCTGGCTTTGAAGGGCACTGGTTTGTGCCCGGCTGTGCTTAACTGTATTTTTATTTTCCCAAAGGGGAATTGAAATGCCCAATGTAATACCTCTGAAATCCTCACCTGTTATCTGTTCGCTCATATAGCCGGCCGAAGCCTTTGGGAGCGAAAGTGCCCGGCTGAGCTTTTCTGTTTGAAGACTTATCTCTACCTCTTGTCTCAGCCAAAGCAAATACGGGTTTGCTTGTTCAACGCGGGTGTACCATTGTTCAAAATCAACTGGCAGCAACGGGATTTGCGCGGAAGTTTCATTCAGGTCAATTGCTTTACCTGCGTTCAGGGCAGCAAGTTGCATTAAACCGGCACTTCGTTCAATCATCAGGTTTTCCTTTTCCCTTTTCAAATTTAACAGGTTTAACTGCGCCTTGTTGTGCTCGAGTATGCCGGTTTCTCCTTTTTCAAACATAACCTTGTAGGCTTCGGAAATTTGCAATGCATGACTTATCCTTTTATCATATTCACTGATAAAGGCATTTGTATATATTATTTCGGCACACAACATGCGTGCGGTGAGCAGGAGGTCTTTCCTTTCTTTCTGGTATCTGAGTTCAGATTGCATGTCGCGCGATCCGGCAATCTGCCTGCGGTAACCATAAGCTGTTGGGAAGTCGAATGACTGGGTAATGGTCAAATCTGTCCGGTTGCCAATGATAGCAGGGCTGCTCCACAGGTAGTTAAATTCTACCTCCGGATTCTGAAGGTAATACCCTGTTTTGTTGCCTGTTTTTTCAGCATCGGCTATCAGGCGCATCGACCTGAGCGACAGGTTGTTGTTTTCGATTTCCTTTAATACCGCGTCAACGCTGGTTTGGGCAATTAGTGAATTGCCAAGGGTCGAAATGCAAAGAATGCCAATCAGGATTATTTTCATGATCTGTCAGTTTTTAAAATACCACGTTTGCTCAAAATCATGTAAACAGCGGGAACTAGATAAATATTGAGTAGAGTTGAAGTAAGCAGCCCGCCAAGGATCACTTTTGCCATAGGGCTTTGAATCTCATTGCCCGACAAATCGCCTCTTAAGGCCAGCGGTATCAGTGCCAGTGCAGCAGTCAGCGCTGTCATCAGGATGGGGTTCAACCTGTCGGATGAGCCTTTGTTTATCGTATCGTGCAGTGATATTCCCTGCTTTTGTAATTGTTCGTATTTTGAAATAAGCAGAATGCCATTGCGGGTGGCAATACCGAATAATGTAATAAAACCGATAATGGCGGGAATACTCAGGATGCCGGAGGTAAAATAAATCGCGAAGACCCCACCTATCAGCGCAAGCGGAAGGTTTAGCAGAATAATGCCGGCCAGCTTAAAATTCCTGAACTCCTGATAAAGCAATAGAAAGATGATAAAAATGGCCAGGATTGAAGTTAATAGCAACGTTTGCGACGCCTTTGCTTCACTCTCGAACTGACCACCATATTCAATGCGGTAACCTTCAGGCAAAACGATTTTAGCATCCACATTAGCCCGGATATCCTTAACTACGCTTCGTAAATCGCGGCCCGAAACATTGGCCGAAATAACGATTTTGCGCTGCACATTTTCTCTGCTTATGCCGCTTGGGCCGGTAACCGAAACAATATCGGCCACCTGTTCAAGCGGAATTTTTTTCCCGTCGTAAGTATCAATTAAGGCTGATCGGATACCTTCAATGGATTCGGTGTAATCCTTATTCAACCTCAAAACGAGATCAAACCGCCGCTGTCCTTCATAGATATCGGCAAGTTTTTCGCCTCCGAACGACATGTTAACAAATTCGTTGAACTGGTTGATGGTAATGCCATAACCGGCCAGCATTTCACGGTTTGCCCGGATCTGAATCTGCGGAATTTCAACCTGCTGGTCAACATTTACATCTACCAGACCTTCAATACCGGATACAGCATTTCTGATTTCGTTGCCCACCCTAAACATCCTGTTGAGATCAGTGCCAAAAAGTTTAATGGCTATGTTGGCCCTTGTTCCGGAGAGCATGTGGTCGATCCGGTGCCCCAGTGGCTGACCTACAGTGAAGGCAATTCCTGGTACACCGGCCAGTTTTGTCCTTACATCGGTCATAAACTTATCGCGTTTGCGATCACTCAGCAAAAAGTTGACATCAATCTCAGCACTGTTAACGGTCTGTGAATGTTCGTCCAGTTCGCCCCGCCCGGTTCTGCGCGCTGTGCTGGTTATTTCCGGAATAGAATGCAATTCAGTTTCAACCAGGTTGCCGAGTTTGTTGCTTTCTTCGAGAGAAGTCCCCGGTTTGCAAACCACTGACAGTGTTAATGAGCCTTCATTAAATTCAGGTAAAAAACTTCGTCCCATCGTTGAAAACAGGATGAGAGAAACCACAAACAATCCGGCCGATGAAAAAATAACAAGGCGTTTGTGCCATAGTACCCACTCAAGCGATTTTTCGTAGAGATGAATGAGCTTGCGGGTCAGCCATTTTTCCTTTTGATTCCGGGTCAGGTAATCATCGTTTGTCAGCAGAAGTTTGCAAAGCAGTGGTGTTAAGGTCATGGCCACAATAAGCGACACGAAAAGCGAGACCACAAAAGCGATTCCCAATGGCTTCAGCATGCGGCCTTCCATACCGGTAAGGAAGAACAAGGGAATGAACGCCACAATTATTATAAGCGTGGCATTGAGGATGGATGCCCTGATTTCCTTTGAAGCTTCAAAAACAACGTCGAATGAGGAACGGCGCTCAGAAACCGGTAACTGGTGGTTTTGCCGGAGTCGCTTGTAAACATTTTCCACATCAATGATGGCATCATCAACCAGTGTTCCTATGGCAATGGCCATCCCGCCGAGGCTCATGGTGTTGATGTTTAATCCCAGGAATTTCAGGGCCAGGATAGCACCCAGCAATGAGAGCGGAATTGCCAGCAGTGAGATCAGCGTGGTGCGGAAACTGCCCAGGAACAAAAAGAGAATGATTACGACGAAAACGGATCCTTCAATCAGGGCATTTTTAACATTGTTTACAGAGGTCTCAATAAAATCGGCCTGACGAAAGATTTTGGTATCCAGAACCACATCCGGCGGCAATGATTTCTGCAGCGAAGCCAGATTTGCTTCGATGCGTTTCGTTAGTTCAAGGGTATTGGCATTGGGCTGCTTCGAAATGGAAATGATTACTGCAGGTTTGGCATTTTCGGAAGCATAACCCATTTTAACAGCACTGCCGATGGTAACTTCTGCCACATCGTTAATTCTGACAGGTTTTCCATTCAGGGATTTTACGAAGGTATTCCCCAGTTCTTCTAAATCTGAAGTGCGTGCGACGCCTCTCACCACGTATTCGTTGCCATATTGACGCAATGCCCCGCCGGTAGAATTTTGGCTCATTCCTGTGCAAACACCCGCCAGTTCTGCCATTGAAACATTGTAAAATCTCATTTTCTGCGGATCGGCCAGTACCTGGTATTGTTTGTAATCACCTCCGATTATGGTTACCTGTGAAACACCTGTAGTTGCCAGCAGCAAGGGTTCCACATTCCAGGTAGCTATGGTACGCAGGTCCATCAAACTTGTGCTGTCGGCCTGCAACCCAATAAAAAACATTTCACCCATAACGCTCGACTGGGGAGCCAGCAATGGCTGGCCAACCCCCAAAGGCATCTGGGAGGTGATGCTGATTAATTTTTCGCTAACGATCTGGCGGGCTTTAAACAGGTCGGTGCCCCAGTCGAATTCCACCCAAACAAATGAAAAGCCCTGCGAAGAGGACGAACGTACCCTTCGCACATCGGTAGCGCCATTCACGGCGGTTTCAATCGGGAATGTAACCAGGCGTTCTACCTCTTCCGATGCTATTCCATGCGCATCGGTCATTACAACCACAGTGGGGGCAGTGAGGTCAGGAAAAACATCCACATCCATATTGCCCGCAGTCCTTACACCTGCGATTATCAGCACAACTGCTGCCAGCAGCACGAAAAATCTGTTGTTAAGCGAGAATTTTATAATATTATTCAACATAGCTTTCTCTTTTAATGAACGTGACCTGAATGTGCATCCAAAGCGCCGGATGACTGAGCCAGCCTGATGAAGATAGCCCCTTTGGTTACAATCCGCTCAGCCCCGGTCAGCCCGCCTGCTATTTCAGAATTCAGGCCATCTGTTGCACCAATCATGACTTCCCGTTTTTCAAACAATTCAGGGGTAACCTGCACAAACACAAAGAAATTTCCCTGGTCTTCGAGCAAGGCGGAATTGGGTAATGACAAAACACTGTTACCGGAAGTTGATTTTAAATACAATTCAACAAATCCACCCGAACCAAAACCACCTCGATTATCAATCTGCAGATTGACCGGAATCAGGTAATTGTTGCTACCGGCATTCCGGCCAACCGAAACGACTTTCCCGCCCAGTTCCTCCAGCGTGTAGGTTTTGTTATCATTTAAGGTTCTTATGTTGGCAGAGGTGATTGAATTCAGCATCGTTGCATACTTTTGTTGAACATCGGCGCGCAACAGCAGGGTTTTATTCCTGGAAATCGAAATAACAGGCTGACCCGCAGTTATATATTCGCCATTTGTAACAAAAACCTGTTTTACAAACCCGCTGAGGGGGCTTGAGATGGATTGGCCGGCCACGCTGAAATTCCTGTGAAGCATATCGTACACGGCTTTCGCATTATCATATTCATTTTTTGCGGTTAACAAGTCTTTATCCGAAACGATTTTATCGGATGCCAGTGATTTTTTTCGTTCATACTCCAGCCTGGTTGTTTCAAAGTTGTTTTTTGCTTCAACAATGCGCACACCCAGGTTATTATCAGCCAGATCACTGCCCGAAACCGTAAACAGGCCCTGTCCACTGGAAACGCTGTTTCCCTCAAGTGTTGCATTGTTGTTGAATAATACAATTCCATTTGTTTTGGCCGATACCAACATTTCATCACCGGGAGCCGACTGGACTATGGCCGATGTTTTTATGACCTGCCCGAAAGAACCCATGGTAGGAATTGCTGTTGCAAAATCAATCTTCCACGATTGCTCTTTTGTAAGAACCACCGTATTGGTTCCGGAAGCCTCGGCATTTTCAGCTGCTTCATCGGCCTGCTGTTCAGTGGCATACACGGTGATGTCGGGCACTCCAATTTCGTAATTGCCTTTGCCGGTTTTAATTGAAAAAACAATGCGTCCCTTTCCGGGTGAATCAGGCTTAATATCGAAGCTGTATATGCCTTTCCGGTCAGGTTTTTCAAGTTTCTGAATTGTTTCCGTTGAACCCGCTATAAGCGTGATGGTGATAACACCATTTTCAAGCGCTTTAAATTCAGGCAAATGCGTAAAATGTGACAGGATATTGGAAGATTTACCCGCAACAAAAGGATCGGCTTCGGCAAACAATTCAAATTCGGGACTGTAGGCGGTAAGTTGAAGTTTTACTTCTTCTCCTTCATGATCATCGGTTTCTTTTTGGTGACTGTTGTTGCAACCTGCGAACATGAATGCAAGCAATGCAATCAGCAATGCATTTTTTATCATCTGAATGAATTTAATATTAAATGGAATAAATACGTACGAAGCACAAGGGCATTGTGCCATTTGCAACATAGAAAGTAAATTGCTTTTGTGGAAGTTAAGCTACAGGCGGAGCGCGCAAACCCTGAGAATGGCCGATGGATGCCAGATAGAGCGATATTGATTCGTTACCTAAATATACCGCGTGGGTTTTTGGCGATAAAAAGGAAATAGAATGTGTATAGGAAATGATAGCCTGAATAAAATCAAAATCAGTACCTGATTCAGCAGATTCAGGAAACCCGCCACCACTTTTATAAACAGGCTGAGGAACAATTGCCAGTTGATGCAGACTGCATTCAGCAGTTGTGTTGTTGTCGTGTTTGTGCGGATCAGTTTCGGGCTGACCAGACTGATGTTCATGATCGTGCTGGCAATGTTTGGTAATCAGACAGGCCTGCGATTGATGGTGATGATGCGGAACAATAGCATGGGCGAGCCAGATAGTACTGGCTAACACAAGTAAAAATGTTGCTATGGAACGTTTCATCATTCGGAGGCAAAAATAGTATAAATGACAATGCAACCTCTACCGGCTTCCAACCTTATTCTACCTTGATAACAGTATTGATAGTTAAAACAGTGTTCAACCTGTTAAAAATCCCCTTACCTTTACTTGTCTTTGTAAAATAGATTATTCATTCAGTTTGTCAACATTTTAAATCATAATGTAATGAAAAAAATCATCTTTTTCTTATTTGTTGCTTCGATTGGCCTGAGTGTTAAAGGACAAAGTCAGGCAGAGGCTTTTATCAGGGAAGCACAGGATTTTCTGGCAAAGAAGGAGTATAAACAGGCCCAGTTAAGTCTGCAGGATGCGATTAACGACATCAATATGCTGGTGGCACAGCAGGTTGCCGGATTGCTCCCTGCCGAAATTAACGGACTTAAAGCTGAAGGGGATGGCGAGGTTAGTGCCGCCGGTATGGGAATGATGGGTGGAGGTATGCAAATTACCAAAAGATACCGCAACGAAACGAAGCCCGAAAATGATGCTGAAGTTCAGATTATTGCCAATTCGCCAATGATTGCTACGATGAGTATGTACCTTACCAATCCTGCTATGTTAGGCGCGGGATACAAGAGTGTGAGGGTAGGCACCACCAGGGCCATATCGAAGACTGACCTTGAGGATGGTGAAAATAATGCCAAAATACGGTCAACAGAAATACAAATTCCGATGGGTCAGACAATGATCACCATCCAGGCAAACGGTTTTGCCACCGAACAGGATGAACTTTCCTTTGCAAATAAACTGGAGCTGGAAAAAATTCGGACTGCTCTGGGGGAATAGACTCCAAATAGGATTTCGGATTTCTGATTGCTGAATGCGGATTGCTGATTTCGGATTTAAGAAGAAAGTTGGCAATATGCAAAGGGCAGTTGACAAAGGAAGTTAAAGTAAATAGTAGAAATAAAGGCCAACTTCAGTATATATGGTAACTTTAATACTTGCTAATTACTTGCTTTTAGTGTAATAATGTCTTACTTTTGTGCGACTGAAACATCACCAAAGATAGCATCTTTGGTCCGACGCTCCGAAAGGAGCGTTTCTTTTTTATACCAACTATTTTAATATTTTGAGTTGTGTGATGATCGTGAAACGACTTCTGTGCCTTCACTTCGCTTCGTCGGGCACAAACTCACTTTTCACTTGGTTGCTGAGCGATGGTTGCTGAGCTTCGATTGGTGAGCTTTTCGTCGAACCATTTTCGAACCAAACCGAAGCATCACTTTCTTCACTCTCTTCACTTTCTACTTTTTACTTTCCACTACTCCCTTCCACAATCCCAATCTCTTCCTCCGTTAACCCATAAAGCGTGTAAACCATCCGGTCGATCTCTGCATCGGTTTTTTCAATTTCTGCCTTTGTAGCCAGTGCCTGTTTTGCTTCCTGCAAAAAGTAGGCTTCCCATTCTGCTTCCTCCGAAAGCGATAATTTTACCTTCTTCTTCGCCAACTCTTTTATAAACTCAGCATACGAGAGCAAATACCAGTTTTGCAGTTTGCCGGGCAAGTCTTCGAGATTAAATTTGCGGTGAAGGCTACGTTGGAATTTTTGGGAAAGCTCATAAAAAACTTTTGTTTTATCAGATAAAGTTTTGGCCATTTCGCTCAACTTATCAACATCTGATGGTTCGAAGATTGGTAACGGGAATGATGCTAGATTATCTAAGCTAATTTTAGCGAAGACCTTGCCTTTTATATCATGCAACAACCGATAGAATCTAGTTGCTGGTTTAGAGTTTAAAATTGCTAATAAAAATTCCAAGCTAATACCATCTACTTTTTCATAAATCCCATGTACTAATGTATCAAAATAAAAATTGTTTACATCAATACAGGCAATTAATGAATCTCCAGTTTTTCGAATTACAATTTTCTTTTTTTCAAATAATTCAGGAGAACGTAATGCAAAATCAATTCGATTTTGTTTGTTCATTCCCTCTTTGGATTTTACATCACATAAATCAATTTTTTCAATTAAATGCTCATCATAATTAATAAATTTTCCAGACCAATTAATAATATATTTCGAAATATCCTTACCCCAAATTATTGGTTTGTGTTTCTCAGTTTCATGATTATCAGAAATTAAAATATGCTTTATGTTTCCTGGATTAAGTCCATTTTTTAAGGTAAAGTAAAAGTTTATCGATTTCAAAACTCTGAGCTTATCAATTATTGATTGTGAATCTGAAGATATTATAGAGATTTCACAATTAGGATTAGCTAGAAAATAGTTTTGAGTTATTTTGTTTTCAATAATTCCTGTAGAACTAATAAAGTTCTGAATTTTCTCAGCCTCAACTAATCTCACTTCATTAAGCTTGTTCGGTGCTATCTTTATTTTGAACTGAATGAGTAAGCTACTTCCGACTTCAGCATCTTCAAAAACTTTTTCCGTAATTGTATAAATTTCTTTCAATTCAGATCGTTCAATGATAAATCTTCTAATATCCTCATAATAAGAATTAAACAACAATGATTTAGGAATTATGAAATGAACTGTCCCTCGCTCAAATACCTGAAACATTCTTTCAATAAAAAGTATATACAAATTTGTTTTATAACGAGTTAAAGGAAATTTTTCATCAAAATATTTTCGAGAATCCTTATCAATTATAATTCCATACGGCGGATTCCCGATCACCACGTCAAATCCCCCTTTGGCAAAAACAGTCGGAAACTCTTTTTGCCAGTTAAACGCCT
This sequence comes from Bacteroidales bacterium, assembly GCA_038317155.1. Lineage (GTDB taxonomy): Bacteria > Bacteroidota > Bacteroidia > Bacteroidales > Lentimicrobiaceae > Lentimicrobium. Next base: position 12,454 of record JBBQBC010000005.1, read on the forward strand.
TGTCGCCGGCTACTGCCGGGTCGTCGATCAATGAGTTGCCGCATTTCAGGTTGTTGTTCAGGTCGTTCAGTTTGCGGTTGGGCCGGGCGGTGCGCAGCCACAGCGAGAGTTTGGCTATTTCTACGCTTTCCTCGTTGATATCCACTCCAAACAGGTTGTTTTCGAGGATGCTGTTTTCGAAATCGCCCAGCACCATCGAAGAGCCGAAAAGCTTGGCCTGCAGTTCGTCGATCAGGTGGTGCTCCGAAATCAGAAAATCGAGCGCCTGGTTCAGAAACGCACCGGAGCCGCAGGCCGGATCGCAGATGGTGAGTTGCAGCAGCCAGTCACGGTAAGCAGTAAGTTTTTCAAAAAGGGGTTGAATGGTTTTTTTGGTGCGTTTGCGGTCGGTGGTATAATCTTCCTCTACGAGGCCCAGTGCTTCTTTTTTCTCTGTGCAGAGTTTGCCAACGGTATTGTCAACAATGTACTTTGTAATGTATTTCGGGGTATAAAAAACGCCGTCCTTTTTGCGTTTCGATTTGGTTTTATCTTGCTGCTTCCCTTCAAGCTGTGCTTGTATTTCATCCAGCTCGTTGAGCGAATTTTCGAAGATATGGCCCAGGATATTCACGTCCACTTCGCTGATAAAGTCGTATTCGGAGAGTTTCATGGTGTGCCGGTAGAGCAGCTCATCGTCCATCTGAATCACATCGAGCAGTTCATCGTGCCTGAACAAACCGCCGTTGTAGGCGTACACATCGTACCGTTTACCCTTGTAGCCGGTATTCAGATATTCGAAATACTTTCTAAACCGGTCGTACAAAGGAATCTGCACATCACGGTCCTGCAGATCGCGCCAGTCTGCCAGGATCAGCCTCACAGAATTGGGTGGCAAGAGTTGCCTGTCCTCGGCAAAAAAGAGGAACAGAAAGCGATCCAATAATTTCTGAGATTTTTTGAACAGGGTGAGCGCGTCGTATTGCGGATTGAGCGACACAAGGTTCTGATGCAGTTCGCGTTTGAAGCGGGAATAATCTTTGTACAGGTTTTTGGTAATGGCGTCTTCCTGGCTGAGCGATTCTGCCTTCATCCGCTTAGGAACTTCTTTTTCGATGTTAACGAAGGCGAGGCACAACCATAGCAGTTCAAATTCAGTCGCGGTAAGCGTAAATAGGTTAAACTCCGTGTAATCAATAGCATTGTCAATGTAGAAACGGAGTTTTTCGAAATTGGATGTGATGATATACACGCAATCGGGCTGGTTGTTTTTGTACCCGAAAGCCTGGTTTTCGATTTTGCTTAAGTCGGTAGTGTCAGTGCCTTTCAGTTCGATCACGGCGACTACGCGAGGACCATTCAACCAATTAAGGATAATGGCGCCATCCGCTTTTTTACTGTCCTTAACGTTCTTGTATTCTGTAGTAAGGTTAAAGTCTGGCGATGGGTTGAGCGTATATCCGAGAACGTTAACAAACAGTTCTCTTAAAAAGCCTTCCTGGAACTGTTCTTCTTTTGCTTCCCGGATGTTCTTTTGAATCTCCGGATGATGAAAATAAGACGAAAAATTAGCATAAGCCTGTTTAATGGTTCCGGCATCCTGTGTTTTGAGGTGTTTGCTGAGAACGGAGTTTTGGAAGAATGCCATAATCAATAGAAATCAGATAAGAAGTTGCAGAATGGTTGTAAACGTTAGAGTATAACAAATATAGAACAGTTTTTTAAAACGGTTGACAGTTAATTTTTCGGGGGTAGCTTTGAAATTCGGTTAGTTCGCTTTTTTTCGTGCCGAAACGATTATTAACACCATCCCGATGGCTATCGGTACACCAGAATACAAAAAAAACACGAATTTCAGTTGAATTATATGTAGGTGCAGTCTGAAATCAGCTAAATGGCTAATCAGCTAATTTGCTAATCAACCTTAACCTTAACCTTAACCTTAACCACATCCAATGTGTGAATCTTGTAAACTTTTTTAAAAGTTATATAATATTTTTTAAAATTACACAAACTAATTTTGCTGAATAGGTTTATTGATCTTTGGTCAAGGCAATCAGATTAACAAAACCAATGGAATAAAAATTTAGAAGAGGCTGTTTTTTTCATTATAACTTTTCAAACTCATGAAAAAGATTTTAGGATTATTACTGATCACAGGTTTAATGGCCGGATGTGCATTAAATCTTGTTACAGGCCGCAAACAACTGAGTTTAGTGCCGGAAGCAGAACTGCAACTAATGGCACGGGATCAATACAGTACCTTTTTGTCGGAGAACAAGGTGTTAAATGCCAACAGCAATAAAGATGCTGCAATGGTTGACCGCGTCGGAGCAAAGATTTCGAACGCAATTAAGACCTACTATGACAGTAAGGGACAAACTTCTATACTCGAGGGCTATAACTGGGAATTTAACACGGTTGACAGCAAAGAAGCCAATGCCTGGTGTATGCCAGGTGGAAAGGTAGTTGTTTACAGCGGAATTCTTCCTATTACACAAAACGAAGCAGGCCTGGCCATTGTAATGGGACATGAAATTGCCCATTCCATTGCCAAACATGGTAACGAAAGAATGAGTCAGGCAATGGTTCAGCAAATGGGCGGTGTGGCATTGCAGGTGGCTTTAGCCCAGCAACCCCAGCAAACCCAGGATTTGTTCCTGATGTCGTATGGAATCGGCAGCCAGGTAGGCGCTATGTTGCCCTGGTCGCGTCAGCAGGAGACTGAAGCCGATAAGTTCGGATTGATTTTCGCTGCCATGGCAGGTTACAATCCCCAGGAAGCAATCGCTTTCTGGCAGAGAATGTCGGCTGCAGGCGGGCCAAGTCCTCCGGAGTTTCTGAGTACACACCCTTCTGATCAGACCAGGATAAAGAAACTGAACCAGTTTATGCCCGAGGCCATGAAATACTATGTAGGGAGTTAGGTTCCGGATTAAAACAAATTGCCCGATGATTCATCAACTTTTTGAAATAGAAATATGAAATTCAATCAACTGGAATACCAGTTGATATATACTGGTTATTATTCGTAATAGCCATCTGATTGCCGGGAGAAACGGGAGGAATTTCCTCCCGTTTTTATTCCCGTTTAATTTCATATTTTGCTGAAAATTTTAATTTCAATCACAAGTGTCCGGTTAATATTTTACTAACCAACTGAACATCCTTATTTTATTACGTCCCCATGGGACTTGTAATATCCTGGGGTTGCTTCCGTCTCTGCCAATATCTTGTCCCTAAAGTGACAGTCCCAGAGGGGCAAGATATTGGTAGTAAACAAGATGTAATTTCTTATAAGTCCCGTTAGGGAAGATGTATTATTTTTCCGGACACAGTGATATCCAATAATTAAATGGCAGAAAATGTGGTTTTCGAAATCAATAGAAGAGAGTCTTAAAGAATTTAAAGTTGATCCACTGCCTGGTCTTCCAGAGGAAGAAGCTGCAATCAGATTAAAAAAATACGGCCTGAATAAGTTGCGGGCAAAAAAGAAAGAGAGCCTGCTTAAGATGTTCGTTGCCCAACTGCACGACTGGCTTATCTATATCCTGCTTGTAGCGGTTCTTATCACCCTTTTTCTGGGCGAATACATTGATGCCACTATTATTATTCTGGTCATTGTTACCAATGCGGTACTTGGAGTAGTTCAGCAGGTAAAGGCAAACAGGGCGATAGAAGCGTTACAGAAAATGTCATTTCCGAAAGCCATTGTTCGCCGGAATGGCATTGTGAGAGTGGTTGATTCTGGTCATGTAGTGCCGGGTGATGTCGTTATTCTGGATGCCGGACGTTATATAGCCGCTGATCTCCGCCTGATTGAATCTGCTGATCTTCAGATAGACGAATCGGCCCTGACCGGGGAGTCGGTCTCATCAGATAAAGATGCCTCTCTCATTCACGACGATCCGAAAACTCCGCTTGGAGACCGCGCAAACTCAGCATTTATGTCAACCCTGGTTACAAAGGGAAGGGGAATTGGTCTGGTAGTCGGAACTGGCATGAACACCGAAATGGGTAAAATTGCCAACCTTATCATCAGTGAGAAAAAGTCGAAAACGCCTTTGGAAATCAGGTTGGATCAACTGGGGAAAATGCTGGGAAAATTTGCCATTGGAATCTGTGTGGTTATTTTCGTGATTGCCATGCTGCAGGGGCGCGATATGGCAGAAATGTTCCTGATGTCGGTTTCACTGGCCGTAGCCGCGATACCGGAAGGGCTGGCTGCCATTGTTGCGGTGGTGCTGTCCATTGGTGTAACCGGCTTGTCGAAGAAAAACGCCATTGTAAAGAAATTGCCTGCGGTTGAGACGCTCGGATCTGTCAACATAATTTGTTCTGACAAAACGGGCACTTTAACCCAGAACAAAATGACGGTTACAACCTTATTCAACCTGGAAGGTGAAATGCCTGTTGAGCGGAATCAAAAAAACACAGCCTCCAATGATGCAATGATAATGGCAAAATCCCTGATTCTTAGTTCTGATGCCACCTTTGAAAAAGGACATGCAACCGGAGATCCGACTGAAATAGCCTTGTTGCTTCTAGGTGATGATCTGGGTATTGACAGAAAAGTTCTGAATGAAGAAAATAAGCGGAGTAGTGAATTTTCATTTGATTCGGACCGTAAGCTGATGTCAACACTGGTCGAAGAAAAGGGCAATTTTACCATCTTTACAAAAGGAGCCATCGCCAGCATTTTAGCAATTTCGACCCATGTCCTGGAAAAGGGGAAGGTAATTCCTATAACAGAACTCCATAAAGAACAATACAAAGCCGCTGCAAACAATATGGCAAACAGCGCGCTTCGTACATTGGGAGCGGCATATAAGCCTGCTTCTGCTAAAATTCCGGCTTCTGAGATGGAGCAGGACATGATCCTGACAGGACTGGTTGGAATGATTGACCCGCCAAGAGCCGAAGTCAAAGATTCCATCGAAATAGCAAAAATTGCAGGCATCACAACCCTCATGATAACGGGCGACCATAAAAACACCGCTTTCGCCATTGCCCTTGAACTTGGAATTGCTGAAAGCATGGAGCAGGTGATTACCGGTCATGAAATCGATGACCTTTCCGATAAGGAATTCGCCGGTATTATTATGCAGCATCGGGTTTTTGCCCGTGTTTCACCGGAGCATAAAGTTAAAATTGTCCGTGCCCTGAAATCAATGGGAAATATTGTATCAATGACCGGCGACGGAGTTAACGATGCGCCATCGTTACATGCCGCCGATATTGGTGTAGCGATGGGCATTACCGGAACCGACGTTGCCAAAGGGGCATCGGATATGATCCTTGCTGACGACAATTTTGCAACCATTGTTTCAGCCATTGAGCAAGGCAGGAATATATACAGCAACATCAGAAAGACAGTCATTTTTCTCCTTACCTGTAACCTTGGGGAAGTAATTGCCGTTTTTATCACCATATTAATTGGATGGAGCGCTCCTTTAATTGCGACACAACTCTTATGGATTAACCTGATAACGGATACATTTCCGGCTATTGCGCTGGGCATGGATCCGGGAAACCCGGATGTAATGAATGAAAAACCAAGGGATTCAAAAGAGAGTTTCTTTGCAGGTGGCGCCGGTCTTCATGTTATCATGGGCGGGTTGCTGATCGGAGCATTAACCATTCTGGCTTTCTGGTTTGGCCATTGGGAGCATGGGTTCAGCCCTTTTAACGATGCTGTTCCGGTTAATACAGTAGAATATGCAAGGACAATGGCCTTTCTGGTATTGGTTTTTTGTCAGTTATTTTTTTCGCTGGCAATCAGAAACAACCATAAATCCATTTTCCGGATTGGTATTTTCTCAAATAAGTATCTTACCGGTGCCATTATACTGGGTGTGCTGCTTCAAATGCTTGTGCTGGTTATTCCCATTACGCGAAGTTCATTTCATCTGCAAATGCCCGATATGCGCAGTTGGATAATTGTAGTTTCATTTGGGTTGGTTCCATTGCTTTTCAATGAGATTTTTAAAATTTTCATTCGGGCACGTTTGAAAAGACAAAGTATATAAGTCCTTATAGATCAAACCATCGGACAATAATTTTAGCCTAAAAATTGATATTGGGAATTTGAGTCCACTCCGAAAACTAATTATTTGACACCATCCCGATAGCTATCGGGACACAAAAACACCAAATTTTGCCAATTTTAATATGTTGATATACATTATTATACGCAACCTGCCTGCCTGCGCATTCAGGCAGGATTGGTGTCTTGGGGGCCTGGTGTCTATTCTTTTTTATTGACTTTTCGGAGTAGGCTCAAAGTTTAAAAAAATAGAATCAGGAATTCCTGAAGTGTGTGAATGATGCAATCTTTTCTAAAAGTTATGCAATATAAATCCGGACGTTAAGTCCTTAATTTGTACCTTTAAATATTGAATTTATCAAACCTGGTCCGGTCACCTCCAAATTAAATATAAAATGCGAAAAATATTTTTGGTTTTTGCTGCTGTTGCGATTACGATTCTGCTGGTCTTCCAGTCATGTAAACAAAAAGGGAACTCATCTGGCAACAGTGTGAGCGACATTCCTTTAGATAGTGCACTTATTGCTCCGTTTTTTAAATCATTTCCCGTATTGAAGAAATATGAAAAGGATTTGGTTGCAGTTTACCGGAACTATAATTTCAACTTTATTTGGTTTGATCATAAAGGGATCGTAGAATATGGCAATTCGCTCTACAGCAAGGTTAAAGATATTGAGGATGAAGGAATTTCTTCTACCTTTCCCTATCAGAAAAATATTGACGATATTTTTAATGATAATATTAAAAATGCGCGAAAACATCCCGAGGCAGAGTTGTTGCTCACCAGCTTATACCTTTTTTATGTTGATAAAGTGTATAAAGGGATTGATCCTAAAACCACGACGAACATTGGGTGGTTACTTCCGCGCAAAGCGATTTCTTATACCGGGCTGCTCGATTCAATTATTTCGGATAATAAGTTGCAGCAAGAAGATATCCTGATTTTATTCAGCCAATACTACAAGTTGCGTGATGTTTTGAAGCGGTACCGTGCAATAGAGGAGAAAGGTGGCTGGAACCCAATTGATTCGGACCCAGAGATTAAAGCATACAAGCCAAACGATACAGCAAAAGCGATTCAGCAAATCAGAGACCGATTGTTTATAACCGGTGAGATTGTGCAAAATAACAGGAGCAATGTATACGATGCTGAACTGGTTGCTGCAGTCAGAACATTTCAGATGCACAATGGCTATAAACCTGACTCTCTTATTTTACATGAGCATATTGAGGCAATGAATGTAATGGTTGCTGAACGCATCAAAACTATTGTGGTCAATATGGAGCGCTGCCGCTGGATTTCACCTGAAATATTCAGAGCAGAAAAATTCATTTTCGTAAATATTCCTTCATACCACATGAACCTGATTCATGGCGGAAAAATCGAATTCGAATCACCGGTGGTTGTGGGCGAAAGCATGACAAAAACCGTTATTTTCGGTGGAAAGATGAGCTATCTTGTATTTAGTCCGTATTGGAATTTGCCAAAAACAATTATTGAAAAAGAGGTTATTCCGGGTATAGAAAAAAACAAAAACTACCTGGAGTCTCACAACATGGAGTGGAACAATGGGCATGTTCGACAACTGCCTGGGAAGAACAATTCTTTGGGCCTGGTAAAATTTATGTTTCCCAATTCAAACGATATCTATCTTCACGATTCTCCTGCCAAAAGTCTGTTTAAAAAGGATGATCGTGCGATGAGCCATGGCTGCATCCGGGTCGGCAAGGCGAGGGAACTGGCAATGATTATTCTAAAAGAGGATAAAGATTGGACTCCTGAAAAAATTGATGCTGCCATGAATTCCGGTAAAGAAAGCATCTGCCCGCTCAAGCGTAAAATACCTGTTTATATTGGCTATTTTACAGCCTGGGTTGATGAGCAGGGTCAGGTTAACTTCTATAAAGATATTTATGAACGGGATGAAAGATTGGCCGCATTGCTGTTTTACAAGGAATAACGGGGAGGGCTAAGCAAATAAGTTAAGGTTCCCAATTTTTAATTTCTAATATCTAATGTCTAATATCTAATGGCTTAAGTCTATCGAAGTCAGGATGATTTAAATAAAATTCTATAGGTTTACTATCCAATGACCTGGTAAACCATATATTTACCGATTAGGGGAATTTAGCTAGAAGATTAATATCCTGGACTTAACTCTTGCCAGTCAATGAGATTAGAATAAAAAATGATAATAAAATTCCTTTCATGCAGTCCATTTTTAAAAGGGCTATTCCTTTCAGAAAAATTTACCGTCTATTCTACATCCGGAATATCATCAAAGTTAAATTTAATTCTGCTTTTTTCAACAAAGTCGTAAAGGGTAAGTTTGCGTAGTTCGAAAAAACTGCGCCAATAGGAAGAAAGTGCTGCAATATAGCCCTGCTGGGCGTTGTCCTTTTCAGTCTGGGCTATGTTAAGATCGGTTATTCCGATTTTTCCGATGAGGTATCGTTGCTTGGTTACTTCGTAGCGCTTGAGGGCAACGGTATCACTCTTGGCTGCAATAACCAGTTGATTACGCTGCATGCTGAACTGCATTACCTTGAGGAAAATTTCCTGATCAAAGTCAAGCATTTCCTGTTGAACAGCCGTTTTCTGAAGTTCCTGATCTGATTGGGCAAGCTTTATTTTGCCTCGTGCATAACCCCAGTCAAGAATCGGGACTTGTATGCCCAGCTCCAGCCGTTGCTGATCCTGGGGATTACGGTAAACATTTTCGAGTTTATCGGTAGTCTGGGTCAATCCATAAACTGCAAACAGATTCGCATTAAAACGGTTTTCGGCTTTGGCTTTGTTGACCGCACTTTCAGCTTCGATTAACCTTCGGTTAAAAGCCAGTGCATCAGACCGGTTTTCGCGTGCTTCACTGATTGCAAGTTGTGCATCTATAACTGGAGCCGGAGGAGACTGGGGTGCAACCAGAACGATGTCTTCAGTCTCGGGAAGTCTGAGGAATGATCGAAGGTTAAAGGTTTTCATTTCCACATCAAGGTTGGCGTTTTCTACTGCTGATCTCGAATTCAAAAGTCCCAACTCAATCTGGAGTAGCTCGTTTTCAGCAATGGTTCCAATGTTATACCGTCCTTTTGCTATCTGGTAAAGGGTATCGTTATTTGACTGATTTAACTGCTGAATCCGGAGCCGTATCTGTGCATCAAGCAAACTGAAGAAAAGATTAGTAGCAGAAATCGAAATCATTTCAACATCTTCTACATAACGCCGTTCTGCTTCGTTGTATCGCATAGGTTCCGTTTTACGCAACCATTTGTAAGCATTGTAATTAAAAATCGGTTGCCGGATACCAATGTTAAGTGGAGATGAAAGATAAGACGTTACGGTGCTGTCGCTGAAAAGGTCGATGCGCTGAAGATTGGAATTGAGAAAAATCTGTCCTCCGGTTAGCCCGATGTTTTTGGTAAGAGACAAACCGGCAGAATAGTTTGCAAGATTCCTGTTATAAAAGAAATCACCTTCGGGGGTTGTAATCTTTTCAATGCTTCTGCTCAAGCTCGGTAGGGTGGCATCGAGTGTAAGCATTGGCATAAGGCCGGCTTTATAGTTCCGGTATTGCCAATAACTACTCCGGAAACGATGCATGGCCGCCAGTGCGTCAGGCGATTGTCTCTTGGCAATTCCGATGACCTCGGGCAGTGTAAAAACCCGGTTTTTGGGTTGCGCAAAGGTATCTACCGAAAACCCGGCAAATAGAAATACCAATGAAATAATTCTGAGTATCCTTGTCATTATGAAGGATTTATCTATTTTAAAAATAATTGTATGCGGGATGTTCATGTTTTTAGGCCTGGAAACTATTCATAACGCAACGAAGTAACCGGATCCTGCATGGCTGCTTTTTTGGCAGGCATATAACCGAAAAGAATACCAACCGATGCAGAAACTCCAAAAGAGATCACAATTGAACTGATTGAAACAATGGTGAGTATGCCGGTTAGCTCCATGATAATCTTGGCCAGAGCCAGACCCAGGAAAATACCGATAATGCCTCCCGAAAGGCTGATCATGGTGGCTTCGCTCAGAAACTGGAAAACCACGTCGCGGCGGGTAGCTCCGGTTGCCATCCTGATGCCGATTTCTTTGGTACGCTCCATTACGGAGGCAAGCATAATATTCATAATCCCGATGCCACCAACAATCAGTGAGATGGAGGCAATGGCTCCCAGAACAATGTTGAAAATATCCTTGGTCCGCTGTTCCTGCTTCAGGAGGAGTTCAGGGACTTTTATCTCAAAATCATCGACCCCGGCATGTCGACGTGTAAGCATCCGTTTTATTACTTCTGATGTCTGATTAATTAACGCCGTTTCCTTAACCTGCACCACTATCTTATCAATCTGGTTGGTACCGTCTTCCCTGGTTTCAGCATCGGAAGAAGACGTCATCATCCCATCATCGAAAACGACAGTGCTGCTTCCTCCCCTGATCATGGAAGTGGTAACAACAGAACGGTCCCTGTAACGTAAAAGGATTGTTTGAATAGGAGCGTAAACCTGGTTGTTATAGTCGCTGATACCGAGGTTGTCTGTGAGGTTGGACGAAACAGACCGGTTATCGAGAATACCGGTAACCTTAAGCCATATATTCCCACATTTTACAAATTGTCCGATGGGATCCGTATTGGGAAATAATCTGGCTTTCAGTCCGGCACCGAGGATGCATACAGCCTTTCCGAACTTCAGTTGTTCATCGTTGAACATTTCGCCCCGTTCGAGTGTAAGATTGAAAACATCGAAAAAGTCAGGGGTAACCCCGCTGACTTTCCCATAAGCGCTCACCCCTTCTGCCATAATCTGGGATTCGTAAAGCACTTCCGGACTAACCTTAGAGACTGAGGGAATGATCTGCTTTATACCTTCAGCGTCTTTAAGCGAAAGTCCGGGTGAAAACTTGTTGGTAGCCTGCTTTCCTTTGTCATCTTTTTTGGCAGCCTCTTCCATTTTTGATTCGCTTTTTGGCAAGATGATGATGTTGTTTACCCCAACGAGTTTCATCTGATCAAGAATCTCCTGCTGCGCTCCGTTACCAATGGCAAGCATGGCTATAACTGCTGCCACTCCGAAAATAATACCGAGGGCAGTCAGCATCGACCTGAACTTATTGGCAAAAACTGCCTCAAGAGCTATGGTTAGTATGTAAAGCTTTCTTTCCAATTAGAATGGTTTTAAAGTTTTTCTAACCGCCATTCGGCTGAATTCGCGGGTGGAGAGAGATAAACCTCATCCCCTTTTTTCAGGCCCTGGCTAATGATAATCTGGTTTTCGTTGGTTTGCCCGGTTTTTATCTGTTTCCGGATATCCTTATTTACAAGGAAAACGAAACTGATGCCGTCAGCCGTATGAACACTTTCGATGGGAAGGTATAATACTTTAGGGATCACGGACGTAACAATGATATTCTTGGTAGTCATGGCCGGCCTGAGGATCGAGTCGAATTCATTAACCTTTATTTTGACTTCAAAAACCTTGGCATTTGAACTCCGCATCTGTTCGCCAATATTTGCCACTTCGGTCACCTGACCGGTATATTTGCGCTCCGGAAATGCATCAATGGTAATCTCGGATTTCTGACCAACCTTAATTTTGCTGATGTCGATTTCATTCACATAGGTTTTCGAAATCATGGCAGTAAGGTTTGGCAACGTTGCAACAATATTCTCCCATGAACTCATGGTAGCACCAATGCCCATTTTTGACCCGTCCCAGTTACGCTTATAAATGAGCATACCGGCTTTGGGAGCTGTAACGGTGAAACCTTTAAGCACATCCTGAATCTGTTCGAGCCTGCGCTGCGCCTGAGTAAAGGATGCCGAAACTTCCTGCATGTTGGCATTTGCTTTGTCGTGCCTTAGCTTATAATTTTTCTGAGCCTGCTGGAATGCGCGTTGAGCCTTCTCCAGGTCTAATTTAGCTTGTCGTTGGGTTGCCGGTGGTTCATATATTGACTGGTCAACAGTAATCTGCTTCTCTTCCAGCGCGTAATTCATATTGATCAGCTCTTCCCTTGCTGCCCTGAGTTCCATTGAAGTGTCGAGCCTGGTTTTAATAAACTGGGATTCCAGCTTTTCAAGTTCGCTTTCAAGGTCTTTCATCCGGTTGGTGATTTCAGTCCGGTCAAGGGTGGCAACATATTGCCCGGAATCAACAAGGGTCCCTTCCGGAATAATATCGCTGATCATAACCTGCCATATCCTGACTTCGCGAAGTCCCGGAGGACCTATAATATTTTCCGAATTTTTAGCCTCCAGTTCACCGGTAGTAGTGACATTGATACCAAAGTTACCAAATTCAACTTTAGTTGTCAATTCAGCACCAACCTTCTTGTTGCCCGAAAAATAATACCAACTGGCAGCAATAGCAATAATTACCGCCGGAATAACAACCCAGAGTTTTCTGTTAATTTGGGGAAAGGCCATACCAGTATTTTTTAGTCCGGAAATCCAAACCTGTTAAATGTAACTCAAAAATCAATAACGAAAAACACTACGGATTATTGAGTTGTGACAGGATATTTGCTGATTTATGTTTGTTTATTTAACATTGCAGTTCACCAATACTCAGATCAGGAACCAATTCATTTTTAATCTATAAAGAACTTAAGAAAACAAATTTTCAGGCGAATTCGCCAAAATATTTACGATAATAAGCCATCACACATCCTGCAAACTGATACGAAATCAATTATTTCAACATTTCATCCACAATCATTTTCACAGTAACACCTTCGGCTTCAGCTTTATAATTGCGTACAATCCTGTGCCTGAGTATGCTGGTTGCAACAGCCTGAACATCTTCAATATCAGGAGAATACTTACCATTGATGGCGGCATGGCATTTAGCACCGATAATCAGGTACTGCGAGGCTCTTGGACCTGCACCCCAGGTAAGATATTTATTGGCCCACTCATGAGCCATTGCTGTTCCGGGTCTGGTACGTGAGGCAACCTTAACAGCATATTCATAAACATTGTCGGCTACCGGAATGCGGCGGATAAGATTCTGGAAATAGATAATTTCCTCCCCCGAAAGTACGACCTGGGCTTCGGCCGACTTCTCAGTGGTTGTATTTTTTACGACATCGATTTCCTGATTAAAGCTGGGATAATCGAGCCATACATTGAACATAAAACGGTCGAGTTGTGCTTCCGGCAATGGATAGGTCCCTTCCTGCTCAATAGGATTCTGGGTAGCCAGCACAAAGAAAGGCTCAATAAGATGATGACTTTCGCCAGCCACGGTAACCGCTTTTTCCTGCATGGCTTCGAGCAGGGCCGACTGGGTTTTGGGTGGGGTACGGTTGATCTCATCAGCCAATATAAAATTCGCGAATACCGGACCCTTTAAAAATCTGAAACGCCTGTTTTCGTCCAGGATTTCTGTTCCGAGAATATCGGAAGGCATCAGGTCGGGCGTGAACTGAATACGGCTGTAAGTTAACCCTAAAGACCGGGATATGGTGTTGACCAGCAATGTCTTGGCTAATCCCGGGACTCCTACCAGTAAAGCATGGCCTTTACCAAAAATACAGATCAATACCGATTTAATAACATCGTCCTGACCCACGATGACTTTTCCGATTTCGGCAGTCAGCAAACGGTATTTCCCTACAAAAGCATCAATGGCTTCAACGTCTGATTTATATTCTGTCATTGCAACAATTTTCTTAATAAGTATTATTTAACTTCCCACGAATGCTGAAATTTACAGTCGTTATATGATTCATTGATCCTGAAATAGGTTTTTGAAATCTTTTCAGCAATCCATTTATTAATGGTTTCACTGCGCTTTTTGTTCAAAGCCCATTCCTGAATGGTACTATAATCTTCTTTCAGGCTGGCACGATGAGGTTCGGTTCTGGTCTTCAGCATATACAGGTTTACCGATTGTTTGCCTTCCTGATTCACCATATTGATAGGCCTTGAGACTTCACCCGGCTGCAATTTATCGATGGAGAAGAAAATTTTCGGATCGAGCTGGCCCGCGAGAAAACGGGTATTTCCTGTTGCCTCATTCAACATCATCGCCCCGTTGATTTTTCCGGGATCATCCGAATACTTCAGTGCTGCCTCCTCAAAAGTCATTTTCTTATCACGGATAAGTCCGGCAACACTATCCAGAAGTTTGGATGCCTTAACGATATCGTCATCCGAAATCTTTGGCATTAAAAGGATATGCCGCGTATTGATCTGTTCTCCCCTTCGCTCAATCAGTTGAATAATATGGTATCCTGCTTTTGATTTGATAATTTCAGAAATTTCGCCCTTTTTAAGTCCGAATGCGGCGGCTTCGTATTCAGGATAAAGTTGACCACGACTCATAAGTCCGATTTCACCACCCTTTTTCGATGAGCCGGGGTCTTCGGAATAAAGCACAGCCAGCGTATTGAAGCTCTCACCTTTCATGATGCGGTCGCGAAGAGTTTTAAGCCTCTCTTTGGTCGCATCAAGTTCTTCTTTATTAATAACCGGCTCTTTCACTATCTGCCCCAGTTCGTATTCGGTATCGATCGTCGGGATGCTGTCATTGGGCAAATTGTTAAAAAAGTTTCTGACTTCCGAAGGTGTTACCTTCATGTCTTTTACAATCTTCTGTTGGATCTCATCAACCATCAACTGTTCTTTCACCAGTGTCCTGAACTCTTCTCTAATCTGCAAAAGTGATTTCTTGTAGAACTGCTCCAGTTTCTCCTGAGAGCCAAACTGTTGAATATAATAGCGGAACCGGGCATCCATGGTCTGCTCAATCTGGTCGTCGGTAACCTGAACGCTATCCAGTTCAGCCTGATTCAACAGAAGCTTCTGAAAAAGAAGGTCTTCCAGAATCTGACAACGGGTTGCACGGGCATCAGTTATGCCACCCTGCATCCTGAACTGTATATATTGTGCTTCTATATCAGATTGAAGTATATAGTTTGCTCCTACCACTGCTACTACTTCATCAATTACCTGCTCCTGCGCATTGGATTTAAATCCAAGTAAACAGAGCAGTGATATTGCAATCAGGACAATTTTGTTCTTCATTTTCATTTATATTTCAGGGTTAGGATCGTTATCAAAAAATCTGAAAATCTTTATTTTCGAGTGCTTTTTGAAAAACTTCCTGTTCCATTCGGTTAATCAGTTCGAGTTTTCGCTGGTTGATTATGATGTTTTGGATATTTTCTGTTTCAAACCCAAGCGGTGACAAGCTCTCTTTTATCTTATAATCGTTGAATCTGATCAGGTATAAGTAAAGTGAATCGTTGGTTTCGTAATAAGACCGGTTCCTCAGAAAATTAACCTGATCCTCAATATTCATCGGTATTTCAAGTTGCAGATCGTTGAAAGGAATCCAGTTTTCGTCATCAATCCTGTAAACAAGCATGGATGACTGACACAATTCATCAAGTTTTTCAGTATCCATAGCCTTGCCCGACTTTAACAGCTGTGCAATTTTCTTCGCCGGAGCCAGGTTAGCTGATGCCTGAGGAATTTTAACCCAACTGGCTCTGACGATATTTTCGCGAAGCTGAAAATTCTGCGGGTGCTGATCATAAAACTGCCTGATTTCCTGCGAACTGACCACAGTATCCAGTTTTTGCCTGATCAGTTCACTTTCATAACCATACACAATCAGTGAATTACGATATGCCTCAAGTTGCGCATTGAAATCCTTTTGTTCTTCGGTCAGATTATTTTCAGCCTGATTCAGAATTACCTGTCTGCGAATCCAATTATCGATGAAACGACGGACAATTTCAATGCTGTCGTTAGCCGAGGTTCCGGCAGGAACAATACCTTGAAGATCAGACCGGTAAAAATATTTATCGTAAGCCTTTGCCACGGCATCTCCTCGTTTCTTTTTGTCAAAGTAACTACAGGATGCCACAAAACCAGCCACCAACAACACAAGCCCTATTTTCCCAATACCAGACACTCTTACTTTATTGATGAAAGTACTTCCTTATTAATCTCGAAAGGATATTTAGCCCTGAGTTGTTTAATCCATTCCTGCTCGAGATAATTCTGATAGTCGGCTGTAATTATTCCCCGTGCTTCATTCAGCTTTTTAGGTTCGGGATTTAGAACATCGTGAACTATAATCATGGTGGCTTTATCACCGGTAATAGTTTCCGTTGAAATTCCGGGCTTCCAGTCGATCTCATCAATAAGAGGATTGTCACCTTTAAGGAATTTCCGACGGTCGATACTCAAAACCGTTGTGCTGTCGGTATTGATCATTTCAAGTAATTCGTTATCGGTGATCCCTTTCTTAATTGCTTTACGGGCTTCCGCGAGTATTTTCTGATCTGCCGTATTGAAGGTATAAATGCTTGCATCAAGCCGCTTATCCCACATATAATCGTTCTTATGTGCAGTATAAAATGTCTCGAGCCCGATGGTATCTTTTACAGCCTTTGACCATATTTTCTGATCTGTCAGTTCAAATAAAAGAATCCCATCGTGGTATTCTTTCACCAGCATTCTGAACTCAGGATATTTTGACTCCAACTGGCTATCTTCATACGCGAGACACTTTTCGTTAGAGAAAGTTGTAAACATGGTATTTACGAATGACATGATGTCTTCCTTAGTGCGCTTACGCTGATTGCCTGCAAGATACTGTGCAAAATCCTGCTGTGAGTAGCTTCTGCGGCCAATGGTCATGATGGTTTTCTTCAATCCGGCAGCCTGTTCAACTTTCCATCCACCAACAAAAATGGTATCTGTTACAACTTTGTAGAAAGCATTGCGCGCTTTAAGATTCTCAGAATACTTGTATTCTTTCCTGATCCTGTTAAGCAGCGCTTCTTCACTTTTTTTGGCACGATCGTTACGGGTAAGGCTTTGTTTCAGATCGCTGAGATTATCTTCGTAAGAGCCAATTTCTTTCCTTTCGATCAACTTAACAATGTGCCAGCCAAAAACAGATGAAAATGGCTTTGTAACCTGATTGATCTCTTTAAGAGCAGAGACCTCTTTAATAAATTCAGGGATCATTTTATTGGCACCAAACCAGGGAAGAACCCCACCTTTTGTTGCCGTTGATTTATCATCGGAGAGTTGCTCGGCTACCCTGGCAAATTCTTCACCATTTATAATGCGATTATAAGCGTCCTGTATTTTCTGAGCAACTACTGCGCTGTCAGCAGCTGAAGCTTCTGCAGGAATCCGCAACAGAATGTGGGCAACCTGCACGCGTCCAAGAGCGGGTTTTCGATCAGTAACCTTTATAAGATGATAACCAAAATCGCTGCGTACCGGCATGGAAACTTCTCCAACTTTGGTTGTATATGCGCCTGTTTCGAAAGGATAAACCATATCAAAAACAGTAAAATAACCCAAATCGCCTTTGTTACCTTTGATATTCCTGTTTTCAACAGTACGATCGCGCGCCGATAAATCGTCGGAGTTTTCTATGGCAAGTTTTCCAAAATCCTCGCCTTTAAGCACCCTCTTCCGGATAGCCATAATGCGCTTATAGGCAGCAAGGGTATCGGCCGGCGAAGCATTCCGGTCAACCTTGATCAGGATGTGACTGGCACGGATATCTTCCGTTTTACGGCTATATGCTTCTGTCAGCAGCGATTTATTCATCTCTTCGTCAATGAGATACGGTTGGGCAAGTTGCTTGCGATATCCAGCCAATTCATCAATAAATGAACGTGTAGTGTCGAGTCCGAGGTTTTCAGCTTCCTTTACCTTAAGCCGGAAATTGATATACAACTCCATGTATTCCTCAAGCGATTTGCGGTCAATCACTTCGCCATTCACGTTGTTTTTCTGATAAACATTCAGAAATTCCGACTTAGAGATGTTCTCTCCGGCAACTTTCAAAATAACAGGATCAGTATCCTGTGCATGAGCAGCAGAAAGTACAAGCAGTAAAACCAATCCTGCAAACAATTTAATCATACTTTTTTTCATTGTTCTAATCTATTTGAAAACTGATTGTGATATTATTTAGTTCTGATTTCAAAATTATTAATCCCGGTCAATTCAAAGATAAGAAATCTCCGGGGAACCTGATCATAGGTTTTGGCCGGTTTCTTATTGTTAGCGGCTATAGTTAGGCGCTTCGCTGGTAATGGTAATATCGTGTGGATGGCTTTCGGCAACCCCGGCAGCGGTAATACGCATAAATCTTGCTCTCTGTAAATCAGCAATGCTGGCCGATCCGGTATAACCCATTCCAGCTCTAAGCCCGCCAACCATCTGATGTATAACTTCAGAAAGGGTACCTTTGTAAGGCACACGACCCACAATTCCTTCGGGGACCAGTTTTTTAATATCGTCTTCTGTATCCTGAAAATAGCGGTCTTTCGAGCCTTTTTGCATAGCCTCAATTGAACCCATTCCACGGTATGTTTTAAACTTACGGCCTTCAAATATAATGGTTTCACCGGGGGATTCTTCGACTCCGGCAAACAAACTGCCGGCCATAATGCTGTCGGCGCCGGCAGCCAAAGCCTTGGCAATATCGCCTGTATAGCGGATTCCCCCGTCGGCAATTACCGGGATACCACTTCCTTTCAACTCAGTGGCAACCAGGTTGACGGCTGATAACTGAGGAACACCGATTCCGGCAATGATGCGGGTGGTGCAGATAGAGCCCGGGCCAATACCAACCTTTATTCCGTCAATATTAATTTTCTTAAGATCGCGGGCAGCTTCGGCCGTTGCAACATTACCAATGATAAGCTCCAGATCAGGAAAATGCTTTTTCACCAGAACGGAAGCTTCCATTACACCTTTTGAATGTCCATGGGCAGTGTCCAATACAATGGCATCAACCCCGTTTCCTACAAGGGCCGTCACCCTGTCGATCAGATCGCGGGTAACACCCACGGCAGCCGCAACGCGCAACCTGCCGCGTTCATCCTTACAGGCATTCGGACGTGCCTTAATTTTGATAATATCCTTGTATGTAATCAGCCCTACGAGTTTATAGTCTTTATTTACCACCGGTAATTTTTCAATCTTATACTCCTGCAGAATATCGGCAGCCTTTTCGAAATCGGTGAATTCAGTGGTGGTTATCAGGTTACGGCTGGTCATAATTTCGACAACTGGTTTGCGCAGGTTTCGTTCGAACCGGAGATCGCGGTTTGTAACAATACCAACCAGTTTGCCAACTTTATCAATTACCGGGATTCCCCCGATTTTAAACTCCTTCATAATTTGAAGTGCATCGGCCACTAAAGCCCCTTCCTGAAGTGTAATCGGGTCGAGGATCATTCCGTTTTCGGCACGCTTCACTTTTTTTACCTCGATAGCCTGCTCTTCAATCGATAAATTTTTGTGCAACACCCCGATACCACCTTCCTGCGCCATGGCAATGGCCATATTGGCATCAGTAACAGTGTCCATCGCTGCTGAAACTATGGGAATATTGATCCTGATGTTGCGCGAAAATTGGGTAGAAACATCTACTTCGCGCGGTAAAACTTCAGAATATGCCGGCATCAGCAAAACATCGTCGTAAGTGTAGCCTTCGCCAACAAATTTTTCATCAAAAGATGACATGGTCGAATTTTTTTTGAATTGTGCAAATTTATGAAAAATAGGTTCATCCTGACTCATTGCTTTTCGACCAGGTAAACTGATAACAACTTTACCGGATCATAAATAATGATTAATCGCCTGACTTCTATCGCCTCAAATCTGAGTAGAATCCTGAAAAAAAAATTATTACAAATTTAAAACATTGATTATCATTTTCTTAAAACTATAATAATTAAGATATTTCAGGAATGAAATAACGAGCCAGAATGAATTTCATTGCCCCCGACAGAAAATAGTTAATGGGTTCTCAGTTGTTAAAAATTCCTAAATTTACCAACTGCTACTCAACTATACCAGCAAGTAAGCACTCAGTTATGAATCGTAGTTACAACTTATTGATTTTATTGCTACTGGCAGTGACAGTGAATGGACAAACCTGGTTTGGCACCGGAGGAATAATTCCGGATGATGGCTCTCCGGTTATGTTCCCCATTAACATCAACAGCCTGAATCCTGCAACATTAGATACCATTCATGGATTGGCCGGTATTGGACTGAATTTAATCCATCCCTATGATTCTGATCTTCAAATTTCACTGGTTGCCCCCGATGGAACTTCTGTAGTGCTTACGAGTGGGAATGGCTGGGATGGGGACAATTATACCGCCACCCATTTTACCGATACTGCGTCTGTTTCAATTTTGCAGGGCACTCCGCCATTTACCGGTTTTTACAGGCCTCAGGAAATGCTTGGATCAATGAATAACGGGCGCTCAGGCACTGGCACCTGGTATCTTTACATCCTCGATTTGTACCCCTGGGCCGATCAGGGGCACCTGCTCAACTGGAGTATAACTTTTGGTGATAATCCGACCGGGCCGTTTGTGTTCACTTCATCGAACCTGCCAATTGTGCTGATCGATACTTACGGGCAGGAAATCCCCGATGACCCGAAAATTCAGGCAGGGATGAAAATAATTGACAACGCATCCGGCCAAAGAAACTATGTAACCGATATTCCGGCTTATGATGCTTATGCCGGAATTGAAATAAGGGGTTCAAGTTCGCAGATGTTTCCCAAGAAAAGCTATGGTTTTGAAACCTGGGACGCTCAGGGTGAAGAATTAAAGGTTTCGCTGCTGGGAATGCCGGAAGAGAGCGACTGGATTCTGAACGCCAACTATACCGATAAAACTTTCTGCCGCAACACCCTGGCTTATCAGGTATCGCGGAATATGGGCCATTATGCTACCCGTTATGAGCATGTTGAGGTTGTGATTAACGGCATTTACAAAGGGGTATATATCTTTTCCGAGAAAATTAAACGCGATGAGAACAGGGTAAACATAGCCAAACTAAAGCCCGACCAGAATTCAGGTGACCTCTTAACAGGTGGTTATATTTTCAAGATTGACAAACCAACCGGAAGCGGAGGAGGCGAAGGGTGGGAATCTAACTTTCCACCACCTGCAAACCCGGGGGTAACCATCTTTTTTCAGTATGAATTTCCCAAGGCTTCAGATATAACCGATCAACAGAAAAATTACATAAGTGAATATGTAAATACTTTTGAATCAGCGCTTTCAGGGCCAAATTTTGACGATCCGCAGTTAGGGTTCAGGCAATACGCCGATGAAGGGTCATTTCTTGATTATTTTATCGTGAACGAGATCAGTAAAAATGTAGATGGTTACCGCCTCAGCACTTTTATCCATAAACAGCGTGAGAGCCTGGGCGGAAAACTCCGCATCGGGCCTGTGTGGGATTATGACATCGCCTGGCACAATGCCAATTATTACGGTGCCGAGGAGTTTACGGGCTGGTCATACCAGTTTCCTTATCCGGATGATAACTGGCAGGTGCCCTTTTGGTGGGGAAGGTTACTCCAGGACACAACCTTTGCCAACAACCTGAAATGCCGATGGACATTTCTGCGCGATGACCTGCTGAGCGATGCCTGGTTCGATCAGTATATCGATAGCATTGCCATGGTTCTGAACGAATCGCAGCAGCGTAATTTTACGGTGTGGCCCATACTGGGTGTTTATGTTTGGCCCAATCCCTGGCCTTATCCCCAAACCTATGCAGAAGAAACCGGAGTTCTGAAAAACTGGATACATCAGCGAATGGCCTGGTTGGATGCAAATCTGCCCGGTACCTGCTATTCGGTTGGGTTAGATCATCGGGGGCCAGATCCGCGAAAATTAACTGTTTTCCCAAATCCTGCCACGAATTCTTTGTTTGTGGTTTCCACGACAAACAATAATAATGATGTCCTGATCACTATTTCTGATCCATCCGGCAGACAGGTTTTAAAGACATCAGTTAAAGCAGGCCCTGATGGAGAGGTTATATGGCATTCCGATATTTCAGGCCTGAAACCAGGTGTCTGGGTTGTTAGTTTGAACGACGGACTGATGATAAAAACATCAAAGTTTGTGAAACGCTGAAAACCGTTGCAGAAGAAACTATTTTGCTGGAGATGGCGTGTGACAATCATCTGTAAAAACATATATCTTAACCACCATTAATTCTCCTGAATTTTTCTCAAATCATCACATTATGAAACGATTAATCCTGCTGCTAATGACTATTTCAGGTATTGCCAACGCCCAAACCAGCCAACAATATCAGCTTCCGCCTAAAGAAATACTGGAACTGGCTGATATTAAACCGCGACCTGTTGTCCGGATTGATTCGCGCAATACAACCATGGTAATGCTTGACAGGCTCGCGTTTAAAACACTTGAAGAACTAGCCGAAGAAGAAGTAAAACTGGCCGGCGTCAGGATAAATCCCTAAACCAACGGCCAGTCGAGGGCTGCCTATAACTATGGTATTAAAGTGCTGAATATAGAAACAGGTTCTTATCTTAATTTGTCAGGCCTTCCTGAAAAGTTAAAAATCTCGGAATTCAGCTTTTCGCCGGACGAAACAAAAGCTGCCTTTACCAATACGACCCGTGAGGGGATGGAACTCTGGATTCTGGATCTTATTACCGGTAAAGCCAGCAATATTTCACATCCAAGGCTTAACGGTGCAGTTGGAAGTTCATATATATGGTCGCCGGGTTCAGATGCTGTTTATGCAATGTTTATTCCTGATAACAGAACTCCCCTACCTAAAACCCTGCAACTTCCTGAAGGTCCGGCCGTTCAGGAAACTTCCGGCAGGAAAGCTCCTGCCAGAACCTATCAGGACCTCCTCCGCAATCCGGCAAATGAGAAGGAATTTGATTTTTATGCTGAAGAAGTAATCAAACATATCAGCCTCGACGGCACTGTGAGCGATTTCCTGCCAAAGGCGATTTACCGTTCCCTGTCATTTTCGCCCGACGGCAACTATCTTTTGGCTCAAACCATTACCAGGCCTTATTCCTATATAGTTCCACTGAGCCGCTTCCCGGTATCATACGATATTTACAAAACAGACGGAAGTTTTGTTTTCAACTTCTATACCCGGCCTTTGCAGGAAGAAATTCCCAATGCATTTGATGCCGTGGAAACCGGAAAACGCTCCATCACCTGGAGGGCTGATTTACCGGCTTCACTCACCTGGGCAGAAGCTCAGGACGGAGGCGACCCTGCCAATGAAGCAAGCATTAGAGACCGGGTATATCAGGCTGACGCGCCGTTTACAGCAAAACCCCTGATGCTGGCAGCCCTGCGAAACCGGTTTTCAGGAATGAACTGGGGCAACGAAAAGTTAGCTTTTGTTTACGATTACTGGTGGAAAACCAGGAATGCAGTCACTTACCGCATTGATCCTTCCCGCGAAAATGAAAAACCTGAAGTAATTTTCGACCGTTCTACCGAAGATTATTATGGGGATCCGGGTGATTTTCTGACAAAGCGCAACGTTTACAACACTTATGTTGTACAAACCTCAGCCGATGGTTCGAAGCTTTATCTTCAGGGAGAAGGTTATTCCCCCGAAGGAAACAAGCCATTTGTTGATGAATTTGACCTGAAATCACTGAAAACTAAACGATTGTGGCAGGCTGACGGGATTTCAACATACGAAGCCATTGTACGGGTGATTGATCCGGCAAAAAAGAAAATGATCACCTCCGTTGAAGGTAAAACCCGGAATCCGAATTTCTATCTGCGTGACGGCAAAAATCTGAAGGCCTTAACTTCATTCCCAAATCCTTATGCTTCATTTATGAATGTATCCAAAGAGCGGGTTCGTTACAAAAGGGCCGATGGGTTTGATCTTTCGGCCACCTTGTATCTGCCGGCCGGTTACGATTCGGTGCGCGATGGAAGGTTACCCATGCTTATGTGGGCTTACCCCGTTGAATACAAAGACGCGCAGCAGGCCGGGCAGGTAAAAGAGTCGCCGAATACATTTGTGCAATTGTTTTATGGTTCACCCGTTTATTGGGCAGCCCGCGGCTATGCGATTCTCGACGATGCCGACTTCCCCATTATCGGGGAAGGCGACCAGCAACCCAACGATACTTTTATTGAACAACTGGTTGCCAATGCGGCTGCGGCCATTGATTTTGCCGCAAATCGCGGCGTTGTTGACAGAAACAGGGTTGCCATCGGAGGACACTCTTATGGGGCTTTTATGACGGCTAACCTGATGGCACATTGCGACCTGTTTGCAGCCGGCATTGCCCGAAGCGGAGCCTATAACCGCAGCCTGACCCCGTTTGGATTCCAATCAGAGGAACGCACCTTTTGGGAGGCACCGGAAGTTTACAATCAGATGTCACCCTTTTTGAACGCCGATAAAATCAATGAACCCCTTTTACTGATTCATGGCGATGCCGATAACAATCCGGGTACTTTTACCCTGCAAAGTGAGCGGCTTTTCGGCGCTATCAAAGGGCTGGGAGGAACGACAAGGCTTGTCTTGCTTCCTTATGAAAGTCATGGATACAATGCCAGGGAAAATATTATGCACATGCTTTGGGAAACCGATCAATGGCTCGAAAAATATGTAAAAAACCGCCGTTTAGGAGATTAATCCTGTTTTTAATTGTTATTCAACCGATTAAGATTACAGGAAACAATACCTAAACACTTGTTTCGCAGAAGAGTAATTTAACCCGGGACCGGCATTTGTAATCCGGGGAACTAAATCATATTGGTAAAAACCACAATTACACCTGCAACAAATATTGCCATCGCTATCGCTATCCAGTTGAAGTATTTGCGAATGATCTCTTTAGCTTTTGATCCGAATCTCCAGATAAGCCATGCCAGTAAAAAATACCTTGCTCCACGGGCTATAAGAGCCGCTGTGACGAATAGAAAGAAGTTAACGTTAAAAACCCCCGAAGTGATGGTAGCCAGCTCGAAGGGCATAGGCGAAAAGCCAGCTATCAGGACAATCAGCACTCCCCTGGTTGCAAACAATGCCTGAATGGAATTATAAGCTTCAATACTGAAACCGGGTATGTTGTTGAAAAAGAAGTAAGCAAACGCCGTGAAGTTCCCATCACCTGACAGCCAAAGCAGGTTTCCTATAAAATAACCGGCGATCGCACCGAAACCAGCACCAATGGTTCCGGTCAAAGCATAAAAAAAGGAACGGCTGGTATTTGCAATTGAAATGGCAATCAGCAATACAGTAAAGGGGAATGGTGAAAAAACCGACTCCATGAATGCCATTACAAATAAAACGGGAATCGCATATTTTGATTCAACCTGCCCAAGTATCAGGTTGTAAAACTTTTTAGCAAATTTCATAGGTTTTAACGGGTAGATTACTCCAGTTTACCATTGAACGAAATAACTAATGCTATGTTCACAATTTGGCGAATATTAACAAAAAACGCTGAGGATAATATCATTCTAATGGTTTAATTCAATAGATCGGTAAATTTTTATCTCACCCCGCCGAAGTGGCGGGGCAAGCTGCAACGACGCAAAGCGATGCACTGAGCTTGTCGAAGTGACCCCGCCGAAGTGGCGGGGCAGGCAGTAAAGAATTGATTTTCAAGAATTTGAAAATAAACAAGCTGTTCTAATAACTAATTGATTTTCAATATAATGCAAAATTTTAATGAAGTATTGAATAATAATCACGACAAGTTGTAAACAAGGCCGGTTTTACCTGATAATCATTACCGATCCACGTTTAGATACTTTTTTGCCTGTAAGATCATTAAAAGTTAAGACCCAGGCATAAATGTCAGGCGAAGACTCTTTGCCTTTGGACAAACCATTCCATCCTTCGGCTGGATTGTTGGTTTCGAATACCAGCTGTCCCCAACGGTTGTAAATGGTGAACAGATAAGAACCGGGTTCTATGTTTTTTAACCTGGGTTTAAAAACAGGTTGGATACCATCAGGTCGGAAAGCGCTGGGTATAATCACAACTGACTCTGCAGGTAACAAAACCTCATTTGAACGGCTGGGAATGTCATCATTCCTCACAGCTTCCACATAATAAGTGGTGCGATTGGCCACCAGATCACCGGCAAAATCGTTGAATACCAATACAGAAGGCGCAACGGTTATCGGGAAACCCGCCTCTACTACCCCATCAGCAATGCGGTAAACACTGTATTCCAGCAGTTCATTCCCCCATTCTTCATAGGCATTCCAGCTTAAACGATACTGATCGTTACCCAAATCCGAAATCTGCAGGTAAATACTTCTTGCAACATTTGAAGTTTCAAGTTCAAACCCACAGGCATCAAAGGCTAAAACACTGTAATAATAACTGGTTTCATTTACCAGCGCTGTAGGATCGACAATTGTCACCGGGGAAATTGGATCCCAGGGCTGGCTGAAAAGTTTTTCGACCGATGAGCCATCAATGGCTGAACGCCAGACTTCAATGTCAGAGACCAGGTTAGGAGGATCGCTGTTTACAAAAAGTTCAATGTGGTTGTTGTCAACTACTGAAAGGTAGTCGAGTTCAAACAATGAGAAAGGCTCAGGATCGGGTATCAGTTGAATTTCGCAACTTCTGGAAACCATGGAATTGTCCCCGTTGTTGGTAACAATCATATAGGTGTAGACATCACCAGGGGTCAGCATCTCATCATCAATATAGCTATACTGCGTTGCGGCAGTGGCTGCAATACTGGCAATCACGGCAGGGGCCGAACCATTTTGTGTACGCATAACCTTGTAATCTGTAACTGCAGGTTGCATGTTTTTATAGGCATTCCAGGTAAGGGTTGCTTTACGATTACACAGTGTCTGTGTTTCGCCGCTGAGCAAAATAGTGTTGTGCGGAAATTCGTAATTTACCGCACCGGAGCTTTGATTGTTGCATAAATCCTTAGCCCGGACCACATAAATTACACGCTGGCTGCAGGGATCATGGTAGGTTGGCAGGGCAAACTTATCATCAACAAATAAGTTGGTGTAACCAGTGGTAAAATGGTCGATAAAATTCAGGCCTTCCTGAACACCAACAATATAGCCACTTACATCAGCGGAAGGGCTGTGTGTCCAGTTTACCTCGGCCAGACCTGATGCATTAATTGAAACGAAAGAAAGTGTTGGGTCATCCGGAACGTTATCATCATAAAAATTGCCGCTTCCAATTGAAGAATTTGCCACACAACTGCCCGAAGAGAATTCAACCCTGTAATAAAGATCCGTTCCGGAGTTACCGATCTTACAGTAAGGATCCGTTATAACATCTTCATAATAAATGTTATTGGTCTGCCCTATCTGGGTAAAAGTGCCAGCCAACTCTTTCCTGAAAATGTTGAACACCCCGGTATTTCCCGATTGTATCCTGTTCCAGTCGAGGCGGGCAATGCCATTGCCGGCACCAGCGTTGGAAACAGTGAGCATCATACTTCGTATATGGTTCGATTCGGCAGATGTTAGAAAAGGAGGGCCAAATACAAATGTAAACATATAAATTTCATAGCCAACCGTTTGCCCGTCCGCAACAGGAAGTACGGTACTGCTGGTCGAATTGTTAAAATCAATTGGGATTGACAACGGGTCATTTATCTTCTTATAATAAAGCCTGAACCCGTCGAAAGTACCTGAAGGTATTGACCAGGAGACGGTGAGTGAACCACCGTCTTCAACTGATATACAATTTAAGACAGGTGTCGGAGGCTGGGCCTTAACGACAAAAGCGGTCAGAGTCAACCAGACCAGAAATAACGGAATAAGAATGCCATTATATCTCAATCCTTCTTTTTCCATAGGGCAAAGGTACAAAAATCAGTTTCGTTGTTAATATAAACTCAAATGAACATAATTTATTTTGCCGGTAACCTTCCCCTGGGTTTACCCGCCTTTTTCAGGCAGAAAGGGACATCTGGAACTTAGTCAACTTCTTTTTGAATATCGCGGGAAATACCCGGGACTTATTTTGCCAGGAGCACTGAAAATGACAAACAAAGTAAAATCTTTTTACTGATGCTATTAATTAAAACCTGAAAAAAGGTTCCAATAGAAAATTAAATCCAATCCGAATCCTATTAAAGCGCTCATATTGTGATATATAACAAATATACTTTCAAACATTATCAATTTTGTCTTAATAAAATTTGTTATTAAATACTACCTTTGCGTACCTTATAAGATTAATATCCGGGATATTAATCCTTCCTCTTTTCACTAAACAACTAAACCTTATTCAAATGAGATCCTTTTTCATTACCCTGCTCTTCCTGAGTTTGGCCGGTTTTACAAGCCAGGCACAGGACGAAATACTGAAGCCGGCAGCAGTCGGTGAAGGTACATTTATTGGCATCAGTAAACCGCTGAAAGATATTCCTCCCCTCACTGAAGCAGAATATGCGGCAATGGTTGTAAAAGCCGAACTAAAACTGTTAAATCCAAAACTTCGCCTGCGCAATTACCCATTTGCGGAAACTGCATTACCAAAAGGGCCAGACGCAGCCTGGCAAAAATTAATGGGTCAAAATAGATCAGCCGCCAGCGATCCTTTAGTCAATTTTCAGGGGCAGAACTCCCCCTATTATCCACCAGATGAAAATGGCGTTGCCGGACCCAACCACTACATGCAAACGGTAAATACAACCTATGCCATCTATTCAAAAACCGGCAGCTTACTGGCGGGTCCTACCAACATGAACCAGCTTTTCGGCAGTGTTCCGGGATCAAACTGCAACGATGGCGACCCGATTGTACTCTATGATGAAATGGCAGACCGTTGGTTGGCTGCGGAGTTTTCACTTTGTGGATCACCTAACCGGATGCTGATCGCTATATCGACAACCAACGATCCTACCGGAACCTGGAATCAGTATTCATTTAATATGAGCGGTATGCCCGACTATGAAAAATTCGGCATCTGGCCTGACGGGTATTACATGGGGACCAACACTTCAAGCGGAACAGATATATATGTATTCCAGCGTGAGGTGATGCTTACGGGTGGCACAAATCCTAAAATGGTTTCTTTTAGCAATAACTGGAGGCCCGGTTCAGTTGACGGATTTATGATGGTTCCTCCGGTTGATAACGATGGCCCTCCCGCCCCGGCTGGTTCACCCGGAATTTTCATAGCCCAGCAGGATGATGCCTTCGGAGGTTCCGGCGACCAACTGTGGATTTACGAACTTGCTGCGGACTGGAACACCACGACCAATTCAACATTCACCCGCGTACAGCAACTGGATGTAACCCCTTTCGACAGCAATTTCGGCAACAACTGGAACAATATCAAGCAGCTAAATACAAGCCAGGAGCTGGATGCAGTTCCGCAGGTAATTATGAACGTTCCGCAGTACCGCAACTTCGGCTCTTATCAAACCATTGTTTGCTGCCATACAGTTGATGTAGACGCCACCGACCATGCCGGCGTCCGCTGGTACGAGCTCAGAAAAACAACCGGAAACTGGACAGTCAGGCAAACCGGAACTTATGCTCCCGATCAGCATTCGCGCTGGATGGGCAGCATTATGCTGAACGGAAACAATGAAATTGGACTTGGGTATTCTACATCAAGCACTACTCTCTTTCCGGGAATCCGGTTTACCGGACAAACAGAAACAGAATATAACAATGCCAATGGGATTATGGATGTCCCCGAAGGTATAATATGGGAAGGAACCGCTTCACAAACCGGCGCCAACCGCTGGGGAGACTATTCATTGCTGAGCATTGATCCAGCCGATGATGAAACATTCTGGTACACCAACCAATATTCAAGCGGTGGTCAGAAAACGAGAATTGCCTCTTTCAGCATTGGGCCCCTTGGGCCGAATCCTAATTTTATTGCCGACAATACCCTTCCCTGCCTTAACGAAACGGTAAACTTTACAGACCTATCAACCGGCAGCCCCACAGCCTGGTCATGGTCGTTTATGCCTAATACAATAGTTTATGTAAACGGGACAAACAGCGGTTCTCAAAATCCCAGGGTCCAGTTTACCCAATTCGGCAATTACACCGCAACCCTGAATGCTACCAATGGGGGTGGAACCAACTCAGAGAGTAAGGTTGCCTATATAAAGGTTAATGTTGCCAATGCCGAATTCTCTGCTACCCCCCTATCTATTGTTGTCAACAACCCAACTACTTTTACCGATGCATCCACTTGTGATGTTACATCGTGGTTATGGGATTTTGGTGCCGACGCTATACCTCCAACAGCCACATCCCAGGGCCCGCACAGTGTAATTTACACCAGTACAGGAACAAAAACTGTTTCCCTGACAGTTAACGGGAACACCGCAACCAAAACAAATTACATTAATGTTATTCCTGATGAGTTTGTGATGACAAATACCACAGTTAACACATGTACCGGAACGTTTTTCGATCCGGGTGGAGCAACCGGGAATTATGGTAATAACATGAATTACACCATGGTGTTTAATGCTTCATTGCCAAATCACCAGATCAGTATCAATTTTACAGATTTTGAACTGGAAGCAGACTGCAGTAAAGATTACATAATCATATACAATGGACGCACTCCGTTTGCTCCGATACTTGGCACCTGGTGCGGAACCAATTCACCGGGGATTGTGACATCTGACAACGCAACCGGCTCATTAACCGTAGTATTTCGCAGCAACAACAGTTCCAATTATCCGGGATGGGCTGCAACAGTTAGTTGTGCCAGTCCGGTAGTAAATCCTGCCTTGCTCACAGCCAATGCCATGAGTGACGCTCAGATCATTCTGGCCTGGGAGAAAAACCAGGATAATAGTCCGGTTATGCTGGTCTCTTCCACCGATGGTACTTTTGGTATTCCACTTAGCGGTCAGCAATACAATGCCGGTGAAACGCTGCCGGGTGGAGGAATGGTCCTCTATTCAGGAGATCAAGCTACTTTCAGTCATACAGGACTTGCGCCTTTAACAACTTATTATTATAAAGCGTTTTCCTATGATACTGAATCGAATTATTCTCAGGGCATTACGGCACAGGCTACAACCCTGGCAGAGCCACCCACACTTGGAGTAACTCCGCTTAATCAGGATGTTACCTATAATGCTGGTACCACTGCTTTTGTAGTTGCCTCAAATTCAACCTGGACTGCAGAAAGCGACCAGGCATGGTGCACAGTTACTACTTCAGGTGCCGGCAATGGCAATATTGTAACAGAGTATGCTGCAAACGAGATGGCCTTTGAAAGGCTGGCTAATATCATGGTGGCAGTTGGCGGACTTGACCCCATCACAGTTACGGTTACCCAGGCAGGTGCTTTGCCGGTGCTTACGGTTGATCCCACCAGCTTTGAAGTAGCAAACACTGCAGGTAATGTGGTTTTAAATGTTACTTCAAATTCAATCTGGACTGTTCAAACAGAATCTGACTGGTTTACGGTTACACCTTCAGGTACCGGAAATGGTACCATAGCCATTGACTACCAGGAGAATACCTGGGCAGCCATACGCTCGGCACCTGTTACCATTTCCATCGACGGCCTTGACCCTGTTGTTTTTACGCTTACGCAGGATGCAGCAGCAGCCTATTTGAATATCGAACCGCTGCTGATACAGGTTTCTGCTGAGGCCGGCATTGCAGAACTACTAATTTCTTCAAATACAGATTGGACAACGAGTGCCGATGCAAACTGGGTGAGTATGCCGGCAGGAGTAAGTGGTAATGCAATTATTCAGATTACCTACGAACAAAACCCGGGTATTATTTTGCGGAATGCAGCTGTAACAATTTCTGCCGGCGACCTTTCACAAGTTGCCATTCTTGAACAGGCCGGAGCAGAACCTATGGTTTCGGTTAATCCAGGGAATGCAAATGTTACTTACCTTGCCGGGAATGCAAGTTTTGATATAACTTCCAATACCACCTGGACAGCCTCGGCTGATTCAGCATGGCTTACAGTGACCCCATCGGGCAATTTAACGGGAGTCCTGGTTTCCAGTTATTTGCAGAATCCTTACTATGCTGAGCGCATTTCAACCATTTCAGTTGTAATCGCCGGCAAGGATCCGCAGAAAGTCACTGTTACCCAATCTGGATCTGAAGTTTCTGTTGAAGAAAATGACCTTCAGGGAATCCGCATTTTCCCGAACCCTTCAGAAGGATTGTTCGTTCTTGAAGTTGATAAAGCAAGAAATCCAAAGCTGGATGTCTTGCTTTCAGATATAACCGGACACACGATCATCAGCAGAAAATGCAGTGGTGAAGACCGCTACATTTTCGACCTTTCTGCATTTAACCAAGGCACCTATACTATGCAGATAAAAACCGATAATAAAATCCTGACAAGGAAAATTGTTATTATCAGGTAATTGAATTTCTAATAAATATAACAAGGCCGGAGTTTGAAAATACCAACTCCGGCCATATTATTTAATTGATTTTCAAATTATTAATAAATTAGAGGTCTATTCAATGAAAATTTGAAAAGCAACAATGCAGTAAGTTTCTTTTTATACCTTTGCACCGATTCCGGGAGAAATTCCGGGGCAAAAAGTTGAGGAAAATCAACCAATAAAATATATTTATTACCATGAAAAAGGACAAACAGGTATTTGACCTGATCAAGCAGGAAAAAGAACGGCAGATGCACGGCATCGAGTTGATTGCTTCGGAAAATTTCGTTAGTCAACAGGTACTGGATGCGATGGGCTCAGTACTCACCAACAAATACGCTGAAGGATACCCCGGCAAGCGCTATTATGGAGGTTGCCAGATAGTTGACCAGACAGAGCAATTGGCCATTGATCGTGCCAAAGCACTTTTTGGAGCCGAATGGGCCAACGTGCAGCCACACTCAGGCGCTCAGGCCAACATGGCTGTGCTGATGACCGTGCTGAAACCAGGGGATACATTTATGGGTCTTAACCTGGCACATGGCGGACACCTGTCACATGGCTCTCCGGTAAATTCATCTGGAATCCTCTACCATCCGGTTGCTTATGGAGTTGAAGAAGAAACCGGAATGATCAATTACGACAAAATGGAGGCTGTTGCCCTGGAGACCAGGCCAAAACTGATCATTGCCGGTGCTTCGGCCTACTCCCGCGACTGGGACTATAAACGCATGCGACAGATCGCTGATAAGATCGGCGCTCTGTTAATGGCCGATATTGCCCATCCGGCCGGTTTGATTGCCCGTGGCTTGCTAAACGATCCGGTACCTTATTGTCACATAATTACGACAACTACCCATAAAACCCTCCGCGGCCCCCGTGGTGGACTGATTTTTATGGGTAAAGACTTTGAGAATCCCTGGGGATTAAAAACCCCGAAAGGTGAAATTAAAATGATGTCAGCAATGCTCGATTCAGCCGTATTCCCTGGTATTCAGGGCGGGCCGCTGGAACATGTGATTGCTTCCAAAGCTGTTGCATTTGGTGAAGCCCTGTCAGATGAATTTATGGATTACATTATCCAGGTAAAGAAAAACGCTCAGGTTATGGCAAAGGCCTTTGTTGACAAAGGCTACCATGTAATTTCAGGAGGCACCGACAACCACCTGATGCTGATTGACCTACGCTCAAAATTTCCCGAACTCACCGGGAAAGTGGCTGAAAACACCCTGGTGAAGGCCGATATCACCATCAATAAAAATATGGTTCCCTTCGACAGCCGCTCTCCTTTTACCACTTCCGGTATCCGTGTGGGAACTCCAGCTATAACTACCCGTGGCCTGAAGGAAGAGCACATGGGCATAATCGTTGACCTGATCGACGAAGTGCTGAGTAATATTGATAATGAAACCGTTATTGACACTGTTCGTGAAAAAGTAAATACGCTTATGAGCGAATTCCCGCTGTTTGCATGGTAGGCAATGTTGATTGAATTTAAAAAGCCATCCCTTCGGATGGCTTTTTTATGTTTTAGTATTTGACAGATAAGGTCGATCCGGAATCAGGGTTCATGTAACTTTTATTTTTCAACTTTACATTACATTATGATAAGTAATGACCAATAGCACAAATAAAAATTGAGCTATGCATCAAGATATTTAACCACCAATTTATACTATGAAGTTGTTGATAAAAGTAAATCCGCATGGTTTGTAATTTCCGCCTGATGCAGGACCCTTTTTGCTCTTTTTACCTTTATCTGACGTTTGATAAAACCGGCAATTGTGACTATAGCAAGAAGAAACATTAGAAATCCCAGAACCGCAAGCGTGGCGAATATTCCATCACTGGCATTCCCTGTCGCGGAATAACAATTGCCCGCAACCAGCATTGACAAAATTGAAATTATCTTTTTCATATAACGGTAATTAGTAGTTTCTGATTATTCAGCAAAAAGCATAGTACAAATATAGTTGATTGCGATGTGAAATATTCTGGTTTCTGATAAATAATTTTCAGATGATTTCACTAAAAGTTGATTGTCATAACTCCACGGTCTTCACGCATATTTTCATGGATAAAATTTATAATGCCAGATAAGTTGCTCATTATTTATTACTGTTTCTTTTTTCTATTCTTGCTCTTGTCATTCTTTCACGTAGTCCTCCTTCATTTAAAAAAGCTGTTTCCAACGTTTTTATTTGCTGATTCAAAAGGTAACTTACAATACTAATAAGGCAGATCATTGAGTTGGCACAAATTTCAGGTTTTTCGTGTTCGAGTGCTTTACGGTATGTTTCATAATTTGCGTTGGGTGTTCTGTTCAACTCCCTGAATCGTTGTGTAAACCTATGGTCTTTCCCCCAAATTTCATACTTATTGCTTCTAAGAAAATCCTCATAGTCTATTTTTAGTTCTTCAAGAGAAGCTCTGGCCACGTTGGTAAGTTTAATTTCGGTTTCTTTTGAAGTTGCCGATGCCATGCTGGCTTCTGCTATATTTTGTTTGCCGCTCCTTGCTGCCTGCACCATTTGGTCAATAGTTCTATCATATTTTGTAAAAAACCTTTTGGTAAAATAAATGGTGCCATCATAAATTATTTCTGACTTCTGGTAAGCTATAAGATTTCTATAACCACCATGAAGTGGTATAAAACCTTCTATATTTTGCTTGTCATTTCCCATTTTTTAATTACTGTGACTAAAGGGACATGTGTGACTAAAATGTGATGTCACACATGTCACTATTGTCCCTTTATTGTTTAAGCCGATTTATATAATTCGGTTTCTAATTCTTTACCGCAGCATTTCATTAATATCATCAAGGTCGAAATATTCAGGGTCAAATTCGCCTCCCAGCCATTCCAGGTAGTCTTTATATTCTTTATGATCAGGATTGGAAAGAATTTCCAGCATTTGCATATAACCCCATACACCGCCACAGTCTTCTGGCGGGCAATTCATTTTTCCTTTAATACAAACCGGAAGTTCCTGCTCTTTATCGAATGGAAGAATTTTTTCAAGGATAATTTCATGATACCAACTATCACCAAAATCGTATTCATACAAAATCTTTTCCTTTTCAAATTTCAACAAATCCGAAACTTTCATCTTCTTGTAGTCAACATTATCCATTTCATCCCAGAGATCATCGTCCTTAATTTTTACCGTATAATACGTCTTGTCTTTTATGAACTGATGCAAATGCGAATTTGTCCATCCCATGGATATTTGAATCACTTCATGGAAGTCGGATAATTTCATATCAGAAGGAATTAAAACCCTTCTCCATATTTTCGGTTTAGAGTCTTTCAAATCGATCTTAATCTGGTAAGTTGCTTTTGTTTTCATGGACTTCGCTTTAATTGGAAAAAGTATGTTTAACACATATAATTCAGCAATAATGCTAACTTTTCGCTAGCAGTCTGAAATTTTCTTACCACAAAAATATGGAATTTTTCAGAGTTTTCTATTCAGTTTATTTGTGCAAAAATAATTGTCACAATAAACATAAACGGAATGAAGTGATGATGAGTTGTTATTTTATTGATTAAGAGCTGGCAACGTTTGTTAAAAGATTTATTGAATTGGGCGCTAAGTAAATATTAAATTTTAATGGAAATTATTCAATAAGGTTAGAAGATGCAATAAGGTTTAGAGGTGTGGTGGTTATTTCTTGTTACTGAGGTTTTAAGAAAGGATAAGCCTGCCTGTATGCCACAGGAAGACAGGGTTGATCCTGAAACCCGGGACGAGGTCCGGGTGTCGAGG